>DATGGL010000048.1:0-25512 GCA_035308605.1 Bryobacteraceae bacterium
CAAATCGTGCAATTCTGGCGAGCGGCTCAATGTGGCTATCGGACCAGATCCCCATGTCGCCGGGAGTGATGCGGCCTTGCGCAGTGACGGCGGTCGCTTCGACGAAAACCAGGCCCGCTCCTCCGACGGCGCGGCTGCCGAGGTGGACCAGATGCCAGTCATCGGCAAGGCCGTCGACCGAAGAATACTGGCACATCGGCGAAACTACGATCCGATTGCGGAGCGTGACATCGCGAATAGAAAGAGGGCTTAGAAGGTTTGGTTGTGATTCGGACATTGGTAAAGTCCCAGGCTAGCATCCCGATCACGTATACTCTGTCGGGAGGCGCGCTTGTCTTCAGCGACGCAGAGTCCACCCATTGCAGGAGATGTCACGGTACGGGGAATGCGCGAGGCGGATCTGCCGGATGTTGCCAGGATTGTCCGCGTCGCGTTCGGCACGTTCTTCGGCTTGCCGGATCCGCAGACGCTGTGGCCGGACCGCGATCCGATCACCACGCGCTGGCGCGCCGCGCCGGACTCGTCTCTGGTAGCCGTTGTGAACGGCAGAGTGATCGGGTCGAACTTCCTCACCAATTGGGGCAGCGTTGCGTTTTTCGGTCCGCTGACGATTGAACCGGAGTTTTGGAATCAGGGAGTCGCGCAGAAATTGTTGGGTCCGACGGTGGATCAGTTCGATAAGTGGGGCGCGAAAGATTCCGGACTGTTCACGTTCGCCCAAAGCACCAAGCACGTCAATCTGTATCAGAAGTTCGGATACTGGCCGCGGTTTCTGACGGCGGTAATGTCGAAGACAGTGGACGGCCCGGCCTCAGTGGAATCGGCGCTGTTTTCCGAGCTCAACGAAGCTCAGCGGCAGGAAGCGGTCGCCGCTTGCGCGGAAGTTACCGGCGCGATTACGGACGGATTAGACGTTCGCGTGGATATCCTGTCGGTTCGAAATCAGAACCTGGGAGACACCGTTCTGATTTGGTCGGGCGATGCGCTTGACGCGTTTGCGGTGTGTCATTGCGGACCCGGAACCGAAGCGGGAGCCGACATTTGTTACCTGAAGTTCGCCGCGGTCCGGCCCGGGAAAAATGCCGGGCGGGCGTTTGACCAACTCTTGCTCGCGTGCGAAGGCTTAACGGCCAGCCGCGGCCTGCATCGAGTGGAAGCCGGTATCAACCTCGGCCGCAGCGCCGCCTATCGCGCGATGCTCGCTCACGGATTCCGGTCTCAGATGCAAGGCGTCGCCATGCACCGCCCCGATTCGCCGGGATACAGCCGTCCCGAAGTTTACGTCATTGACGATTGGCGATAGCGGCGGCTGCGCGCACGTCTTCTGCACCGTCGAGTCTGTGTGAAAGGGGTAAAACCCGCTCCCTGTTGGTCGCGGTTCGGTGCCGACGCTCTGCTACCCGGCCGCTCGCACGGAACCGCGCACGATTGTAAGCGGGTTTTCAAACCCTCCTTTTAATAGGCAAGATTTCATTTTAAGAAGGCCTTCCGAGCCGCTTCATTTACCCTCACGGCGAAGAGTCCGTTTCTTTAGCCCGCAACGGAGAGGGATCGGATCATGCTCCGATGGGGCATCCATCACACGCACACGTCGCACGGCGGAGCCTAGGATGCCGCGCTCGGTGGGATCAGTCCTTTGATGGAAAAGCACTCAATCTCCTCGATTGCAGGGTAGGGCGGACGATCGGATACTTTCGCGGGCCAAGATGGCAAGTGGAAGGAACGGTGGGAGAAGAAGTTCTGAGCAGGTTGGTGATTGGGGTCGTCTGCGCCCGCCTACTTCTTGTTCAGCTCGTTCTGAATAATCCGGGCGCGCTGGCGGGCTTTGAACTCTTCGTCGGGAAACTTGCCCTGCGCCGCGTCCAGAAACTGTTTGTAGCTGGCGAGCGCGTCCTTCAGGATGTGCAGATGATCCAGGGAAATGGCGCGCATGTAGTAGTGCCCCACGGTTTCCCCGCCCAAAGCCTTCACGCGATCCAGCGCCGCCAGCGCCTGCGGGTACTGCTCGGCAACGATCAGAACACCAGCAGTCTCATTCCACGGCTTTACTTCTTTGGGCTGGAGTTTGGCCGCGGCCTGAAATTGCGCCACGGCTTCGGGGAATTTTCGTTGATCCCGAAGAAGGCGGCCGTAATACATGCGCAGCTCAAAATCGTCCGGTTCCGCTGCCAGCGCCTGCGCGACCAGCGGGACCGCTTTATCGGGCTGGTTGTTCTTTACATACGCCTGAGCCAGCGCGACGCGATTGGCCGCGGTAGGGGACTTCCCGACCGCCATTTCGAGCGCCGGGATTCCGTCGGCGGCGTGGCCGGATTCGGAAAGAAGCGCTCCCATACGCTCCTGCGCGCCGGGATTTTCCGGGAAACCCCGGTAAATTGCGATCGCTTCAGCGGTCTGGTGTTTTTGCTCGTAAAGCTCCGCCAATTGAAGCAGCGTGCTCTTGTACGCCGGATCGAGCGCGGCGGCTTTCTGATAATGCGGCTCCGCGTCTGTGAGTCGGCCCTGGCGCGCCATCGCCTGGCCGAGCCCCAATTCCGCGGGCGCGGATTTCGCGTTCAGAGCAATCGCCTTCTGGAACGCTGCTTCCGCTTCGGAGAATTGAGCTTTGTCGAGCAGCGCCTGCGCATAGTAAGACACCGGACGAAACTCGTTCGGCTTCTTTTCGGACGCTGCTTTCAGGTACGGCAACGCTCCGTTGACATTCTTGGTGCGCAGCAGGCTGATTCCGATGTTCAGCTCCGCCTCATACAGACCGGGCTGCAATTCGAGTGTGGTTTTGTATTGCGCGATCGCCTCGGTGTCTTTCCCCAGCAGGCTGTAAGCGAGCGCGAGATGAAAGTGCGGGACGTAGTCGCCCGGCGCGGCCGCGACGGCCTTGGTGAATAAATCCACGGCCGAATCGTACTGTTTCGCGTCGAGCGCCTTGATCCCTTCGGCCTGATAGTCGACCGACTGCGCAATCAACAGGAGCAGCACGAGCCACATAAGTCTCCCTCGATATTATCAACACGGCTTATTTTTGCTCACTCTTGAGCGCGCGATCGCGATTTGTCTGCGCAATGGACAAGGACGGATCGATGGCGAGCGCCTTGTCGAACTCGGCGCGAGCCTCAGCGAATTTGCCCTGCTGGAAAAGAACCTCGCCCAGGCCGTTGCGAGCTTGCGCATCGTTCGGAAATGCATCCACGACCTGGCGGAAAAGTTCCAGCGCTTCGTCGAACCGCCGGGTTTTGATTAAGGCGCGCGCCAGGTTGTAGCGGGCATTTTGAAAATCCGGACGAAGCTTCACGGCAAGGCGGAACTGATCGATTGCGTCGGCGGTACGCCCGAGGCCCCGGAACGCCGATCCCAGCAGATTTCGGGCTTCCGGATTTTGTGGCGCAATCCGAACCGCCGGTTCCAGCTCCGCGGCGGCCCCGGAAGGATCGAGACGCGCCAGCCGGATGCCGCCCAAAGTGAAATGCGCCCCGAAATCGGCCGGATATTTTTCCAGGCGATGGCGCATCAGCGCTTCCTGGATTTCGAGCCGCAGATCGCGACCGCCGCGCGGCAGAACCTGAAGCCAAAGATGGGCCATCTCATCCGTCGATTGGTTTCCTGCCACGACGCGCTTCGGCGGATGGTTGGGATTCCGCGGATTCGCGGCGGAGTTGTCGTAGGCGAAGCGCATCGAGACAACGGTACCTTTGGGGAGAAATAGCGGCTCGCGATAGCGATAGACGGCTTGCCAGTTGCTGTCCCAATCGGGAATGCGGACCAGCCATTTGCGCTCGCCACCGGGCAGCGTGGCGTAGCCTTCGAGAACTTTTCCCAGGTAATGGGCATGCGGATAGACCGCGAGAACATCTACATCCAGCGGCAGCTTGAAATCGTCGGAGACCAGGAAATTGGAGTTGCCGGCGGGGATATGGAGAGCGCCGTCGTGCTCGAGTTGCACCAGCATCGGGTAACGCGTCTGGGGCTTTTCGGTAAAGTAGAGGCCAATCGCCGGACGAACTTGTTCGGTTTTGCCGTCCGGCTGCATGTGGGCGTTGAGCACGAGATCGTTTCCCGGATCGAGACGCCAGGACAAGCCGTCGGGTTCGGCATAGGGGATGCCGCCGGGTTTCCAATACAGAAAGCGGCCATCGTCGGGATCGAAGACAGAGCGTTCAATGACGGGATCCATGCCGGGGAACCCGTCGCCTTGCTGGCGCGCGGAGCGGGCCCGGTCGATGTACAGATTCGCGTGATGCATCACGCGCTGATTGCCGGGACGGATCTCGATGGCGCGGACCCAGTGGCGAGCGCCGGTATTGGCGGTGAAGATGAAGTTCCAATACAGGTCGGTTCCCGATGCAGGAAGCGAGACGGCCTTCGACGCTTCGAGAATCAGATCCGGAGGGCCGAGCTGCCAGCCGCCGGTAAACTTCGGGGGCGGTGGAGTTTCCGCGGCGGGACCTTCGGGCGCGCCGGCTGCGGCCCAAGCGGCGAACCTGGCGATCTGGGCGTCGCTGAGCCGTAGCTCGTCTTGAAAATCGCCATGGCCGGGTTCCGGCAGCCAGGGCGGCATAAAGCGGCGCTTGGTGACGTCGGCGATCTGGCGGGCGCGTTTGCGGACGTCTTCGTAATAGAGCAGCGGGAAGGGGCCGGCTTCGCCCGGGCGATGACATGGCGCGCAGTAGCGATAAACGATGGGTGCGATATCGTGGGCGAAAGTGACCGGCTGAGCGCGGAGCGATCCCGCGAGGAGCAATCCCGCGCATTGTGACTTTAGAATGTGCAGTTTACGGGTCACTTTCTTCGCTGGCCCACTGGCACTCGATCGCGACTGTTGCAGGCGAGATCCAGTGTGGCCGCGGGCACAACAGGCGCGACGGCGGGTTCGCCTTCAACACGTTGAAGTTAGTAGACTCTGGAAGCGGACCGGGTGGTTACGGGGTTGCATGAACCCGGTAGGGAACAACCCAGGAACCATGTGCCCATTGCTCGCGTCCCAAGATAGGCGTAAAATCGGTAGGAAGGTGCATAAACCTATGCGGTCCAAACTGTTGCTTGCTTCCTGCTCCGTCCTTGGGTTAGTGGCTTCGCTGGGAGCCCAGACGCCCCAGGCGCCGTCTTCGGATAAGAGCGCGACTCCTGCCAAAAAGGAAACCGTCGCCAAGCCGATGACGGAAAAGCAGAAGAAGAAGCAGGAGGAAAAGCTCCGCAAGGAACTGGAGACTCCGTACCGCAAGTGGCTCAACGAAGAAGTGGTGTACATCATCACGGACGAGGAAAAGAAAGCCTTCAGAACGCTCGCCACGGACGAGGAGCGCGAGCAGTTCATCGAACAATTCTGGCTGCGCCGCGACCCGACTCCGGACACCGAAGAAAACGAATTCCGCGAAGAGCATTATCGCCGCATCGCCTACGCGAACGAGCGTTTCGCCTCGGGTATTCCGGGATGGAAAACCGATCGCGGCCGGATCTACATCGAATACGGCCCGGCGGACGAAGTGGAATCCCATCCTTCCGGCGGCACTTACGAACGGCCCTTTGAAGAAGGCGGCGGGACGACGTCCACGTATCCGTTTGAGAAGTGGCGCTATCGCTACATCGAGGGGGTCGGAAGCGACATCAACATCGAATTTGTCGACACCACCATGAGCGGCGAGTATCGCATGACCATGGACCCGTCTGAAAAAGACGCTCTGCTGTATGTTCCCGGCGCCGGACTGACGCTGAATGAGCAGATGGGACTGGCCGACAAGACACAGCGTTTCTCGCGTACAGACGGCACGCATCTCGGCACCGGCAATACGCCGCTGCCCGAGAGCATGAACGAATTCACGCGCCTGGAGCAGTTCGCGAAGCTGCAAAAACCGCCGGCGATCAAGTACAAGGATCTGGAAGCAGCGGTCAATTCGACGATCAAGTACAACCTGCTGCCGATGAAAGTCAGGGCCGACTTTGTGCCGGTCACCGGGTCGTCCGTATTGACCATGATCACGGTTCAGTTCGATCGCAAGGATCTTCAGTTCAAGCAGAAGGACGGCGTATCGAAGGCGACCATCAACCTGTACGGACGCATCACGACCATGTCGCGAAGGCCGGCGAACTATTTCGAGGATCTGCTCGAAGTTCCGGTTCCCACGGAAATGCTGCAACAGGCGGTGGAAGGCCGGCGGGATATTTACCAGAAAACGCTCCCGCTGAAGCCGGGCCGATACCGGCTGAATATCGCCGCGAAAGACGTGGTGGGCGGCAATCAGACGACGTTCGAGATGGCGCTGGACGTTCCCCACATCGAGGATGACCAATTGGGCATCAGTTCCCTGATTCTGGCGGACATGATTGAGAAGGTTCCGACCAAGAACATTGGGACGGGTCCATTCGTGATCGGCACGTCTAAGGTGCGGCCCCGCTTGGGAGACACGTTCAAGCAAGGGGAAAGACTGGGGATTTACTTCCAGCTCTATAACTTCGAGATGGACGAGCAGACCAAGAAGCCGAGCGGATCGATTCAATACGAGATCGTCAAGGCTGGATCGAACGAGAAAGTGTTCGAATTCAGCGAAGACGTGGCCGCGCTTCCGGGCGGAGCGTCGCAGGTGACTGTGGAAAAGCTTCTTCCGTTGAAGGATCTGGCCCCGGGAACATACACGTTGAAGATCAAGGTGGTGGACAAGAAGCGGAACCAGACGCTGACGCCAACCGCCACGTTTACGGTAACATAGGGCAGTGGGCAGTGCCGGTTGATGCGGACGCCTTTGACTAAACTCGGCTTTTACACAGGAGCGGCGCTCCACTTTTACACAGGAGCTGCGCTCCACTTTTACACAGGAGCTGCGCTCCTGATGGCGCCGTGGGCGTTCGCCGGTTCCCCTCCCGCTCTTTCCGGCGGGATTTACGGGCAAGTCAAGAGCGCTACCGGTATCACCCAGATGGGCGCAACCGTTCTGCTTTTCGACCGTTACGACCAGCTTATCCGCCGGGCGCTGACCAACGAGCAGGGTAAATTCGCGTTCGGGCAGCTTTCCCCGGAATCGTATTCGATTCGCGTCACGCTGGCCAGCTTTGTGCCGGCCATCCGGCGGAATATTTCGGTAGCCGCAGGATCAGAGAATCTGCTGCAAATCAATATGGCGACGTTGTTCAGCACCGTCGACCTAGTCGCATCCGGGCAGTCGCGCGGAACGCTGATGACCGACGACTGGAAGTGGGTGCTGCGCGAATCTCAATCCACGCGTCCGGTTTTACGAATCCTGCCGACTTCTTCGTCGGCGCAGGCGCGGAGCATGGGCTCGATTTTTTCGAATACCACCGGCCTGGTGAAGCTTTCGGCCGGGGACGGCGATTCGTTCACTTCGGGCAGCGATCAGGATCTGGGAACCGCCTTTGCGTTTGCGACCTCGCTGTACGGCACGAGCCGCGTGCAGTTCAGCGGGAATATCGGGTATATCGGAACTTCGGCGATTCCGGCGGCGGGGCTGCGGACCAGCTATTCCCGCACTCAGGATGGAACCGGTCCGCAGGTGACGCTCACCGTGCGTCAGCTTTATCTCGGCGACCGCGGTCCGGTGCCGGGAACCGACAGCAGCCTTGCGCTGCGGACGGCATCGCTCGCCATGCGGGATTCGCTGGACTTGTCGGACAATCTGCGGCTCGAGTATGGATTGAGTCTGGAATCGGTGAGCATTTTACAGAGGATCAATTGGGTGAGCCCGTTCGCGAGGGTTACCTATGATCTGGGAAGCAATGGCGCCGTCCGGTTCGGGTATAGCGACGGGTCACAGCCGTTCGATCTGGCGGGCCGCGCCAGCGTGAATCCCGAGTTGGGCGAGTCCCTTAATCAGGATCTCGCCGCATTGGCGCAGTTGCCACGGATTTCGCGCACCAACGGCCAGTTGGGCGTGCAGCGTACGCAGAATTTCGAAATGGGATACAGCCGCAGAGAAGGAAGCCGGACGTACTCGGCATCCGTTTATCATGAATCGGCGGAGAACGCGGCATTTACATTGTCTGGCCAGCAGGGATTTGTTTCGAATGCGGACTCGCTGCCGGATCTCGGCTCTAACAGCCGCATTTTCGACGTCGGGAACTATGGGCGGATCGGATTTGGCGGGTCCGTCAAGCAGGCGCTCGGCGAACACGCCGAGGCGTCGGTCTCGGCGGGGCGAACGGGCACATTTCTGGCGGATTCGCGCGAAGCGATCTCAAACAGCGCGAGCGATCTGAGATCGCTGCTGCGGATGGAACAGCGTCCCTGGGTGACGTTAAGCCTGGCAGAGACGCTGCCGGTGACGGGGACTCACGTCCTTTCCAGCTACGGCTGGGCGGACTCCCGCACGATGATGCCGGATCATTATTTCCTCACCGAAGACATCAATCAGGTGACGGGCTGGAATGTGCGAATCCGCCAGCCGCTTCCGATGTTCTTTGGATTGGGCGGGCGCCTGGAAGCCACGGCAGAACTGCGCAATATGCTGGCGCAGGGCTACCTTCCGCTAGACGCCGCCGGGCGCAGAGCGCTGCTCACCAACTCACCGCGCTCCGTGCGCGGCGGCCTCTCGTTTATCTTCTAGGGCGATTTCCACAGCCCGCTCCAAAGCTCGAATCACGGCATGAACGGGTTGGCTTGCGTTCCGATAGGCGGCCAAGGTGCGCTGGATCACGTCGACCGGAACGCCGGAACGGCGGATCCGGGTTCGATCGACCAGACGCGCCACCACCAGCATGCTTACGGTGCTCTCCGCGCAGATGACGCCCAGATCGGTCAGCCGCTGCAGATTTTCCAGAAGCGTCCGGTACGTCATCGAGGGGATCATCTCCTCGGCACGAGCGGCTTCGTTATCGGTATAGAAATAGGTCACGGACATTCGGATAGTTATAGGATGTAGAACAGCTTGAAACGTGGCTAAGAAAAGAAACTAAAGAACGACTGCAGGCACAAAAGAGCAGCGTTCAAATGCATTCGGGTTATCGATGTACACCAGTGGCTGCCTCCTTTGTGAAATTAGCGGGATAACCCATACTACCACAGACGCGATCCAGGACAAAACGTAGCCGAATGGATTACGGTTAGGCGGGTTGTTGTTGCGTCATACAATGCAATGTACCGAGTCCGAGCACCAGGTCTCGGCACGGGATGCCAATGATCTGGCGATCGGGGAACAGGCGCGCGAGAATGTTGAGAGCGATGCGATCGTTAGCATCGGCGAAGGTTGGCGCGAGCACGATCGCGTTGGCGATGTAAAAATTCGCGTAGCTGGCGGGCAATCGCTGGCCGTTGAAGAAAACCGGTTCGGGCATGGGCAAGGTCGCGACGCGGAGATCGTTACGAGCGCGAAGGCGGGCGAGATTTTCCTTGAGCGGCTCATGATTCGCGTCGGCTTTATCGGGCTCAACCACCGTGACGACCGAATCGCGTGAAGTGAATCGAGCCAGGTCGTCGACGTGGCCGTGGGTGTCGTCACCCGCGATGCCGCGGCCGAGCCAAATGGTTTCCGTGATGCCCAGATAGTCCGAAAACGCCTGCTCGATCTGCTGCCGCGACAATCCGGGGTTGCGTGCCTGAACGTCTGAGAGCAGGCACTCTTCCGTGGTCAGCAACTTCCCTGCACCATTCACGTCGATGCTGCCGCCTTCGAGGACGAGGCCGGGCTCAAAGCGGCGCAGCTTGTACTTCCGGGCGATTTCGGCAGGCACATGAGTATCGTGCTGGAAATTCGAATATTTCGCCCAGCCGTTGAATCTCCAATGCGTAATGGCGACTTCGCCGCGCGGGTTCTTCACGAATAAGGGACAATAATCGCGGGTCCAGCTTCGATTGGTGAGATGGTGGAGAAAATCGACGGCTGCGAGATCGGCCTGGCATTTTTTCAGGATCTTCCGGACAGCCTGCTCGGCTTCCGCGTTTTCAACGATGATCCGGACCCGTTCGACGCGCGCCAGATGACGCACGATTTCTCCGTACAGCCAGGGGATGGGCGCGAATTTGCCAGGCCAATCCGATTTTTCGTGCGGCCAAGCGAGCCAGGTGGCCAGGTGCGGCTCCCACTCGGCGGGCATGCGGAAGCCGGCAGGCTTTACTTTTCGAGCCATCGATTGAGTATCGGAGCGTAAGCGTCGATCCGGCGATCGCGCAGAAACGGCCAATTCTGGCGGACTTCTTCCATCCGATGCGGATCGCATTCGACGATCAGCGTCTCTTCCTTACTGGTCGAAGCCTGCGCGATGACTTGCCCGAACGGATCGGAGACGAACGACGATCCCCAAAATTCCAGGCCTTTATCCGGCGGGCCTTCGAAGCCCACGCGATTCACGGCAGCTACATATATTCCGTTCGCGATCGCATGGCCGCGCTGAATGGTCTGCCAGGCGTCAAGCTGGGCCTTGCCGTACTGTTCTTTTTCGCTCGGATGCCAGCCTATCGCGGTGGGATAGAACAGAATGTTGGCGCCCGCGAGCGAGGATAGACGCGCGGCTTCGGGATACCACTGATCCCAGCACACCAGGACGCCGAGCCGTCCGAACGGCGTGTCAAAATTCGAAAAACCGAGATCTCCAGGCGTGAAATAGAATTTTTCAAAGTACAAGGGATCGTCAGGGATGTGCATCTTGCGGTACAGTCCCAGGATCTGGCCGTCGGTGCCGATTACGGCGGCGGTGTTGTGATACAGCCCGGCGGCGCGGCGTTCAAATAAGGACGCGACGATGATGACGCCCAACTCGCGCGCCAACCGGCCGAGCGCGTCTGTGGAAGGCCCGGGGATCGGCTCGGCGAGCGCGAAGAGTTCGTGCTTTTCCTCGCGGCAGAAATATTGTGAGCGGAACAACTCCTGAGTGCAGATGATCTGCGCCCCCTGTCCGGCGGCTTCGCGAATCTTCCATTCGGTCTTCGCGAAATTCTCGTTCGGATCCAGAGCGCAACTTAGTTGTAATAATCCGACTTTGAATTTGCCAGGCGATGACATAAGCTCCATTGTCTACGATAGGTCCGCCGAACGTCTATAATGTTCCTGCTATGCGATTGCCCGCGCTCCTGACGCCATCCGTGTGCCTGTCCCTTTTACTTCCCGCCATGCTTCCCGCAATCTTGGCCGCAGCCGATCTTGCGGAAGAAGGAAAACGGTGGTGGTCGCACATCCAGGTTCTGGCGGATGACAAAATGGAGGGCCGCAATACCGGGAGCGAGGGACATAAGCGCGCGGCGCAATACGTGGCCGGCGAGTTCGAGCGTAACGGTCTGAAGCCCGCGGGCACGTCCGGCTACATCCAGCCGGTGAAATTCAACGTGACGCAGATCGTGGAAGCGTCCTCGAGTCTCGCGGTGGTGCGGCGCGGCGCGGCGACGCAGCTTAAGCTTGGCGACGATGCGACGTTCACGGTGCGCGGCGGACTGGCTCCGCAGATTGACGCGCCAGCGGTTTTTGCCGGTCACGGCCTCGTAATTCCGGAAAACAATATCGACGATTTCGCGGGTCTGGATCTGAAGGGCAAAATCGTGGTCTATATTACCGGCGGTCCGACGTCAGTGCCCAGCGCACTCAAGGCGCACTACTCGTCGCGCGGCGAACGATGGAAGGCGATTCAGAAGACCGGGGCCATCGGAATTGCGGAGATCCCGAATCCGAAATCGATGGATGTGCCGTGGGCCCGCGCGACGCTGGCGCGCAACAGCCCGACGATGGCGCTGGCCGATCCGAAGCTGGAAGAAGTTCAGGGAATGAAGTTCGCGGTGCGCATCAATCCGGATCGCGCCGAGAAACTGTTCGCGGGCTCCGGGCATTCCTTTTCCGATCTTCTCGCGCTGTCGGACACGGACAAGCCGCTTCCGAAATTTCCGTTGAATCGCAATTTCCGGGCGCGCCTTTCGATCAAGAATTCGGAGGTTGAATCGCAGAACGTGGTCGGATTGCTGCCGGGGACGGATCCGAAGCTGAAGGATGAGTTTGTGGTGTTCAGTTCGCACCTGGATCATCTGGGCGTGGGGCAGCCGATTAACGGCGACAAGGTTTACAACGGCGCGATGGACGATGGGTCGGGTGTGGCGACGCTGATCGAGATCGCCACCATGATGAAGCAGCAGAAAGTCCGGCTGAAGCGGAGCGTAATTTTTCTCACGGTGACGGCGGAGGAGAAAGGGCTGCTCGGTTCGCGCTACTTCACGACCAACCCGACGGTTCCCAAGGAAAGCATCGTGGCGGATATCAACGTCGACATGTTTCTGCCGCTGTTTCCGTTGAAATTTCTCGAGGTTCAGGGACTGACCGAGTCGTCGCTCGGCGAGCAGATCCGCGCGGCGTGCCAGAAGGCCAACGTGACGGTGCAGGCGGATAAGGAGCCGGACCGGAATCTGTTCATCCGCAGCGATCAGTACAATTTCATCCGCCAGGGCATTCCCGCGCTGGCGTTCAAGTTCGGGTACGAAAAAGGGTCGAACGAAGAACGCATCGCCAAGGATTGGCTGAAGAACCGGTATCATGCGCCGGCGGACGATTTGGAACAGCCCGTGGATATGGCCGCCGCGGCGCGGTTTGATCGCATTCTGCTGGATCTGGGCGAGCATGTGGCGAACGCGAAGGATCGTCCCCAGTGGAATCCCGACAGTTTCTTCAGGCGGTTCGCGGCGGGCGAATAGAGTAGCGAATACGATGAAAGTGTGAAGGCGGAAACCGTAAAGCGTATCGCGCGCGAATGCGGGTTCGAACTGGCGGGCGTCGCGGCAGCGGGCTCGCCTGAAGATTTTGCGCGTTACGAAGCATGGGTTGCGCAGGGGTTCGCGGGCGAGATGCGGTATTTGACGGACCGCCGCTCCGATGTCCGGCGCGACGTCCGTAACCTGCTGCCTTCGGCGCGTTCCGTCATCTGCGTCGGCAAGCTCTACAACCAGACGAGCGTGCCCGCGCAGCCCGGAAACGGAATCGTCTCCCGATATGCCTGGGGCCAGGACTATCACGAAGTGGTGCGGGCGGGTCTCGAACAGTTGGCGCAACGGCTGCGCGAGAGGGAAGGCTTCGAGTCGAAAATCTGCGTCGACACGGCGCCGTTACTCGAAAGAACGTTCGCGCGCCTGGCCGGCCTCGGATGGATCGGGAAGAATACCTGCCTGATCAATGAACCGCTCGGGTCATGGTTCTTTCTTGGGGAACTGATCACGTCGCTGGAACTGGAGCCGGACGCGCCGCCGCCAGACCGCTGTGGAACCTGCACACGCTGCATCGACGCGTGCCCGACTGACGCTCTGGTTCCCGCCGGGGAGCATTACACCGTGGACTCGCGCCGCTGCATCTCATACTTCACGATCGAACTGCGCGGACCGATTCCCGAGGAATATCGGGCAGAAATCGGGACTCACGTCCTCGGGTGCGATATCTGCCAGGACGTGTGCCCATGGAATTCACGCGCGCCCGTTAGCGACGCGTTCCAATCGACCCATCACGCGGCAGAGCTTGAAGAATGGTCCCGGCTGTCGGAGTCGGAGTTTAAGTCCAGATTTCAGGGAAGCCCGCTTGCGCGGCCGAAATATCCGGGATTTTTACGGAACATCGCGATTGCGATGGGCAACAGCGGGCTGGAACGATTTCGGGAACCGCTTCAGGCGCTCACGCAGTCCCCGGACGGGACGGTGGCGGCGCATGCCGAATGGGGCGTGAGGCGAATCGACGGCGCACGTTCGATCGATGAAACGCCGAAGCGGGAGAGTTATGATGGATCGTGAACGGTCCTCAGTCAAGCGCCCGGCAGGGTAATGCCAAGCGCAATCTCTTCCTGGCGAGTTTCCTTTTTCTGTTCCTGGAACTGGCGCTGATCCGCTGGCTTCCGGCGCAGGTGCTGTTCTTGACCTTCTTCACGAATACGGTCTTGCTGGGCTCGTTTCTGGGGCTTGCGTTGGGATGCCTCGCCGCGCGGCGCGGAGATTGGCTCAGAGTGACGCCGGCGCTGCTGGTCGCGTTGATCGCGGCCGCGGCGCTGATGGAATGGATTCGGCTGGCTCTTCAGGACATTCTCAATCTCGGCAATAACGCGACATCGCCCCAAGTGGTTTTCTTCGGTTCGGAGATCCGGGTGGGCGACGCGTCTGCGTTCGTTGTGCCGATCGAATTCGTGGCCGGGTTCTTCTTCCTGCTGGTAGCGTTGACGATGATCGGAATCGGGCAGGTGATCGGACGGCAATTTGCCGCGCTGACCGACGCGGTGGGCGCCTACGTCGCGAACATCAGCGGCAGCCTGGCCGGCATTCTGGCGTTCAGCGTGGTCTCCTGGTGGCTTCCTCCGGTGTGGTGGTTCGCGATCGCCTGCGCCGGACTGATTTACTTCCTGCTCGCGGATTCGCGCCGCCGCTGGTGGAGCATATCGCTGGCGATTCTTGCGCCGGTTGTACTTATGACGCCGCAGTGGTTCGGTCTGGGAGCGATCCGGGAGCGCTTTCCGAACGAATCCTGGTCGCCGTACTACCGGATCAACTACGTGCCGACCACGCGAGTGATCGTGGCGAATCTGATCGGGCAACAGACCATGATCAGTAAGAACGATCCGTACGCGGGTTACGGTCTCCCGTACATGATGAATCGGGATGCGGGGCTGCCGCCATTCCGTGAGATTCTGATCATCGGAGCCGGCAGCGGCAACGATGTAAGCCGGGCGCTTGAATGGGCCGCGCCCGACGCCCACATCGACGCCGTGGAGATCGATCCCGTGATTCAGAGCCTGGGCCGGAGGGATCACCCGGACCATCCGTATCAGGATCCGCGCGTCACCGGGCATCTGGGTGACGGCAGAAATTTTCTCCGGTCGACGAACAAGAAATACGATCTGATCCTGTTCGCGCTGGTCGACTCGCTGGTGCTGCATAGCGGTGTGAGCAATCTGCGGCTGGAAAGCTATTTATTCACGCGCGAATCGATCGAGGACGTGAAGCGGTGCCTGAAACCGGACGGATTGTTTGTGATGTACAACTATTTCCGCCAGGGCTGGATTGTCGCGCGTCTTGCGAAAACCTCGGGCGGCGTATTTCAGCGCCCACCGGTGGTGTTGACGTTGCCGTATCGCGATCGAGTGGCGGCGGATGCGAAGGCAGACGCGTTCACCATGCTGATGAACGGCGCACGGGCGGAAAAGATCGGCGAGGCTTTCAAAGCGCGAGGCGGCTATTCGCTCTCTTCCAAGGAAGCGCCGTCCCCATCGTCGCCAGATGGGTTTGACTTGAAAGCGGGATCCGGGCTGCTGACGCTGAGTCCGGCGGCGGTTGAGATTCCGGAAGACCTGCGGGAGGCCGAGGACGCCTGGCCATTCCTGTATCTGCGGAATCCGATGATTCCAACGCTCTCGTGGCGCGGAATCGGCATCATCGCGTTTGTGTCGGCGATCATGCTTTGGTTATTCGCGCGCCGGACGGGGCTCGGCGAGTTCGATTCGATTTCCGCGCGCATGTTCTTCCTGGGGGCCGGGTTCATGCTGCTTGAAACCAAGGCCGTGGTGCACATGGCGCTGATCTATGGAAGCACTTGGATCGTGAACACGGTGGTATTTTCGGCGCTGCTGGTGATGGTGCTGTGCGCGAACCTCTGGGTGCTTCGATGGAAGACGGGGAACCTGACACCGTTCTATAGCGCCTTGCTGGTAACTCTGGCTATCAACGTCGTCGTTCCGTTGAACGCGTTTCTTGGGCTGCCTAAATCGGTGCAGGGCATCGCGGCAGGAGTGCTGCTGCTGTCGCCTACGTTCTGCGCGGGAGTCATCTTCGCCCGGCTGTTCGCGCAAGCTCCAAAACCGGATGCCGCGCTTGCCTGGAACACTGCCGGAGCCATTGCCGGAGGTTTGACGGAAACGCTTTCGATGGTGGTTGGATTTCAATGGCTGCTGGCAATCGCGGGCCTTACTTACGCCACAGCCTGGGCGCTGGGGTTGCGGCGATCGAGCAGCGCTTTGCCCAGCCCGGACCACATATTGCGCGGGAATGCCTGACCAGAACGACCAGGTGCTCCAACGGGAGCTGCAATATCACGAGCAACTGTACTCGGGTTTTGCGCAAACGCACTTTGCGAGGCCGGCGGTTCGGGCGCTGCGCGAGCACATGGTGGAGCGAATCCTGCGGGTGACCGGCGTTGGACGGGGCTCGCGGGTGCTGAGCATGGGATGCGGCATCGGAGACACCGAATTGCTGCTTGCGCCTCACGTGGGCGAAGTGGTGGGCGTCGATCTGTCGCCGGCCGCGATCCGGCAGGCGCAGGAAGATGCGAGACGGCTCGGCGTGTCGAATGCTCATTTTGTAAATGGCACGATGGCCGACGTCGGACGGCAAGCCTTCGACGCGGCGATTGCAATCTTTTTTCTGCATCACCTGTCGGATTCCGCGCTGGCAGCTTTTCCCGCTGAAATCGGCGCTGTGATTCGAGAGGGCGGCGCGTTCTATTCGCTCGACCCGAGCGATCAGCGTCTTTCCGGCAAAGTCGGACGCGTGCTGTTTCCTGGCTTGATGAAGAAATATCAGACCGAGGATGAGCGCGAGCTGAACTCGGAATCGACCGCGCGGCTTTTTGTTGGGAGCTGGACGGAAGTCCGGCCGGGCACTTATGATTTCGGTTCCTCGCCTTTGGCCGGGTTGTTGCCGGGATGGCGAACGGGTTACCGCGTGGCGCGGCGGCTGGACGATTTCTTATTAGCAATACCCATGTTGCGGCGAGCGGGCAGCAACTTCGAAGTGATTGCGAAGGGGCCTCGCAAGGGATCGTAGGGGCAGAAGTTGGTAAGATCGTGAGTGGAGGAATGGCCGAGTGGTTGAAGGCGGCGGTCTTGAAAACCGTTAACGGGGAAACTCGTTCGGGGGTTCGAATCCCTCTTCCTCCGCCAGTTTAGGCCGCAAAGGGATTGCGAATTGTAAGGCCATCGATCGCGTGGCCATCCCGCATCGGCCACCTGCCCCGCGCGTATCGTTTTGGCGGAAGGCATGGAGGATGACGCTGGTATCGAAGAACGGCTTATCGCTCATTTGCCTCTTCGAGCATTTGTCTCCTCGCGGTTGAATTTGAAATCGGGAGGGAAGGACCACTTCATTTGACGGAGCTGCTCGAGCGCTCGTTGTTTGGACCGATCGCGGGCAACCTTGAAATCGCGTTTGCCGGCGATGGAAATAAGGATATACCTGAGCCATTTTAGATTCATACTGGTTCCGACCCCGGGGAACTCTTGGGAAACCGGCTACGGGCGATGGAAGGCGTGGGACGGTCGGGCGCCCGGTTCTGGGTTTCTTGCCGATGCGAGAAAATGGCCCTGGCTGTCGACTGCGGCCGTGGTGCTTCGGTCCCAACTGAAGGTTCCGTCAGGCAGCATGTTGCGGGCGTTGCGGTTGTCGGCCAGGTAGGTTTGCAAAATATCTTCGCGCAGGCGCTTTAGGAGGCGCTTGTCCTCTACGGGGAAGAGAAGCTCGACACGATGGTTCAGATTGCGACCCATCAGGTCGGCGCTGCCCAGGAAAATCTCTTCGCGGCCGCTGTTGGCGAAATAGTAGATGCGGCTGTGTTCCAGGAAACGGCCGACGATGCTGGTGACCCGGATGTTTTCGCTAATGCCCGCAATTCCGGGACGCAAGCAGCAAATTCCGCGGACCAGAAGATCGACACGCACTCCGGCTTGCGATGCTTCGTAGAGCAGGCGAATCATGCCCGGATCCTCGAGCGCATTCATCTTGAAAATGATCTGGGCGTGTTCGCCCTTGGAGGCATGCTCGATTTCGCGCCGGATCAGCGCTTCCAGACGCTGCCGCAGATTGATCGGGGCGACCAGGAGCTTGTGAAAATCGTTCTTGGCCGAATAACCGGTAACGTAGTTGAACAGGTCGGTCACGTCCGCGCCAATCTGTTCGTCCGCAGTGAAGAAACTCAGGTCGGTGTAGAGGCGGGCGGTGGTCGGGTTGTAATTTCCGGTGCCCAAGTGGACGTACCGGCGGATGTTCTCGCCTTCGCGGCGGACCACCAGCGCCACCTTTGAATGAACCTTCAAGCCGACCAGACCGTAGACGACGTGAACGCCCGCGGCTTCCAGCGCTCGCGCCCATTCAATGTTGCTCTCCTCGTCGAAACGAGCTTTTAACTCCACCAGCACGGCGACTTGTTTGCCATTTTCGATGGCGCTCAGCAGGCTTTCGACTACTGGCGAATTTCGTCCGACGCGATACAACGTAATTTTTATCGCCAGCACGTCGGGATCGACAGCGGCGCGGCGCAGAAACTCGACGACGGGCTGGAATGAATCGTAGGGATGATGCAACAGAAGATCGTCGCGGCGGAGCACGGCGAAAATATCCTCTTCCGCCTTGGGGTTGAGTTCGGGCGGCGTGTAGGGCAGCAAGGGTGTGTCCTTCAGATCGGGCCGGTCGAGCGAGAGAATCTGACGCAGACGGCCGAGATCGAGCGGGCCGTCGACAGGGTAAACGTCGCGGCGGTCGAGCTCCAGGTTTGCGATCAGCGTTTCTAAAATGTGCTCGGGGATTTCGCGCGAGACTTGCAGGCGCACGACGGCTCGAAAGCGGCGGGCCCAGACAGCTTCCTCGATGGTCTCAAGAAGATCGTCGCTTTCCAGTTCCTGAATCTCGACCTCGGCATCGCGCGTGACGCGGAACGGATAGGCTTCGATGATATCGAGTCCGGGAAACAGCGCCGGAAGATTCTGGATGATGAGCTGCTCCAGCCAGACGAACACGGGACGCCCGGCGGCAGACGGTTCGACCGGAACCAATTGCGGCAGCGTGTCGGGAATCTTTACGCGGGCGAAGCGTTCCACGCCTTTGGTGTCGCGCACGGCGACGGCCAGGTTCAGGCTGAGGTTCGAAATGTGGGGGAACGGACGGCCAGGATCGAAGGCAAGCGGAGTCAGAACGGGATAAACCACCTGGCGGAAATACGCCTCCATGGCGCTGCGCTCGCGATTGGTGAGCTGGGAGTAATCGCGCAAGCCAATCCCGGCGGACTCGAGCGCGGCGGCAATCTCGCGCCAGATGAGATAGGCATCATCCATCAGACGCTTCACGTCGGCGCGGATATGCTCAAGCTGCTCCGCAACGCAGCCGTCGAGAGTGTTGGTCGCGGCCTTTTGCTTCAGGACGGCGACGCGGACCATGAAAAATTCGTCCAGGTTCGAAAAGAGAATCGAGAGGAATTTGACGCGTTCGAGCAGCGGATTGGCGGAATCCTGGGCTTCTTCGAGCACGCGCCGCTGGAAGGCCAGGAGGCTGATCTCCCGGTCAAGGTACAGGGAAGGGTCGTTCAGCGAAGCTACGGATTCAAGAACTTGCGTCTTCATCCCGGGGCTAGACATAGCCAGACACCAGTGTAGCGGAAAGCCGGTGGCGCCCACCTTAGACGGATGGTTTCTCAAAAACTGAATCGAAGCGATAAATCGATCCGGCGATTAAACGCCTGGGCGGCCTGGTTTCCTCCAAAGCCGCCGATGTTGGCCAGCGCGAGCGGCTCACCCAATCGGGCGGAGAGCAGGTTGGTCTCGATGGAAGCCGGATTTACGTTGTTGAACAGGTTGTGAAAGAAGATGCCGGCCGTAAGGGTGTAGCGCTTTCCGCTGGCATCGCCGCCGCCGAAAAATCCACCGGGAGGGCCGCCACCGCCCGGGCCTCGCCCACCGCCTCCGCGTCCACCGCCCAAGCCGCCTCCGAATCCGCCGGGCGCTCCACCGCCGCGCCGATTCCCCTGCGGGTTGGCCGCGGTGGTGGATTCTCCGAATCCCCAGGTCCGGCTGATGCGCAGGTTGAAATTAAACTGGCTGAAGCCGTTGAAGTAGTTCACGGGGACCACGGGCGTACCCGCCGGCGGATTCACCAGGAAATTGCCGAACGCCGTCGACTGAAGACACGTAACCAAGCTGCGAGCGAGTTGCTGGGTGCACGCGGGGCCGCTGAAGCCGGCTGGCGCAAACGCCGGGCGCGCGCTGGTGGTGCTGGTGTCGCCGAACTGATCGACACCCTCCACGATGTTCCATGGCGGAGCCGAATTGAACATGATATTCGGCGAAACACGAAGGCCGAAGACGGTCAGGATGGTGCCGTTCAAATTGACCTTGTGGCGGATGTCGTAGCTGGCGCGGCCCCAGTCGGCGTTGAAATTGTACGGATTCGACGGAGTGGAAAGGACGTTGGTATCGACGTGGCCGTAGGCGTAATATCCGAACAGGCTGATGCGGGAATTTACGCGCGCGTTGGCATTGAAAATCAACTGATTCTGTTTGTAAATGCCGTCGGATTCATAAAGATTGTAGACGCCGGCCGCCGCACCCAAAGGATAGACACCGGTTCCAGGACCGGAATACGTTCCCGGCAGCGGCGTATTGATGTCGACCGAGCGAAGCGTGTGCGTTCCGCGGGTATTGATGTAGTTGATGGAAGCCGTGATGTTCTTGGGCAACTGACGGTCGATGCCAATGGCAGCCTGCTGCATGCGAGGGGCCTGGAATGCCGAATCGATATGGTACGTGCTCGCGCTGACGGCGTTTGCCGGAGTTACCAGGTTCGCCGGAACGGGGACGCCCGCGGCCGGATAGAACTGCGGATTGGTGATGACGTAGGCGACCTGATTGCTGCCGTCGAATCGCTCGGTGTTCAGAACATTTGTCAGCGCGAACCGGTCGTAGAAATATCCGAAGCCGGCGCGCAGGACGGTCTTGGGTGCGCGGAGGCGGCCCTGCGACGGACCGATGCCCCAGGCGAGGCCGACGCGCGGCGCCCAGTCGCCATGATCGGGAAGGTTGTTCTGGATTTCGTAGCGCATCCCGAGGCTTAACGTGATGTTGGGCCGGACGCGCCAGTCATCCTGATAGAAAAGTCCCGCATCCACCTGGCTGACGGCCAGGTTCGGCTGGCCGGAGTTGAACTGGTACTGGATCGGGCCGCCGCCATTGGCGACGATCTGCGCCAGACTCAGGCCCTGCGCAATTCCCTGCTGCATGATGGCGTAGGCGGCGATGGAATCGAAATTGAACTGGCCGTTGAAGTTGTTGGTGGCGCGATTGTTCAGTTGGCTGCCTCGAAGGCGGGCGCCGAACTTGATGAAATGCGTGCCATGCGTAATCGAGGTGTAGTTCTGGAATTCGTAATTATCCTGATTGTTGAAGTTCAACGGGAAGGAACTGCCGCTGGTGAATGCATCCGTGACGGAAATGTTCAGCTCGGGATCGACACCGGTCTGGGTCTGGCGCTGGCGGAAATATTGGAAGCGCGTTTCGTTGATGATGGTGCTTTTGATCACCTGCGTCTCGGTCAGATTGAGCACCTGATTGGTGTTGTGCTGGGTATCGGCCGTATTGGGAAGATTGAAGCCGCCGACGCCCTGGTTCTGATATTCCTGGCCGCGCCATGTGTAGCGTCCCTGCAAGGTGATGTTAGGCGTCAACTGGTAATCGATGCGCGGGCCGATACTGTCGAACGTGTTCGGCGCGATGATCGCGAAACCCTGCTGGATGGGCAGAAAAGTATTCGGGTCGACGATCTGCGCGTTGATCAGCGAGTCTTCCCGCTGCTGGCGGCGCGAAAATTCGAGGAAGAACGACATCTTCCTGGGGATGATGGGTCCGTTCAGATTGGCTTGCAGATTTTTCGTATCCGACGCCGGGACGGAGAAGTTGGGCGAGGTGATGAACGGATTGCGGGCGTTGAACAACCAGTCGCTGTAGTTGATATTCACGGCGCCGTGGAACTTGTCGGTTCCGGGGCGGGTGAAAATCTCGATGCGGCCGCGGCCGGATGTATCGTACTCGGCTGAAAACGGATTCGAATTAATGCGGATCTCACGAATGGATTCTTTCGGAGGAAGCTGGCCGTTGCTGAAGCCGTCGATGAAAATCTGTCCGCCGTTGGGTCCGGCGGCCGGTCCGGCGAGTGCGAGAAGATCGGCCTGAAGATCGTCCGGGTCGTCGGAAAGCATGTCGAGGTCTTCCGCTTTCAACACCAGCGCGCCGGCGTTGCGGGCCGGATCGAGTTCCACCTGTTCCTTGTCCGCGACGGTTACTTCCTGCTTCGATGTTTCGAGAGTGAGACGCGCGTCGAGGGTCAGGGGGCGGCCGCCGGAGACGTCGATATCGGCGCGTTCGAGGAGATTGAATCCGGTGGCGATGACGCGAATCGTGTATTTCGCCGGGGGCAAGCCGACAATGGCGTAACTTCCGTTCGCGTCCGAGGTCGCAACCTTGACCACTGCATTCGGGCCGGTCGCCGTGATGTTCGCCTGCGGGACGGCGGCGCCGGAAGGATCAAGTATCTGGCCGCGAATGGTTCCGAGCCCCTGCGCGGAGAGCGTCGCGCCGAGGAGCGCGAGCAAAACCGCCAACAAGGCGCACAATCGGACCGGCCGATAGGAAAGGATCATTCGATCTCCATAAGACATTTCGAGGGCTACGGCGTGCCGGCATCGCCTCCGACGCCGCCGAGACTCCACGACCCGAGTTCCATTTCCTTGGTGCCGGGCTTGGTCAGGATGGGCTCCACGCCGGCGAGCATGGTGATCGCGGTCAGTTCCTGGGCCGAGCCAACCGTGCTCAGAACAATAATCGCGTCGCCTGTTTTCAAATCGGCGAGGGTCACTTTGGGGATGCGGTCGAGCATCTGGGTCAGGTCGCCACGCCCGCCCGGTCCGCGACCCGCGCGGCCTTCCGGATTTCCTCCGCGGCCTTCGGGGCCGGCAGCCGGCCGCGCTTCCCGACCACCGCCTGGTTCCGGCGGCCGATTGCGGGCGGCCATCATTTGCGCCATCTGCGCGGGCAGTTTCCGCAGGTTCGAGTCGGCGTTGATTTTCAAAACGACCGGCCGTTTCGAAGCGAGATCGTTCACACGCAGCTCGCCCTTGGCGGCGTCGATGGAAAGGATGGTCGCAGCCAGTTCCCGGAAAGAGCCGGACACGATTTCCTGAGCCGTCATCTTCGTGCCGTCTTCATTTTTGTCGCCGAGCGCGCGCACCTGATCGCCGGTCCGGATCTCAGTCAGCGTCGACGGCTTGGCGTCCGTGAATTTGGTGGACTCGGAAGCATACCGGCGGATTTGTGCGTTGGGCGCGGGCGTGATGATCAGCGGCTTGGATGCGCCGGCTCCGCGCACTGTGATGGCGATATCGGATGGACTGACGGCCGTCACCACGCCGATTACGCCGCGTTTATCCCAATCGGCGCGTTCGGAGGCCTGTTTTTTTGCGATATCGGCCTGGGACATCACGACCACAAGCGTCGCCGCCACGGTTTTCTGATCCTCCGACGCGCGTCCACGCGCCAGAACGCGGTCGCCTGCGTTGATATCGGCAAGGGCGATGGTGGCGGCGTTGCGCAGATCGTTTTCGCCCGGCGCGACGCGGCGAAAGCTGGCGGTCGGCTGGAGTGAAACGGTCACTTCCACGCCGGCATCGGTTTTGAGGACGATCTGTTTCTCCGCGGCATCGATCCTGGTGACGAGACCGACCGTGTTGGTCGCCGTCTGCTGCGCCCAAACGGGCAGGCAGAGAGCCATTAGCGAGTACACAAAGCGCCAAGTCATGATGCCTTCATGTTAATCCAACAACTTTCTGGACGGACCTTTTTCACTGATCCTGCTTGAATCATCGTGCGGCGCGGCCGGAAAGCGTTTATTAGCAACTATTAAGACTTGGCGAACAGGGGGGCGGGTTACACCGGACCGGAAAATCTCCCCGAGTTCCGCTGGAACTCATTCGAAAGCCGGCCTATTGAAGTTCAGGCAGGAAGCCGGCGCCGCGGCCGATCCGGGTCCCGAAGATATCCGCGACCGTCTGACCAACGTCGGACAGCGTCGCCCGCAAGCCTAAGTTCACGTTAGGGCGCGAACGCTTGCCGTAAACCAGTAATGGAACGTATTCGCGGCTGTGATCGGTGGACGGGGTGGTTGGATCGCAGCCGTGATCGGCGGTCAGGATGGCGAGATCGCCGTCTTTAAGTTTGTCTTCGAAGGATGGCAGCCAGCCGTCCACTTCTTCCAAGGCCCGGGCGTAGCCTTCGACGTCGTTACGATGGCCGTAGAGCTGGTCGAAATCGACCAGGTTGACGAACACCAGGCCGCGTTCGACCTGATCCATCGCGCCAAGAGTCTTGGCCATTCCGTCGGCGTTGTTCCTGGTCTTTTCGGATTCTCGGATGCCTCGGCCGAGGAAGATATCGAAGATTTTGCCGATGCCGAAAATGTCGGCGCCGGCTTTTGAGACTTGATCGAGCAGCATGCCTTGCGGCGGCGGGACTGCGTAGTCATGGCGATTCGGCGTACGAGTGAACGCGCCGGGCGATCCGATGAACGGCCTTGCGATTACACGGCCAACTTCGTAAGGTCCGCGCAGGATGTCGCGAGCGGTGTCGCAGATTTTATATAGCTCGAAGAGCGGAATCACTTCTTCGTGAGCGGCAACTTGAAATACGGAATCGGCCGAGGTGTATACGATCGGCGACCCGGTGCGCATGTGCTCTTCGCCGAGTTCCTTGATGATCTCGGTGCCGGAAGCGGCCTTGTTGCCGAGCGCGCTTCTGCCGATCCGGCGCTCGAATTCATCCATCACTTCGGGCGGAAAACCGTGCGGAAACAGAGGAAACGGCTTTTCCAGGTGGATTCCCGCCATCTCCCAGTGGCCCGTGGTGGTGTCCTTACCCGGCGAAGCCAGCGTGCATTTTCCGAACGCACCGATCGGGGACGGATCGGGAGGAAGACCCGTTAACGGTCGAATATTGCCGAGTCCAAGACGGCACAAGTTGGGCAGATGCAACGGCCGCTGGCGGGCGATATTGCCGAGCGTATCGCTGCCCCGATCGCCGTATTTGTCCGCATCGGGCATCTCGCCGATGCCGACGCTATCGAGCACAATCCAGACTACGCGTTTGAATGACATGATCTAGCGGGGGTCCGATAACGCACTCTCGATGCGCTGCGTCAATTGATCGACGAATTTGTCGGGAAGGAATCCGTTCATGCGGCTGGCGACGTGTCCGGCTTTATCGAACAGGAGTGTGGTGGGGATGGACGATACGTTGAGCAGGCGCTGCAAGCCGTCTTCGAAATACACGTTGCGGCTCCATTTCTGAGTGTCCAGGAACGGCCCGACTTTAGAACGGTCCTCCTCGGAATCGGTGTCGACGGCGAGGAACACGACATCGGAACGGTCCTTGAAGCGCGCTTTCACCTGTTCGTAGAGCGGATGCTGAACACGGCACGGCTGGCACCAGGTGGCCCAGAAATCCACGACGACGACGCGCCCTTTCAGATTTGACAGAGGCAGCCTGCTCCCGTCGAGTCCGCTGATGGTGAACTGCATCGGCTCCGTGGCGGAGGCGTTGGGATCCATCGCCTGGAGTTTGGCCGTACGCTGTTTCGCCTGCGCGGCGGTGCGATCATAGGCCGCGAGAATCAGGTCGCCAAGGCCTTTTTCGGACCGATGCACTTTGCGATACATCTCGCCAAGTTTGCGGCGGTCTTCGGCCCGATCCCATTCCGAGGCTCGTGAATCGGGAACAGTGAATGCGTCGGCGAGACGGGGGAGCGCGTCTTTCAGGCGTCCCAAGTGTTCC
>DATGGL010000049.1:0-43331 GCA_035308605.1 Bryobacteraceae bacterium
ATGTGCAGTTTGCGATTCATCCGGTGGCGGGGCGGATGCCGGGGCACATGAACGTGCTGCTGGCCGAAGCGGATATCCCGTACGACCGGCTGCATGAGATGGAAGACATCAATCCGGATTTTGCGGAAACGGACGTCGCGCTGGTGATCGGCGCGAACGACGTCGTGAACCCGGCGGCGCGGCACGATGTCAACAGTCCGATTTATGGGATGCCGATTCTGGATGTCGATAAGGCGCATACGGTGATGGTGATCAAGCGCAGTATGAATCCGGGGTTCGCGGGCATCGACAATGAGCTGTATTACATGGATCGGACGCTGATGCTGTTTGGGGATGCGAAGTCGTTTGTGGGGGATATTGTGAAGGAGCTTCCGGCGACGGCGTGAGTGGGGCGCGGGGACCCGCTTCCTGGCGGTCGCGGTTCGGTGTGGGGGCTGACTGGGGGGGAGCGGGGCTGGGACTAGCGCGGGACGAGGGCGTCGGCAATGATGGGTTCGCGTTCGGCGGTGCGCAGGGCGGGGTTGGTGTTGAGTTGGGAACGGATTTTGGCGTTCACTTCGTCGCGACGGCTGAAGGAATCGAAATCCTTGTATTCCAGCACCAGCAGGCCTTGCCAGCGCTTGGCGCCGGGATAGCGGGTTTTAAAGACTTGATATCCGGCCAGAATTCCTTCCTGCATGGACGCTTTGGCCTGCGGAACAATCCACGAATTCAAAAGTTCGCGAAAATCTGAGCCGTTCGGATTGTCGTACGGAACCACAAAGAATACGCTTTGTCCGGCGTTATGCGGCTGCCCGGGATCGGCCGACGAGACGAGATCGGAAGGGTAAGTATTCAACGGCCATGCCATATCGAGCGCATCGCGCATCAGGCCGCCGGGGCTGGCGCGTTCGATGTCTTTCCAACGGGCGATCTGGGCGTAACTCGGGAAAGACAGCACGGCCATCGCATCCCAGGCGTCCACGTCGACGTACCAGTTGAACAGGAAACGGTAGTCGCTGAGCAGGCCGTCCTGCTTCCAATGTTCGAAGCGCTGGATGCCGTATTCGTTCATGTATTGACGAAACGCAGCGCGGCGGGGAGGCGGGCAGCGATAGGTGATCACCAGGCGCGTGGGGCCGCCGGTTATTTCAGGGGATGGCTGGGCTGGAAGAAGAGTCGCGGCCAGATAAATAAGCGCGAACGTCCTCATCTAACATCAACTTTAGCGCATCAATCCGGCCGTATTCTTAATGGCTGCGGGCTTCGGCGTGATGGCGCACGTCGACGCCTTTCACCAGGAACAGTACGTCCTCGGCAACGTTGGTGGAATGGTCGGCGATGCGTTCCAGGTTCCGCGTGATGGCGAGCAGATCCAGGGCCTGCTTGATATTCTGCGGATCTTTTTCCATGAAGCTGACCAGCTCGTGGTAGCAGGCGGTGCGCAGGCTGTCGACGGCGTCGTCGGATGCGAGGACGCTGCGCGCGAGATCGGCGTCGCGGTTCACGAAAGCATCCAGAGCCTTGCGCACCATGGACTGAACCAGGCCGGCGATGTGGGGGATATCGATCATCGGCTTGATCACCGGCTCTTCCATCAGGGAACGGGCCCGCTGCGCGATGCTCACGGAAAGATCGCCCATGCGCTCGAGATCGGTATTGATTTTCAGCGCCGCGACGATCAGGCGAAGATCGGCGGCCATGGGCTGCTGAAGGGCCAGCAGGTTGATGGCGAACTCGTCGATCTCGATTTCGATTTCGTTGATGCGCGCTTCGTTGCGAAACACTTCTTCCGCCGCGCTGCGATCTTTGTGAATCACCGCGCTGATGCTGCGCTGGATGGCCGCCTCTACCAGCGAGCTCATCTCCAGCAGCTTGGTCTTGAGTTGTTCTAGTTCCTCGACAAAATGGCGCACGGAGCTCCTCTATTTTTCATCCGAAGCGGCCAGTAACGTAGTCTTCGGTTTCCTTTTTGGCGGGCGTCTTAAAAATGACCGTGGTGCTGTCGAACTCGATCAGGCGGCCGAGCAGGAAAAAGCCCGTGTAATCGGCGACGCGCGCCGCCTGCTGCATATTGTGCGTCACGATAACGATGGTGCAACTGTCCTTAAGCTGGAAGATGAGATCCTCGATCTTTGCCGTGGCGATCGGGTCGAGCGCGGAGCACGGTTCGTCGAGCAGCAGAACTTCCGGATTTACCGCCAGGGCGCGGGCGATGCACAGACGCTGTTGCTGGCCGCCGGAGAGTCCATAGGCCGATTGATGCAGCTTGTCCTTGACCTCTTCCCACAGCGCGGCGCGGCGCAAGCTTTGTTCCACCGCTTCCCGCAGCGCGGCGCGGCCGCCGGAACCGTTGATCCTCAGGCCATACGCGACGTTCTCGAAAATCGACTTGGGGAACGGATTGGAGCGCTGAAACACCATGCCCACGCGGCGGCGGACGTCGTTTACGTCGAGATGGAAAATGTTGTCGCCATCCAGCCGGATCTCGCCTTCCACGCGGCTGTGGCGGACGGTTTCGTTCATCCGGTTGAGGGTGCGCAGAAAGGTGGACTTGCCGCAGCCGGAGGGTCCAATGAATGCTGTGACCTTCCTGTCATACACCTGCATGGAGATGTCGCGCAGAGCCTGAAAGGCGCCGTAATAGAAATTGAGGCTGTTGGCGCTGAGTTTAGCTGGCGCGGCTCCGGTGGGGACCGGATCCTGGGCACTGGCCACACTAAGATTCGGAAGAGTCATTCCAAGGTCGGAAACTGAGTGTCTACTGGGAGCTGACATTTTATCACCTGGGGACATGACCCCTCTTGGCAAGGATAAATCGCGCAATAATATTCACGGTCAGAACAAGGGTTAACAAAACGAATCCGGCCGACCAGGCCTGCTGATGCCAGTCGTCATAGGGAGCGACCGCGTAATTGTAAATCATCACTGGCAGGGCGGCCGTCGGCTGGTCCCATCCCGGACTCCAGAACCGGTTGCTGAAGCTGGTGAACAGAAGAGGGGCCGTTTCTCCCGCCACGCGGGCCAGATTTAACATGATTCCGGTGACGATCCCGGCTTTTGCGGCCGGGATCACCACCGTGAAAATCGCCTTGGCCTTGGATGCCCCCAATGCCATCGCGCCCTCGCGCAACGACAATGGAACCGCGCGCAAGAACTCCTCCGAGCTGCGGATGGCAATTGGGATCATCATCACGCCCAGGGCGACGCCGCCCGCGAGCGTGGAAAAGTGCTTTTGGGGAAGAACGATCATGGTATACGCGAATATCCCCATCACGATCGACGGCACGCCGTTGAGAAGATCCGTGGTGTAGCGCACCACAAAGGAGAAAGTTGTCCCACCGAACTCGGCCAGATACACGCCGCCCAGAAATCCGATAGGCACGCCGATAAGGGTCGCGAGCAGCAAAAGCTTGGCGCTGCCCAGGATCGCATTCGCCATTCCTCCGCCGGCTTCTCCCACGGGAGTCGGCAGCTTGGTGAAGAAGTCCCAATTCAGGCTCTTCGCACCGTGCACGAACAGATAGCCGAGAATAAAGACCAACGTCCCCGCCGCCAGCAATGTGCACAGGCCGGTGAGGCTGAGCATGATGGCGTTGACGGCTTTGCGGCGCAGCTTATTCCAACGGGTCACGTTTTAACCTTCACGTCGTGCCCTTCTTGGTGGTGGTCATCACCAGAATTCGCGCCGCCGCGTTAATGACGATGGTCAGGCCGAACAGGACCAGGCCCAGTTCGATCAGGGCGCCCTGGTAAAGATCCCCGGTGGCCTCGGAGAATTCATTCGCGATTACGGCGGCGATTGAATATCCGGGGGCAAAGAGCGAAGAATGAATCTTGGGCTCGTTCCCGACGACCATGGTGACGGCCATGGTTTCTCCCAGGGAACGGGCCAGCGCGAGAAAGATCGAGCCGACGATGCCTTTCCGCGCGAACGGGATGACTACGTCCCAAGTGGTCTCCCAGCGGGTCGCGCCCAGCGCCAGCGCCGCCTCGCGCTGGTCTCCGGGAACGGCCATAATCACTTCCCGGGAGATCGAAATAATGAACGGCAGGATCATGATCGCGAGCACGATGCCCGCGGTCAACAGACTGGAGCCATAGAAAGGTCCCTGGAACAGAGGCGTCCAGCCCAGCACGGCCCGGATGGCCGGTTCGGCGGCCCGCATCGCCGGAACCATGATGAACATGCCCAGCAATCCGATGATGACGCTCGGAACGGCGGCCAGCAATTCAATCAGGAAAGTGAGAGCGGAGGAGATGCCGGCGGGAGCGAGCTCGGCTAGGAAGATCGCGGCGCCGACGCCCAGCGGAATTCCGATCAGCAAGGCGAGCCCCGAAGTCACGACGGTTCCGTAGATGAAGGGAAGAGCTCCAAACTGCTCCGCGACCGGGTCCCAGGTGGACGTGAACAGAAACGACCAGCCGAATTTTGCCCGGGATAGCGCCGACTTCTGGTATAGCTCGAAGACGAGAAGAGCAGTAATGGCGACGACGCTGACAGCGCTCAACAGGGTGATCAAGTAGGCGACTTCGTCCCCGGCGCGAAAGCGCTTCCAAAAAGCAGCCGCCCGCCCTATGGGAGGGCGGGCCGAGAACGCAGTGGTTGGCGAGGCTGCCATGGAGTGATGTTTCTATAGAACGTTTATTGAATTTTGGCGACGGCCTTCATCTCTTTTGCAAGTACCGGATTGGGAAGCTCGGCGAAATCGAGTGCCGCCGTCATTTTCTGTCCGTCCGCCATCATCCACTTCAGGAAGTCAATGATTGCCTTTTTCTTCGCGGCATCCTTAATGTGATCCGGGATCAGCAACCACGTGAAGGTCGAGATCGGATAGGCGCCCTTCCCCGGAGGATTGGTAATCGAGACGCGGAAATCATCCGGCATTTCCTTCACCGAACCGGCGGCTTCGGTCACGCTCTGAAGGCTCGCCTGGACGAAAGTGCCGGCCGAGTTTTTCACTTTCCCGTAGGACATTTTGTTCTGGGCGGCGTAGGTCAGCTCGACATATCCCAGCGAGTTGGGAGTCTGCTTGACCTGCCCGGAAACGCCCTCGCTGCCTTTTCCGCCGAGACCGACCGGCCAGTTCACGGAACCAGCTCGTCCGACTTTGGTCTCCCAGTCCTTGTTGACCTTGGACAGATAGTCGGTGAAGCAGTATGTGGTTCCGCTGCCATCCGAGCGGTGGACCACCACGATGTCATTGGCCGGAAGTTTCACGCCGGCATTGGGTCCCGCGATGGCGGGATCGTTCCACTTCTTGATCTGGCCGAGGAAAATTCCGGCAAGCGCCTCGGGCGTGAAATTGAGTTGTGCCGTCACGCCGGGGATATTGTAGACCGGGACCACCGCTCCCAGCACGGTGGGAAAGTGCAGGATGCCGGTTTTCTGCTTGTCCTGGAAGTCCTTCAATTGAGCTTCCGTCATCGGGCCGTCGCTGGCTCCGAAATCCACCGTACCGGCGGTCACTTGTTGAATGCCGCCGCCCGATCCGATCGACTGATAGTTGAATTGAATGGTTGGAAACTTCTTGTGATACTCGTCAAACCACTTCGAGTACATCGGATACGGAAACGTGGCGCCGGCGCCGTTGATCAACGTTTGCTGTCCGAAGGCAGCAGAAACACTACCCGTTACGAGAGCCATCCCCAGGATGGCTCCCTTAAATTTTCGACTCATAACTCGGTCTCCCTTTATTTAATCAATCTTGTGTTACAGAACAATTACTTTCCCAGGGTCGGGGCGGACCCGGGTAACGTGTAGCGCAGGTTTACGAAGCCCATGGACAAATGGGCGTCGCTGGGTGCGGTTCCCGTCACAAGCCACGGATTCCGTTGGAGATAGGAGTATTGGAACATGAGGTTGATGGCCCCCCACTTGGGATCTCGCATGAGTGTCGTGTTGGTGCCGAAGGTGATTTCCTGAATAGCGCGGTTCTGGCCATCGCTGGCGATTGGACCGTAGCCGATCTTCGTAGTCCCGTTTGCATCGAGGGCCATATTCCGTCCGACGTAGACCCCGCCGTAGTAGCCGTAGAACAAAGTCTTACCCACGGTCGCCTCGATACCGGTGACGGTGGATCCGGAATGAATCAGCGAAAGACTGCCGTTGGAGCGGATCATGAAGTCGGGCGCCTGGCCGAAGATGTAGCGGCCGCCGCCGGAGCTCCAGAAGTTGTTCGTGAGGATGCGGACATTCTTAGACAGCGCAAAGCTCAGATTGACCGATCCTCCGCCACCCACCTTGGAAAACGTATTGAGAGGATAGGTTGTGCCGGGGAAGGCAATCTTGTTCGCGATCTCGACCCCTGCGATCTCGAAGTGAAACTTGCTGGAAGGATCAATCGCCAGCTTGGCGATGATGTCCGGCGCCACTGCCGCAGAGCTGATTACGCTCTGTCCATTATTGATCTGCCCGCCGAGCACCGCGCCCGACACCGCGTTCGCTCCGCCCGAAATCGCGGCCGGAAGAGTTACAGCGCTGCCGCCATTGCCGCCGCCGACGTATGGTTCGGAGTTTTCTAAAGCCAGGCCAAACGCGACCTTGCTGCTGGGATGGAATCCGAAGCGGAAGCCGGGAATGCGGCCCCAAACCAGGCCCAACTGGTAATTTACGTCAACGTCTTGCGAATAGAAGATGTCTCCAGGCAGAGGAGAAATACCTTTGCGATTGGGCGTCATAAGGCTCCAGGACTGGCCTGCCAGGAACTCGAATTTACCTTTGGTCAGGTCGACCCAGTAAAGTCGCATGCGAAAGACGTAAGGGTTGCTGGTAACGGCAAGGCCGCCGTTCGGAGGGGCGCCAAGCTGGCCCAAAAAGTCAGACTCCCAGTAGCCCAGGATTTTCCAGTCGTGATATAGAGCATCGAAACGAGCGCCAATTCGCGAGTTCTGTGGGCTGAGGCGCGTCTCCGTGAGGCTCCCTGCCTGGGTGTTGCTGTAGGGGATGCTGCCAAAGTTCGTGCCGATGCCGCTGCCGGGATTGGTCGACCGCGAGATCGAGGTCATATCCATGAAGCCGACCGGCGTAAGATAGGCGTCACCGATCTTAAGCTGCAAGGGAGACGTTTCCTGAGCCGCGCTCGCCTGGGGCGAGGGAGTGGCGGTGGTCGATGGGAAATAGGTCGGGACCGGAGCAGGAGCGGGAACTGGAGGCAGCACGGCAGTTGTGCTCGCAACTTCGCCCGTGCTGGCATGAACCACGGCGGGCTCGGCGGCGGGTTGTGCCGGAGCGTCCGGGGTCTTACTGGCTACGGCTTTTTCCGGCCCCGCTTTTTCCGGCCCTGCTTTTTCCAGCCCTGCTCGTTCGAGCAAGGCCCTCCGGAGCTCGTCGATTTGGCGCTGCTGATCCAGCAGCATTCTCTTCAGCTGTTCGAACTCGCTGGCTGACGGGGCTGGGGCGCTTGCCGTCGTGCGAGCGTCTGGGGAATCGTCCGAGACGGGCCTTTCAGCCGCACATAACGGGAGGACGAGTGTCAGAACGCAAGCGAGCAAGGGCTTTACGGTCCGCTGCTGCTCTATCCTTGGGGTCATTAAATACGCTCCTGAAAGTTTGTTTTGTGAACGAAACGAATAACCGAATCGCTAAGGCACGGAGGCAAAAGGATAGCGAGCAAGGATTAGCTTGTAATGAAGAAAGCGTTACAGAAGAGTAACGAAACGAGCGATTAGGACTTTGTGGCGGCGGCGTCGGCCGCTTCGAGTGTGTCGAAACACGGGAGCAGGCCGTCGCAGTGGGTCACTTCAAATAAGGTACGAATCCGCTCGGAGAGTCCGGTTAACGCGAAACCCCGCTGGGTCCTCTGGCAGGACGCGAAAATGCTGATAATCGCGCCTAAACCAGCAGAATCCATATAGGGGACGTTGGTTATGTCGACGATAACCGGCTTGGTGTTTTCTTTTCGAGACGCGTCCTGAAAATCAAAAAGCGTCCGCAAGGTGAGCGGACCGGCCAGTTTGATGATGCGTCCGCCCTTGGGGCTGTCGGACATCTCGATCTTGAGCTCTTCGGATCGGGTGGGGTTCACAAGCGTACCAGCCTCTTACTCTATCCAAAAATTCATGGTCACGTCATGAATTTTACATTACAAATTTGTTACAGAAGCGCGCGGGAGCGTCAGTGTGAACGTGGATCCGCGGCCCAACTGACTTTCCACCGTGATCGATCCGTTCATTCGCTCGACCACGTGCTTGACGATCGAGAGGCCCAGGCCAGTTCCACCGACCTGCCGCGAACGGGCCTTGTCCACGCGATAGAATCGTTCGAAAATTCGCGGCAGATCCTGGGACGGGATACCGACGCCGGTGTCGGCGATGGTAATGGCGACCTGTCCGGCCGGGTTGCACGCGGCGCGCACACGGACCTCGCCGCCCGGCCGGTTGAACTTGATCGCATTCGCCATCAGATTCAGGAGCGCCTGTTCCAAACGCAGGCGGCTGCCGCTGACAAATAGGCTGTCGACGTCGTCACCGATCATGGACACGTTGCGCAGCCGGGCTTCGGAGGCGACCGTGGCCATCGCGCCTTCCAGCACGCCGCGGACGGAAATGACGTCGGTTTCGATGGGAGTTTCGATGGTGGATTCGAGCTCGGAGAGAATCAGAAGGTCCGCCGCGATGCTGTTCAACCGGACGGCGTTGGTGCGGATGATTTCGACGAAGTGGCGCTTGTTCTTCTGGTCCTCCAGCGCTCCATCGAGCAGCGTATCGGCGTACCCGATAATTCCAGCCAGCGGCGTGCGTAACTCATGCGAAACATTGGCGACGAAATCCTTACGCACCTGTTCCAGCCGTTCCAGGTCGGTGATGTCGTGCAGAATCGCGATGGCTCCAAGGCCCGACGGCATCTCCAGTTGGGTCGCTTGAACCTCGAACGTACGGGCGTTGGCGGCGGAAAGCTTAAACCTGAGCTTTTGCGATTCGCCGGTGGTCAGGACGGAACGAAGCAGCTCATGCAGGCCGGGGTCGCGGACCACTTCCAGCAGGAAGCGGCCTTCGAAACGGGATCCCAGATGATCGATCGCTCTGAGAAACGCCGCGTTGCAGAAAGTAACGCGGAGTTCATGGTCCACCGCCAGGACGCCCTCGGTCATCCCGGAAAGGATCGCTTCCCGGCGCGTCGATTCGTAACGCAGGCGGTCCAGCAGCTTCTGGAGTTCGATGGCCACGCCGCCCAGCGCGCGTTCCAGCGCGCCGAGTTCGTCGCTGGAGTCCTCAATTGGCGAATCGCGAAGCGTTCCTCCCGGAAAGCTCTCGGCGAGGAGCTTCAGACGGCGTACGCGCAGCGTGAGGGATCGGGAGACGAATGTGGCGATCACCAGCGCCAGAAGCGCCGATCCCAGCGAAATGACGAGCACACGCTGGCGCACGTCCGATGAGGTCAACGCGGGGGAGGTCAACGCGGGGGAGGTCAACGCGGGGGAGGTCGACTCGCCGGCGTGACGGCTCAGCGTATAGTCGACCGCGACTAACGTCACGGCGACCAGCGTCAGCGCCATCAGCATCAGGCGGCGAAAAAGAGAGCCAGTCACGAAACTACAGCCTAGCAGAGCCCGATTTCATCCAGGCGAAAATTTAGAACGACGTCAATTCTGGGCCAGGCATGCCCCAAATCGCCGGTCACCAGTTAGTGATCGAGCCGTCCGGGCGGAAGTAGGTCAGGGCACGGTAGCTGACGGGTTTCGTGTACTCGGCCAGCATCTTCATCTGTTTGAGATCGAGTTCCACCCCTAATCCCGGGCGATTATTGGGCCACAGCTTGCCGTTCTTGAAATCGACACAAACGGGCATATGCGGAATCGGCTTCGAGCCGTAGTTGTATTCGAACAGCACGGGGCCCGAGAAGGGGCCGAGAGTGTGGACCAGGGCCGCGGTGGAAAGCGGTCCGGTAAAATGCGGGACGATTCCGACGAAATGCGTCTCGCAGATGGCGGCGATTTTTACCAGCTCGGTGATGCCGCCGACGTTGGGAAGGGTGACCCGCACGTAGTCGAGATCGTGATTCTCGACGAGTTTGTTGAAATCCCAGCGCTGGCCCCATTCCTCGCCGGCCGCGAGCGGAACGGTGGTCATTTTTCGCAGCTTGGGGATATCTTCGAGAAAGGCTTCGGTCCGGACGGGATCCTCGACCAGGTAGGGTTCCAGGTCTTCAAGGAGCTTGCATCCGCGGACGGCGTCGGCGAAGTCGAAGCGTTGATGGAAGTCGATGGTGAAGTCGCCGTCCTTTCCGATTCCTTCGCGGGCCTCGGCGCAGTCCTGATGGACCTGATGAACCCGTTCACGGCTGTTGTATGTTGAAGTGCCGCGCAGGCTGGCGGCGTCCATGCGATAGGCACGGTATCCGGCATCCATGACGGCGCGGGCGCGTTCCTTGATGCTTGCTCCGGCCGGCATTCCTTCGATTCCGCCGGTCGGGTAGCATTCGCAATAATTCCGCGCCATGCCTGAGAGAGCAGCATGGACGGGAAGGCCCAGCGCTTTTCCCTTGATGTCCCACAGCGCCATATCGAGCGCGCCGAGAGCATGGATCTTCTCACGCCCGGGAGGATAGAAGTACGCGCGATACATGTCCTGCCAGAGACGCTCGATGTATTGCGGGTCCTGACCGATCAGCCTGCCGGCCAAAGGTTCCAGCAGGTCGGGCGTGCCGCCTTCGCCGTATCCAACAATTCCCTGGTCGGTCTCGACGGTGACGACCATGTTGCTTTGATTGAAGAGATAGTTCGGCTGCGGGGGCAGGTACACGCGAACCCGCGTCACCTTCATCTTCGGGATGGCGGCGTGCGCGCGGGGCGCAGAGGCCAGGCCGGCGCCCACTACGGCCGGGAGCGATTTCAACAGAGAACGGCGATTCATACTAAACCTCCACGTAACGATACCGGTTATCTCGAATCACTCTACCGCGAAAACGGGAGCATGTCGGCGGCGTCGAGCTTGTGCGCCATGTCGCGGGAGATGCCGATCACCAGAAATTCCAGCGGCTGATTTTCGGTGTTTTCGAATGAAGATGTGTCGCCGAGATTGATTGGGATCGCGTCGCCGGGCTTAATAGAAGCGGTCTCGGCGGCGGTTCCCATGGAGGAAACCGTGACCTTGCCGTTTCCGTTCATCACGTAGTAAACCTGCGCGAGCTCGCGATGGGGACGCGGCGCGGTCGCGGTTCCCGGGGGAAGCAGCACGTGGTCGACATAGGACCAGGGCGTGAGAAACACCGAGGAATCGAAGACGCGGCGCTGCTGTATCTTTCCCTCGCCGGCATGCAGTAACTGGCGATCGAGGCGCATGGTTATGAACTGGGGGATCGCGTCGAGCTGCACGTCGACGCGCGGATCGTTCAGATTGAAAGCATCGCCCGATCCTTTCACCTGGGAGACGTTGATATTGAGCCACTGGACCGGCTTGTCGGTTGCGTTGTAGATCGCGTGCGAATGGCCGGCACGGCAGAGTGCGCCGGCAGGGCCTTTGAGAACGGAAGTGCGGCCGTCGATGGTGAATTGCGCTTCGCCATCGAAGATGACGAAGAGTTCCTCGGCCGTGTTGTGAAAGTGTTCGCCCGCGCCGCTTTTCGGCTGAAGAATCGCGCGGTGCAGAAACTGGAGGTTCGTGTCGAGAGCGTGCCCATCCAGAATGAACATGCCGTCGAGTTCTCCCGGTCCCCCATGGACGGCTTTTAAAGGAGTATATTTAGTCGGGTCGGAATGTCCGATGCGCTGGGCGAGCGGATCGCGTGCGGCCGCGGGCAGGAAGATCGACAGGGCAAGAACGAACGTCCACATGGTTCGCATGAGAGCCTCCAGGCTGTGGAGTATTATACGAAAACAATCTTGCGCATAATGCATATGACAACATCTCCGTTTAAGTATTGGATTTCGGCGGCCCTTGGGCTGGTTTTAGCCGGTTGTTCGAGTTCCACTCCGCCACCGGAATCGGCATCCGCGCCGAGTAGCGCGGTCGGCAGTATTGTGAGGCTCGATCCTGGCCTGGATGCCGTGGTGCCGAAAGACGCGAAGATCGAAAAGGTCGCTGGAGGATTCACCTTTATTGAAGGACCGCTGTGGAGGCCGAATGGCGCCCTGTGGTTCAGCGACGTGGTTGGGAACGTGGTCCGGCAATGGACGCCCGACGGTAAAGTGACCGAACTGTTCCGGCCGGGAGGCTACGACGGCAACAGTCTGCCCGCCGGCGGATTCAACGGGCCGAACGGCATGACGTCGGGAAAAGATGGCGCCGTCCTGCTGTGCCAGCACGGGAACCGGCGCATCGCGATGATCGGCAAGGACATGAAGATGACCACGCTGGTGGACAATTTCGAGGGCAAGAAGCTGAATAGCCCCAACGATCTGGTCTATCGGTCCGACGGCACACTGTTTTTCACGGATCCGCCTTACGGGCTTCCAAAAGATGACAGCGATCCGATGAAGGAGCTGAAATTTAACGGCGTGTTCAAACTGGCGAATGGCAAGCTGGAGGCGATCGTCAAGGATCTGACGCGTCCCAACGGGATCGCGCTCTCGCCGGATGAAAAGATTCTGTATGTCGCCAATTCGGATGAGAAGCATCGTTTCTGGATGCGGTACGACCTGGCTGCGGACGGTTCCGTTTCGAACGGGAAAGTTTTCGCCGATGTGAGCGCGGAGAAAGAAGAAGGATTGCCCGATGGAATGAAGGTCGATTCGCAGGGCAATCTTTGGGCGACGGGCCCGGGCGGATTGTGGATCATGTCGGCGGATGGAAAGCATCTCGGGACGCTGAAGCTGCCCGAGCAGCCTGCCAACTGCGCCTGGGGCGACGATGGAAAGTCGCTGTATATGACTGCGAGGACGGGGTTGTATCGGATCAAAACGTCGGTTCCAGGCGAGAAGTTGGCGTTCGAATAGGGAGGGAGAAATGAAACAGCTAATCGTCGTTATCTTATTGGCGCTTCCTCTGGCTGCGCGCGAGCCGTTGGCGCAGCGGATTGTCCATACGGATCCGTCGAAGTACACGAAACAGACCAAAGTGCACGACGGCGCGGGATCCATGGACTTCACCGCGTTATTCGATTTTCATGCGCTCGATACGAACCTCTTCTTCCTGCATCGAGGCATCCTGGAGCCGAAGGGCGGGATCGGCGCGCATTATCACAATCAGTGCGAAGAGATGTTCGTCATCCTCGATGGCGAGGCACAGTTTACGATCGACGGGCGGACGTCTGTTTTAAAAGGCCCCGCGGGAGCGCCGTGCCGGATGGGGCACTCGCATGCGATCTACAATCCCACCGATAAGCCGGTTCAGTGGATGAATATCAACGTGTCGGCGATGAAGGGAACTTACGATGCGTTCAATCTGGGCGATCCGCGTCTGGATGTTCAGCTTGATGCGATCCCTCAGTTCATGAGCATGCGGCTGGATCGGGCGCTGCTGCGTCCGGCGGCGGGGATGAACGGAGGCAAGGGAACCGCGGAATACCGGCGAGCGCTGGAGCCTTCGGTGTTTCTTTCGCCGTGGTCGTATGTCGATCATCTGGTGCTACCGCCGGGAGCTTCCGTGGGGCCGCACATGCATCACGAACTGGCGGAGTTCTACTACGTGCTGGGCGGCGAGGGCAGCGTCACGGTGGGGAAAGAGACCGCTCCCATTCGCACGGGAGACGCGATTCCGATCCAGCTTAGCGATGTTCACTCTTTTGAAAATACGGGCAACGCGCCGCTCGAATTTATGATTGTGGGCGTTTCCCGCGACAACACGCACAAAATCGACAACATCGACGTTCACAACGTTCGTGGAGGTAATTGATATGGAACTCTCACGCCGCAGTTTTCTGGCAGCAGCGTCCGCGTCAGTGGCGCTGGCCGCAACTCCCAAAGAGAACCTGCCGGTGATTCCCAAACGTGTCGAGAAGGCTTTTAAGGCGCCGGGCAAGATGCCGAACGACTTGCAGGACGCCGCCGACGGGCTGTGGATCCTGGATCAGGCCGATCCCAACAAGGTGTTCAAGGTCCGCTATGAAGACGGGTCGGTGATTCAGCAGATCCAGACGGAATCGATCCATGGGAGCGGGATCACCTTCGGGAACGGCGCTTTGTGGATCGCGTCGACGTGGAGCCTGAAGACGCTGAAGGTGGATCCGCGGACGGGCAAAACGCTGAAGTCGTTCGACGAGCCGGGCGCGGGTATGCCGAAATTCGGGAAGCCGACGCGTCCGTCCGGCGCGCACGGGTTGAAATGGGTGGACGGCAAAATCTGGATGGCAATGCCGCCGGCGGAGAAGATTCATTTGATCGAGCCGGAGACGGGCGCGGTGATTCGCAGCATTCCGGGGCCGGGAATCCGCACGCACGGGCTCGCGTGGGACAACGGGTATTTGTGGTGCGTCGAGACAATCGACCGCGCGATCTATAAGCTGGATCCGAAGGACGGGACGCCGGTGGCGAAGATCCAGTTGACCAAGGATGATCCGGAGCTGCACGGGCTGACGCTGCGCGATGGCGTGTTCTGGTACAGCGACGCGTCGAGCGGGTGGGTTTGCCGGCTGGTTTGAAAGAAGCGAGATAATGAAGGTAGTATGCCCGAAGCCCTCTCGCGCCGCCCGACTCCGGAGCAACTGCTCAAACAAGTCGAGGCCGAGGAACGCAACGACAAGCGCGGCAAACTGAAGATCTTTCTGGGATATGCCTCGGGCGTCGGGAAGTCGTTCCGCATGCTCGACGAGGGGCGCCGCCGCAAGCTTCGGGGGCAGGATGTGGTGATCGCGGCTACCCAAACCGTCGCGCCCGCCGACGTCAGGGAACTGATGGATTGCTTTGAGGTGATTCCGCCCATTGCCGGTCTGGACGGGCCCGCCATCGACGTCGCCGCCGTGCTTCGCCGCCATCCGCAGATGGTTCTGATCGACGGTCTCGCCCACCAGAACCCTCCCGGCAGCAAGAACGCCGAGCGGTGGCAGGACGTGGAGCAACTTCTGGCCGCGGGTATTTGCGTCATCACATCGGTCAACCTGCAATACATTAAGGAAAAGCAGAAGCGCGTCGAAGCGATCCGCGGCAAGTCGGTCAAGGATTCGGTTCCGGAAGCGTTCGTCCGCACGGCCGATGAAATCGAACTCGTCGATGCCGCCCCGGAACATTGCGTCAGCCATTCGCTCGAAAACGGAAGCAATTCAGTTCTGGACGCTTCGCAGATGGAACGCCAGCTCTCCGAGCTGCGCGAGATCGCCCTGGTTCTCGCCGCGGACGTGGTCGATCATCAACTGGAAGAATATCTGCATGGCAAGGGCATCCAGCAGCTTTACGGAACGCACGAACGCATCCTGGTCTGCGTGACGCCCCGCTCGAACGCCGATCTGATGATCCGCCGGGGACGCCGCCAGGCGGATCGGTTTCACGGCGAGCTCTATGTTGTGTACGTCCAGCAGGATGACCTGAATCCGCAGGACCAAGCGGTGCTCGACGCGAATCTGGCGGTCGCCCGCGAGGCCAGCGCGCACGTGGAAACGCTGCACGCCGAGGACGCCATTGCGGCCATTCTTCAATTCGCCCTGGAACATGGCATCACCCAGATCTTCGTGGGCCATAGCCAGCGATCCGGCCTGCTGGGCCGCTGGAAGGCGAATCCGGTGGAACGGCTGATTATGGAAGCCGACGGGATCGACATCCGGATCTTTCCGCACGCGGCATGAGTCCTGGATGACTGACGCAGCGCCCCTGAATGCCCGGCCGCGCGGCCGCCTCAGAATTCTGCTCGGCTACGCGGCGGGCGTAGGCAAAACTTACAAGATGCTCGAAGAAGCGCAGGAACTGAAGCGCGCGGGCCGCGATATCGCCGTCGGATACTTCGAGCCCCACGGCCGCAAGGACACGATCGCCAAGATCGAGGGCCTGGAAGTAATCCCGCGGCGGCGGGTGCAATATCGGGACCGGGAATTCGAAGAGATGGATACGGACGCGATTCTCGCGCGCCATCCTGAAATCTGCGCCGTCGACGAATTCCCGCACACCAACGTTCCCGGCTCGGAACGCACCAAGCGTTGGGAGGACGTCATGGTTCTGCTCGACGCCGGAATCGACGTGATTACGACCATGAACATCCAGCACCTGGAAAGCCTGAACGACCAGATGCGCGAGATCACCGGCGTGCAGGTGCGCGAAACCATCCCCGATTGGGTGGTGAAGCAGGCCGACGAAGTGGTGTTCGTGGATGTGCCGCCGCGCGCCCTGCTTAATCGTCTTCAGCGCGGCGTGATCTACGGAACCGACAAAGCCCAGCGCGCCTTGCAGAATTTCTTCAAGGAGCCAACCCTCGCCGCTCTGCGCGAAATGGCACTTCGCCAGACGGCGCACGAAGTAGACATCCGCCAGACCGGCCAGGACGAACCCGAGTTTCCCGCGGAACGGGAGCATCCCGAGCGGATCCTGATCCACGTCACTGAATCACCCGCCACCGCGGCCCTGATTCGTCGGGGCCGCCGCGTGGCGGACTATCTGAAAGCCGACTGTTTCGCCGTCGCCGTGGTCCCCTCAGCCGACCCGGCGCAAATCGAGCGCCACCTGGAATTCGCCCGAAAGCTTCACATCGAAACCCGTATTTTGGAAAACGAGGATCCCGCTGAAGCCGTCGTCGATTTCGCCCGCCGCAACGGAGTCACGCAGATCTTCCTTTCAAGACCACCCCGGCGAACCTTCCCGTTCATCGGCAAGAAGGATCCGGTAATGGATATCGTCCGGCTGGCCCAAGATCGCCAGGTGACCGTAGTCGCGGAACGGCGGCACGCTTAGTCCGGCGGCAGAAACGCGACCCGGTTTCTCCAATCGACGTTCTTTGCAACCTGCCAAAGCTGGACCAGCGCCGAAACAAGGCGGCCGAAATCATTTTCCCGAATCGCCTTCCGTCTTACGAAAATGACCCCGCTATGCGACGTTTGCAATTCCGCCCACTCACGCAGGAGACCGGGAATGGTCCGCAAGTCGTACGTCACCACCGTTAATTGCTCCGCGGCCGCCGCGGCGAGAAGGTCCGCATCCCGCCGGCCCCTGAATTCTCCGTCCCGCCAACGCTGCACGCTCGCGATCCAGATCCTGGAATCCTTTTGCTGAACTTGTTCGGCCACGACGGGCGAGATCTGCTCATCCAGCAGATATCGAAGCATCTATTTGCGCAAATGCTCGATGTCCAGGTACTGTCCGGGTAGCATTCGTTTCAGCTCTTCGGTAGTTACTGAGTCGTTATCCTGAATCGCATCCTGAATCTCATCGGGAAACGCTTCCGCATAATGGAACGCGGCCTGTACCCATTCGACCGGCATCTGCAGATGCAGGGCCGTCTTCTTGGCGTCGTTGCCGTAGCTGGATGCGACCAGCATCACCATCCAAACCTGAACCCGCCGCCCTTTGATGTACGCCTGCCGTCCGGCCGAGGAATCGCGAAATTCAATGTTCGCAAACTCGATCTGGCGCAGAGCCTCTTCGAGCAGTATCCGTCCCGTCTCGCTGGGCGTCCGACCCATGCGCCGCGCCTGCTTTTTAAGGCGCTTGGCTTGTTCATCCGGCAATCGAAGACTGACCACTTCCGACATGATTACATTGTATACATTGCAAGCAGGCAAGAAAAAAGCCGCCCGATTTCTTGAGCGGCTTTTTCGTATAGCTAATCCAGCGGCATCCCTGCGCCAGAGGCGCCCAGGCCGCCACGCGAGTGGCTTAGTAGTCCATTCCGGGACCGTGGTCGCCACCGCCCGGCATCGGAGCCGGCTTCTTCTCCGGGATCTCCGCGATCATCGCTTCCGTCGTCAGCATCAAAGCCGCGATGGAGGAAGCGTTCTGCAATGCCGACCGCGTTACTTTGGTCGGATCGATCACGCCGCTCTTCACCAGGTCTTCGTAGGTGGCGTTGGCCGCGTTGAACCCGTGATTGTGATCCTTGTTGCTGCGGATCTTCTCAATCACGATCGCGCCTTCGTAACCGGCGTTGCCCACAATCTGGCGAACCGGCTCTTCGCAGGCGCGCTTGATGATGTTCACGCCGATCTGCTCGTCGTGGTCCGCCTTCACGTTCTCAAGAGCGGACGCCGCCCGGAGCAGCGCGACGCCGCCGCCGGGGACGATTCCTTCTTCGACAGCCGCGCGCGTGGCATGCAGAGCATCCTCGACGCGGGCTTTCTTTTCCTTCATTTCGGTCTCGGTCGCCGCGCCGACTTTGATAACAGCGACGCCACCGGCCAGTTTCGCCAGGCGCTCCTGCAGCTTCTCGCGATCGTAGTCCGAGGTGGTTTCCTCGATCTGCGCGCGGAGCTGCTTGATGCGGCCTTCGATGTTCTTCGCTTCTCCGCCGCCATCGATGATCGTGGTGTTGTCCTTATCCACGGTCACGCGCTTGGCGCGGCCCAGATCCTTCAACTGGACGCCTTCCAGCTTAATGCCGGTCTCTTCGAAGATGGCATGGCCGCCGGTCAGGATCGCGATATCCTCCAGCATCGCCTTGCGGCGATCGCCGAAGCCCGGAGCCTTCACCGCGCAGGCATTCAGCGTGCCGCGCAGCTTGTTGACTACCAGGGTCGCCAGCGCTTCGCCTTCCACTTCCTCGGCGATCACCAGCAGCGGCTTGCCCGAACGAGCGATCTGCTCCAGTACCGGCAGCAGGTCCTTCATGTTGCTGATTTTCTTCTCGTGGATCAGGATGTAGGGATCTTCGAGAACGCACTCCATCCGGTCCGGATCGCTGATGAAGTAGGGCGAGAGATAACCGCGGTCGAACTGCATGCCTTCCACGGTGTCGAGCTCGGTCTTCATGGTCTTCGACTCTTCGACCGTGATGACGCCGTCCTTGCCGACCTTCTTCATCGCTTCCGCGATGGTGTCGCCGATGGTGTGGTCGCCATTGGCCGAAATGGTGCCGACCTGCGCGATCATGTCGCCGCTGACCGGCTTCGAGAACTTCTTCACTTCCTCGACCACGATCTCGACAGCTTTCTCAATCCCGCGCTTCAAAGCCATGGGATTTGCGCCCGCCGCCACGCTCTTCACGCCTTCACGGAAGATGCACTGGGCGAGAATGGTCGCCGTGGTGGTGCCGTCGCCGGCCACATCGCTGGTCTTCGACGCGACTTCGCGCACCATCTGCGCGCCCATGTTCTCGAGCGGATCCTTCAACTCAACTTCTTTCGCCACGGTCACGCCGTCTTTGGTGATGGTCGGCCCGCCGAACTTCTTCTCGAGCACCACGTTGCGTCCCTTGGGACCCAGCGTCACTTTCACCGCATCGGCCAGTTGATTCACACCGCGCAGGATCGCCTGCCGGGAATTTTCGCTATAAACAATCTGTTTTGCAGCCATGTTGGTATCTCCTTATGCCTTTGCTTTCTTACCGGCGCCATCGATCACGGCCAGAATCTCGTCTTCGCGCATGATCAAATGGTCATCGCCGTACGCCTTGGGCACGTCGCTGCCGGAATATTTGCCAAACAGCACGCGGTCGCCGACCTTCACATCGAGCGGAATCACTTTCCCCTCTTCGGTCTTCTTGCCGTTGCCAACGGCAACCACCTCGCCCTGCTGCGGTTTTTCCTTGGCCGAGTCGGGAATAAACAATCCCCCAATCTTGGCTTCTTCTTCATCGATCCGTTTCACCACGACGCGGTCATGGAGCGGCCGAATGTTCATAGAACAACCTCCCAGTCAACTGTTTTTGAAAATTCCTACGTTGGTAAGCGGGCCGCGCCCAAACCATCGCGACCCAAGCTCCATTATTAGCACACTCGGCCGAAGAGTGACAAGATAAACTTGTATGTGATTGATTGTAGGATGCTTAAAGATATATATATTTCAATTCAACGACGCGGAGATCACCGGTTCCCTGGATCCGGATCTCGATCCGCTCCCGCGGCATCAGTTGCGGAAACCGCTCTCCCCACTCGATCAGCACCACCGCGTCGCGTTCGAAGATTTCATCCAGCCCGAGCGTGGCAACTTCTTCCGCGCGATCCAGCCTGTAAAGATCGATATGGTACACCCGCCCGTATTCGTGGATCAGCGTGAACGTAGGGCTGGATACGTCTTCGACGGCTGCCGCGCCGAGCGCGCTCACGATCCCTTTCGCCAGCGTCGTCTTCCCCGCTCCGAGATTCCCGATCAGCAGAACCACTGCTCGACAGGGCAGTTCGGCCGCGATACGCCGCCCGAGTTCTACGGTTTCGTCTTCGGAGCGTGTTTCAAAGACTCTCGTCTCAAACACACTCGTCTCAAACACACTCATGGATCGCCCGCGGAAGATAGTGCAGCAGGTCCGTCGCAATCACGCATTGCTCGGTGAGTTCCTCGGCCGCGATCTGCCCCGACCGCCCGTGGAGCCAGACCGCCGCGCGCACTGCGGTCCCGATATCGCGCGGAAACTGGGCGACGAAACCTGCGATCAGGCCCGTCAAGATGTCGCCCGACCCGCCCTTGGCCATGGCCGGCGAACCCGTGGGATTAATCCACACAAGCCCATCCGGAAAAGCGATCAGCGTGCGATGTCCCTTCAGTACCAGACACACGTTCCGGGTTTTCGCAAATTCGCGCGCCGTCTCCAAGCGATCGGCGACTTTCGCCCCCGTTAAGCGGGCCATCTCGCCGGGATGCGGCGTAAGAATCGTCTCCACGCCGCGTCCACGAAAATCCGTTCCGGCGATCGAGTTCAACCCATCGGCATCGATCACCATGGGCACCGCAACGTCCTTTAGCAACCGCGCCAACAATTCCTGGCGCACACCCAACCCGGGCCCGACCGCAATCACCGTCTTTCTCACTAAGCTGAAATCGTCGAGCGGCTCCGACATCAACTCCGGCGCGAGCCGCGATGAATCCGAGCAGGCGACCGTTACCAGCCCCGCCCCCGCCCGCAACGCCGCCAATCCGGACATCGCCGCCGCGCCCGTCTTTCCCGGAGCGCCGGCAATCACCAGCACGTGTCCGAAATCGCCCTTATTCGAATCCCGCTTGCGCGGCTGGAACAATCGGGCGAAATCGTGAGCCTCGGAAACTTCCAGATCCGATTGGACCAATTCCGGCGGGCTGCCGATTTCCGCCACGATCAATCGCCCGACTGCCTCGGCCGATCCTTCCGCGAGAAAATGCTCCACCTTCGGAGCGGTGAATGTGACCGTGATATCCGCGTGAACATATTCCCCGCCGCCGCCGAGCCCGGACGGCACGTCCACCGCGACGATCTTGGCCGTGCCGAAGAACCTGGCGTTGATCATGCGGATATAGTCGAGCGCCGGGCCCCGGGCCGGCCCAGCGAGTCCGGTGCCCAGCAGCGCATCGACAATCAGCGTGGGCGAAGCGATGCGGACGTCTTCCGGCTGTTCCGTCCGGATCACTTGCAGCGCCGCGACGCGATCGCGCAAGAGCCGCGTAACCACCAGCCCATCGCCGCCGTTATTTCCTTTTCCGCACAGCACGATCACCCGCTGCCGGGCAACCGGCGTAAATTCGCGTTCGATTACCTCGACCACGCGCCGCCCGGCGTTCTCCATCAGCACTTCGCCCGGCGTGCCGCGCTCGATGGTCTGCCGGTCGACCTCGCGCATCTGGGCGCTCGTCAAAACTTTCATGCCGCGACCCCTGTCAGGAGCTGTTCCAGCTTGCGCAAGCCTTCGGGACGCCCCATGACGATCAAATGATCTCCGCTGGAAATTTTCGCTTCGTCGGGAGGATTGAAGATCATCTCGCCGGCCGCCTTGCGAATCGCCAGCACGATCACTCCCAGTTCCTTGCGCATCTGCACCTGCTCCAGCGAACGGTTCGCGAAGGCGCTGCGTTCGGAGACCCGCACCTGCTCGATTCCGGCGTCGAGCCCCATGTTCTGCGTGGTGAAATCCAGAAACTGGTGGACATGCGGTTTCAGCAAAGCCTGCGCCATTCTGTGACCGGTGCTGTTGTACGGCGCGAACACGAAATCCGCGCCGGCGCGCCGCAGCTTTTGCTCGGAAGCCTCCTCCGCGATCCGCGCCGATAAGTGCAGCCGTGAATTCAGCGCCTTCGCGGACAGGATCAGGAACAGATTGTCGGCGTCGGAGGAAAGCGTGGCGATCAGCCCGCGCGCCCGGTCGATCCGGACATCCCGCAGGGTTTCATCGCGGTTGGCGTCGGCGAGAACCGCCAGCATTCCGTCTTTCATCGCGCGCTCCACGCGTTCCTCGTTTCGATCCACAATGACGAACGAGGCGCCCGCCTGCCGCAGCTCCTCGGCCGCCCCGTGGCCCACGCGCCCGTAACCGCACACGATGACGTGGCCGTCCAGTTTGTCGATCATGCTCTTGACCCGTCGCTTTCCGAAAAATTGGTTCAGCTCCAGCTCGATCACGGTTTGGGTCATCGCGCCGATCGCCAGCAGCATGATAACCACGCCGAACAGGATCAGAAACGAGTTGAACACCCGCCCCGCGTGGCTCAGCGTGTGAATTTCTCCGTACCCCACCGTGGTCACGGTGGTCAGCGTCATGTAGAACGCGTCGAAAACCGGATAGTTCTCGATCCACACGAACCCCGCGGTTCCGCCGGCCAGCGTAAGCGCCATCGCGAACGCAATGTATGCCAGCCGTCGTGGCAGATGATCCATCTGTCTATTTTAAGTAAGCCTGCACCACCCGCCACACTTCTTCGGCGACGCTCTCCGCATCGCGCCCGCCGTCGATCACTTTCACGCGCTTGGGATCGTCCGCGGCAAGCTGATGATACGCGTCACGGACCTTTCGATGGAACTCGACCCCATGCTCATCGATTCGAGTCTCGACATCCTGGACTTTCCGGTTGCGCTGATGCGCGCGCGACAACCCGACCTCGGTCTCGACGTCGATCACCAGAGTCAAGTCCGGCACCAGCCCCCGGCAGGCGATGCGGTCGACTTCATAAACGACTTCGGCGCCCAGCCCGCGGCCGATGCCCTGATACACCAGCGTCGAGTCCGTAAAGCGGTCCGAAAGAACGACTTGACCTTTCGCGAGCGCCGGCAGAATACATTCGTCGACATTCTGCGCGCGGCTGGCAAACGTCAGCAGGAGCTCCGTGGTCGGACACATCTCGCGATTCTTGGCGTCCAGGAACACGCGCCGGATCTGAATCCCGATGGGCGTGCCGCCCGGTTCGGCCGTCTGTACGACATCGCGGCCGGCAGTGCGCAGCCGCTCCGCCAGCATCCGGATCTGCGTCGATTTTCCGCTGCCTTCCGGTCCCTCAAATGTGATGAACAACCCCCGCACACTCATGCCGCCGGGGCGCTCCGTTCACTTTGGCCGCGGCTCCTGATGTCGCATCCCGGCAGCATGCAGACACCGAGCCGCAACCAGAGGGAGCGGTCAGCGCCGCTAGTCATAGACATAATGCAGGACGGTCTTCAAATCCTCCCACGCCTCCCGCTTCGCATTCTGGTTATACGGCCGCAACAAGTACGAAGGATGATATGTCACCATTAACGGAATGTCGCGCCACTTGTGCCAATGCCCGCGCAGGCGAGTGACTCCGTCCTTGGTTGCCAGCAGCGCCTTGGCCGCCGTCGAACCGAGCGCGCAGATCGCCCGCGGACGAATGGTCATTAACTGCCGGAACAGGAACTCGCCGCAAATCTCCATCTCATCCGGCAACGGCGTTCGATTCTCCGGGGGCCGGCATTTCACCACGTTGCAAATGTACACGTCGGGCCGCTTGATGGGAATGCCTTCCTTCGACGCCGTATTCTCGATCATCTGCGTTAAAAGCTGGCCGGCACGCCCCACGAACGGCAACCCCTGCGCGTCTTCATCCGCGCCCGGACCCTCTCCGACAAACACCAGCCTGGCGTGCTGATTCCCTGATCCGAAAACGATTTTCGCGCGCTGCTCGCACAGCCGGCACCGTTTGCAATCGCCGATATCCTGCTGGATCTTAAGTAGCGTGTCATCCGACGGCGCAAGAGATGGCAAAACGATCTCCGCAGCAGGCGCTGGCTCGATAAGCTCGCGCCCCGGAGCCGGAGCGGCCGCGGAACTAATCTTTGACGGGGAACTTCGTTTGTAAATTTCTTTCACGCCGAGGTCACGATAAAACTGGAGATATTGACGGATCGAGTCCTGATTCATCGGGCAAGCCTGGTTCTATCAAGCCGGTGTCATTGAGACGCGTGCAGCGCCAGCCGCAGCCGGATCATCTCGTCGAAAATCCGCTGCGCGATGGCACGCTTGGAAGCGCGGGCCACTGGGATCGTTTCGCCGGTGCGCAGCACCAGGACGACTTCGTTTTCATCCGAATCGAAGCCAATGCCTTCCTGCGAAACCAGGTTCGCGACGATCATGTCGCAATTCTTATTCTCCAGTTTTCGGCGCGCTTCTTCGATCAGGTGGTCGGTCTCCGCCGCGAACCCCACCAGCAGCCGGTCGCCCTTCTTCTTGCCGGCTTCCGCCAGAATATCCGGAGTCGGATCCAATTCGAGCGAGAGCCGGGCGGCCGTCTTTTTTTCCTTTTGCTTCGGTGGATTCGCGCGATGATAATCGGCGACCGCCGCCGCCTTCACAATCATCGTCGCATCGCCCAACCGGTCCATCACAGCCTTGCGCATCTCGATCGCGGTCTGCACGTGAATCACTTCGATCCCCGCCGGCTCCGGCAAGTTCACCGGGCCTGAAACCAGCACGACGCGCGCGCCCCTCGATGCGGCTTCTTCGGCCAGCGCGTAGCCCATCTTCCCGCTCGATCGATTGGTGATGTATCGGACCGCGTCCAGCGGCTCCTGCGTCGGTCCGGCGGTGATCAGCAGCGTCTCGCCACTTAGATCCTGCCGCTTTTCCGCGCGCTTCTCCGCTGGGCGGACAACCGCGCCGGCCGCGACAATCGCCGCAATCTGATCCGGCTCGGCCAATCTTCCCGGGCCCACCATGCCGCAGGCGAGCGCGCCATCGTCCGGTTCGACGATCTCATGCCCGCGCTCCCGCAGGATGCGCAGGTTCTCCTGCGTCGCCGGATGATTCCACATATTGGTATTCATCGCCGGCGCGAGAACGACGCGCCCGGTGAACGCCAGATACATGGTGGTGAGGAAATCGTCGGCGATTCCGCGCGCGAACTTCGCCAGCACGTTCGCCGTGGCCGGTGCGACCACCAGAATCTGGTTTTCCTGCGCCACGCGGATGTGCTCGATCGCGCTCGAGAGCGTGTCTTCAGCGCTCGCTTCGGCGAACAGGTGGGTAATCACCTTGCGCCCGGTGAGCGCCGCGAAGGTCAGCGGGCGGATGAACTCCTCGGCCGACGCGGTGGTGACCACCTGCACCGAAAACCCGCGTTCCATGAGCGCGCGCGCCAGTTCCGCCGCCTTGTAAGCGGCAATTCCGCCGGCGACGCCCAGCACGACGTTCACGGATTACTCCTCGGCCGGCACTTCTTCTTCGACGCGGTGAAAGGCCGGATCGTCGTACTGCACCAGGCCGCGGCGCACTTCTTCCATCGCCGCGACGGTCGGTTTCTTCGACGTGGTGGGCAGAAAGCTGCGCGCCCCGTTCTGCAACTGGCGCGCGCGCTTGGCGGCGACGATGATAAACCGGTAGGCGCTGGCTTCCGGATCGTCCGGAATGATGCTCGCCGCGGTGTTCTTGAAATTTTCAGCCATTTTTAAACGTCTCCAAAATCGGACGGATCTGTTTCTCCATCCGGTCGCGCCTGCTCCGCGTTGCTTTGACGATGGACACAAGCGTATCCACGGACATCTCCACTTCGCGGTTCACCAGCACGTAATCGTACTGTGAATAGTTGCGAATTTCCTCAGCCGCATCGCGCAGCCGCCGTTCGATTACCGGCTCGGAATCCTGACTTCGCGCGCGTAGCCGCTGCTCGAGAATCTCCCGGCTGGGCGCCAGAACAAATATTGACACCGCGTCCGGAATTCTCCCTTTTAATTGTCGCGCACCCTGGACATCGATGTCGAGCACCAGGTCGACTCCGTCATTCGAGGCCCTGTCCAATTCGCTGCAATGCGTGCCGTAGTAATTTCCGAACACTTCCGCGTGCTCCAGAAACTGGCCTCTGGCCGCCATCGCCTCAAATTCTTCCCGCGAAACGAAGAAATAGTCTTCGCCGTCGCGTTCCTGGCCGCGCGGCTCTCGTGTCGTGTAGGAAACCGAGAAGCGCAGCCGGTCCACGCGTTCCAGCAGCTTTTGGGTAAGCGTCGACTTGCCGGAGCCCGACGGCGCGGAAATAATGAAGATGGTCGTCATTCAAGATTGGTCATTCGAGATTTAGGGACTGCTCCCGAATCTTCTCGATCGCCGATTTGGCCGCCAGAGCCAGTTCCGTGATCTTCAGCCCGGCGTCGCCCGCGCCGTTGCTCTTCGAAAGAATCGTATTGGTTTCGCGATTCATCTCCTGCAACAGAAAATCCAGTTTCTTGCCGACCTCGCCGCCCGCATCAAGCAGTCCCGCGAGCTGCGCCGAGTGAATCTTCAATCGGGCCAGCTCCTCGCCGATATCGCTCCGGTCCGCCAGGATCGCCGCCTCCTGCGCGAGCCTCTGCGGATCGATTTGCGCGCCCTTGAGCAGTTCCTTGAGCCTCTCCGACAGTCGATTCTGAAACGCCTCCGTCGCACCCTCGCGAATCCGCTCCATCTCCTCCGCGCCGGTCGAAACGCGAGCATTGTGCCCGCGCATCTCTTCCCCGATCTCCCCGCCCTCGCGGGAGCGGAACGCATTCAACTCGTCGAGCGCCTCGCCGAGCGCGTCCAGCACCGCTGCCTCCGCCCCCTCCGGCGCCTGGGTTTCCACGGCGTCGCCGAACATCCCCGAAATCCGGAACGCTGCATTGAGATCCGGCGTCGACGCCAGCCGATGTTCGGTCGCTATCTCGCGGAACGCCTTCAAATACTCCGCAAGCAGCGCCCGATTCAACACCGGCCCGCTCCCATTCTGAGAATTCGCCGGCAGCGAGATCCGCACCTCCACGTGCCCCCGCACCAGCCGGGTCTTCACCATCGCCCGAATCGCATTCTCCAGCGGGTCGGCCGCTGAGGGCGCATGCACCTGGACGTCGAGCCCGCGATGATTCAGGCTCTTCAGGCTGACCACGACTTCGCCTTCGCCCAGCGCCCGCCGCGCGCGCGCGAATCCGGTCATGCTGCGAAGCGGAGCTTTGCTCCCAGTCTCAGGCATTACGGATTCACCACCGAATCCCGCTCCAGAAACTGTAGTTCATAGAGGCGCTGATACACGCCGCCGCGATTGACCAGCTCTTCATGCCGCCCCATTTCGCAAACCTGTCCCCGATCCAGCACCACGATCTGATCGGCACGCCTCACCGTCGAAAGCCGGTGGGCGATCACGATCACTGTCCGGTGCTCCATCAGATTCTGCAAAGCCCGCTGCACCAGCATCTCCGATTCGCTGTCCAAATGCGAGGTCGCTTCGTCCAGAATCAAAATCGGTGCATTCTTCAGCAGCGCCCGTGCGATGGCCAGCCGCTGCCGCTGCCCGCCGCTAAGCTTTTGCCCGCGTTCCCCGATCATGGTGTCGTATCCGTCGGGCATCCGCTGAATGAACTCTTCGGCCAGCGCTAGGCGGGCCGCCTCCCGGATCTGTTCCCGGGTCGCGTCCGCCAGGCCGTATCCGATATTGTTCGCCACCGTGTCGTTGAACAAAAACGTATCCTGCGCGACCATGCCGATCTTCTCGCGCAAAGATGCCAGGCGCAGATCCCGGACGTCCCGCCCGTCGATCTTCACCGCGCCTTTTTGGACGTCGTAAAATCGCGGTACCAGATTGGCGAGCGTCGTTTTCCCCGCTCCGCTGGGCCCTACCAGCGCCACAATCTCGCCCGCTTTCACTTCCAGCCGGATCGAATCGAGCGTAAATCCATCCGGAGCGGTCGGATACCGGAAGCTGACATCCTCGAACTGGATTGCTTTTTCGAATCGGACCAGCTTAACGGCGCCCGCGCGCTCCTTGATCTGCTGATCGCGGTCCAGATACTCGAATACTTTTTGCGATGCCCCCAGCGCCTGCTGGAAAATGTTGTGGATCCCGGTCAGCCGCTTGACGGGTTCATATAGCATCAGCAGCGCGATCACGAAGCTGGTGAACTCGCCCGCAGTCATCGAGCCGTCTTTGATCTGCATCCGCGCGTAGAACAGCAGCGCGACGATGGTCAGCGCGCCGAAGAATTCGATTAGCGGCGACGCGATCGCCTGCTGCGATACATAATGCAAATTGCTGCGCCGCAGCCGCTGCGCCCGGACACGAAACCGGTTGGATTCGATCTCTTCCGCCCCGAACGATTTCACCACCTGGTTGCCGCTGAGCGTTTCCTGCAATACCTGATTCAGTTCGGCCGCATCGTCCTGGGCGCTCCGCGTGGTCCGCCGAATCCTGCGCCCTAACCGAACGGTCGGAACCAGTACGAACGGCAGCACGGTCAGACTGACAATGGCCAGCTTCCAATCCGCGTGTAGAACCACGGCCAATAAAAACAGCGTCGTGAAGCTTTGCCGCAGACAATCCGCCAGAATGTGCGACATCGCCACCTGGATTTTTTCGAGATCGTTCATGATCGACGACATCACCCGCGCCGTCGAGTTGTTCTCGAAGAAATTCGCGTCCTGATGCAGCACGCGATCGAATACCGCTTGGCGCAGATCCGTGACCGCGGAGAACCCCACGTAATTGATCAGGTAGTTCCCGCCGTAATCGCACAATCCCTTTACGAGAAACACCGTGACGATGCTGATCGCCACCAGCGTCCACACGTTGTGCACCGGAACTGGCACCAGCTCGCCCAGATACACCGGGCGGTTCCAGACCGGTATCGTGAACAGCAACACCGGCGCATCCGCCGACTGCGGATTCAGGACGCGATCGAAAATCGGCCCGATCAGCAGCGCGGTCAGCCCCTGGGCCGCGCCGACGCAGATCATTAATAGGACCGAGGCCGTCAGATGGGGAACATACGGCCGCGAGTATGCGAGCAGCCGCCGCAGTTCCTTCATTGGCGCACCCTCACGCGCGCACCTTCAGTGCATCCATTGCGAACAAAACATCTTCAACCGAAATGTTCCCAAGCCCCGTCAACACTTGGGATTCCGTCCGCCACGGCGCCCATGTCACGGGATCTGAAGATCCAAACAAGACGACAACGGGCACTCCGAAAGCCGCCGCGATATGCGCCGGCCCGCTATCGTTGCCCACGAAAAGCGACGCGCCTGCCATCAGATTCTTAACGCGCGCCAGCGGCTCATTGTTCCAAACCCGGAATTCGCGAAACGCCGAAGCATCATCGCCCGGACCGGCAAGAATCACGGGATTCTGCAGCTTGCGCGCGACTTCGACGAATCGCTCCGCCGGCCAGGTCTTATCCGCCGCCGACGCGAACGGATGAATTACGGCGCAGGGCCCCGGCTCCGGCGAATCCGCGAAAAGCTTCGCGCGCGGGATATCGGACTGCGGCACACCCAGCCAGAACATCGCCGACGCCAGATGTTCCGCCGTATGCACACGCCGCTCGATGCCCAAGATCTCCTGCGCGCGCGGAATCTTGTGGGAGTAAATAAAGCTGTATCGATGGTGACCGAACCCGGCCCGCAGCCCCGACCGCAGCGTCAGAAGCATGCTGCGCGTTCCGCCGTGGAGGTTCAGCGCGAGATCGGCGCTCACCGATCCGGAAGCAATCGCATCGACGTCGGGATTCCCCTCGAACACAGCCGCAAACCTCGGCTCCGCGATCACCGTGATCTTCAAATCCGGACGATATTGTTTGAGCAGCGCGAGCGCCGGAGTCGTCAGCACGCAGTCGCCAAGCGACCGCAAACGGATCACCGCGATCCGCGAACCCGGCGGCAGCCGATCGAGAACATTTCCCACGCGTTATTCTTCGATGCGTGCTTCGTCAACCAGCATTACGGGAATATCGTCGCGAATCGGATACACCCGCTTGCACTGGACACACTTCAGGCCATTTTCGTCCTGTTTCAACTCCACCGGAGCTTTGCAGAGCGGGCAGACCAGTATCTCCAGCAGATCCTTACTAATGGCCATGGTAATCCATCAGTGTATCATTCGGGCCCTATTCAGGCAGTGACTTCCCGCGTGTTTCGGGCGCCCACGGCAGCGCCGCCAGGCCGACCAGGAACACCGCGCTCATCGTCACTCCCGCGTACCGGAGCGGCTCTGCATATCCGCTGAACACACGGCTGGTCAGCAATCCCAGGCCGACCGGACCCACCGCCGCAACTCCGCGCCCGACGTTATAGCAGAACGATGTCCCGGTGCTTCGCAGCCGCGTCGGAAACAGCTCCGGGAAATAGATGGCGTACCCGGCATACAGCGCGAGCTGAAAGAATCCCATCAGCGGAGGCATCCAGAACACATCGCTGAAATCCCGCAGTCTCCAGAACAGGAACGCGGTCGCAAACATCGCCGCGATCAGAGCGATCGCGAACGCCAGGCGGCGTCCGAATCTCTGCGTGAAGTAGGTGAACGCATAGACCCCCAGAAACGCGCCCGTATTCTGGACCAGCGACGTGATCCCCGTCCACATGGTCTTCTTTCCAGCGATCACGCTTTCTGAAAGCCCCTGCGCGCGAAATGTTTTATCCAGAACCGAACTCAGCAGGTCATAGCTGAAATATCCGATGCCCCACAAACCCACGACGCCTGCAAATGCCAGCGTGAACCCGACGATCGCATTCCGCCGCCAGCGTGGATCCGTAAATAACTCCGCCACCGAACCGAGCTTCACTTTGCGCGCCGCGCCCTCGGCCTTCGCCTTCCTCCACGCCTCGGGCTCCTCCAGTCGGCGCATGATGACGAACACCAGAAACGCCGGCAGCGCGCCGATAACGAACATCGCCCGCCAGGAACTTTCGATCACGTGCGCCTGCTGCAAATTCCCGAGCGCGATCCCGACCAGCGCCGCGATAATATTCCCCGCCGCCGAGCACGATTGCAGCGCTCCCAGCGCAAAAGGCCGGACATTGGGAGGCAATACTTCCGCCACCAGCGCAACGCCGACGGCGAATTGCCCGCCGACGCCCAACCCCGTTAACAGCCGGTACGCCGAAAAATCCCAGACGCTGGTCGAGAACACGCTCATCCCGGTGAAGACGGAATAAAACAGGATGCTGATTACCATCGTGCGGACGCGTCCGATGCGATCGCCCAAAATCCCGAACACGACCCCGCCCAGCGCCCAGCCGATCATGAAAAACATGGTGGCGTAGCCCGCGTATTCGGTGACGGTGCCGGCCATCGCGGCGTCGTCCGGCCGGGCGTGTAGAAGTTCCATCACGGCTGGACGCCGCGCCAGTCCGAAGAGCTGCTGATCCATGCAGTCCAGCAGCCAGCCCGCCGAGGAAAGCACCAGCACCAGCCAGTGATACCGCGTCAGTTGCCGGTACCAAGGCTGTTGATCGCGCGCCTCCGCCGTGAGCATGAGGATTCAGTATAGTATGCGCGTCCGGATGGTCCCGGGAACTTCGTCGAGCCGGCGTTTGATCTGCAGCGATTCCTCGCGCTCACCGGTTTCGACGTCGATCACCACGTATCCGATTCGCGTATTGGTTTGCAAGTACTCGGCCGCGATGTTGATTTTTTGTTCCGAGAAAACCGCGTTCACCGCCGACAGGACGCCGGGCTGATTGCGATGGATATGCAGCAGCCGCTGCTGGCCCGGATGCTCCGGCAGCGAAACCTCCGGGAAATTCACGGCGGTTAACGTCGACCCATTGTTGCTGTATTTGATCAGCTTCTCGGCCACTTCGACGCCGATGTTTTCCTGCGCCTCTTCCGTGCTGCCTCCGATGTGCGGGGTCAAAATCACATTGTCGAATTCACGTAGTGGGGAGACAAACGCATCGCCAGCGCCCTTGGGTTCCGCGGGAAAAACGTCGATGGCCGCCCCGCCAATATGTTTCGTTCGCAGCGAGTCCACCAAAGCATCGATATCGACGACGGTTCCGCGCGACGCATTGATTAGCAGGGCACCCGGCTTCATCCGCGCCAGTTCCGCCGCCCCGATCATCCGCAGAGTCCGCGGCGTCTCCGGAACGTGCAGCGTCACCACATCGGACTCATCCAGCAAGGCATCCAGCGGCATTGCCCGCGCGTTTCCTAATGCCAGCTTGGTTTCGATGTCGTAAAACAGCACCCGCATCCCGACCGCTTCCGCCAGCAGCCCGATCTGCGTTCCGATGTGCCCGTACCCGATAATCCCGAGCGTTTTCCCGCGCACCTCGCGCGAGCCGTGCGCGGTCTTGATCCACTCGCCGCGATGCGCAGCGGCATTGCGCGCCGGAATCCCACGCATCAGCATGACGATCTCGGCCAGTACCAGTTCGGCCACACTACGTGTATTCGAGAATGGCGCGTTGAACACCGGAATCCCGCGGTCCTGCGCCGCTTCGAGATCCACCTGGTTGGTCCCGATGCAAAAGCAGCCGATCCCGGTCAGCCTCGGCGCGGCCTCGATCACGCGGGCGGTTAAATGGGTCGCCGAGCGAATCCCGATGAAGTGCGCGTCCGCGATGGCCGCGATCAGATCGGCTTCGGGCAAAGACTTCGGGTGATTTTGGATGTCGCTGTAACCGTCGTCTCGCAACGCGTCGACGGCACTCGGATGAATGCTTTCAAGAAGAAGAATTTTGATTCTGCTCTTGTCGAGAGAAGTCCGGCCCACTCTTTATCTTAGTAGGCCAGGTCCCCGACCTGGCTCCGTGCACCCCGCTCGCTGGCGCGCGCGGTTCTGTGTCGGCATTGAGGCATCGATCGCCCAGCACAGAACCACGCACGAAGTAAGCGTCCGGCCACCCGGTCGCAACCGCTCTCAGAACCGGAAACTCACATCGCCGGTGATCATGAACCACCGGTCCCGATGATTCGCCGTATTCGCCAGAACCCAGCGCGGCGTTCCGCTGATCCAGAAATGCCGCCCTCGATCGAGCGCCACGCCTGCGGAAATTTTGAAATATCCGCCCCACCCGCTGTACGTCGATGCCCCGAAGGCGCTGTTTGGATTATTCACCGTATAGTGCTCCCACAACCCTCCGCCGCCCGCCGACAATTCATAGCGATCCTGTTTCAGCGGCAAAATGAACTTCGCGCCGAACGGAACCCATGTGAACCGGTTATCGCCGTTGAAACATCCGAAACTCGCGCAGGCCGGCGGCGTCGGATTCAGCGCCACGAACACGCCCGCGTCCACCGCAACATTTTTCAGCAGCCGATACCCGTATGTGCCGCCCAGACTCACCGCTGTGTCGCTCTCGGTGAACGTCTTGAAGACTTCCCAGCTCTGGCCCCCGCTGAAGGTAATCTCATTCCGCAGAAAAGACTGGGCGTGCACCAGCGATACGGTCGAACAGAGTAAGAAGAAAAATCGCATGCGCTTACGCGCAGCAAACCAACGGCCAGCGTCCCGCCAGAGCGAACCGTGAGCGGAAACTTACCAGTTAACCGGCTGTTGCAGAGTAAAAGTGAGCCGGGTCTCGGACGGAATCCGCACGCGCTGGCCCTTGGTCGCGACTTCAGCCACCGTGCCCGCGCCCGCGCCCGCCGCCGTTCCGATCGCCGCGCCCTTGCCGCCGCCCGCGATCGCCCCGATGATCGCGCCCGCGATTGCCGTTCCGCCGATCACCTTCGCGCTGCGCGCGGTCCGCGATCCGCTTTGCTCGGTGACGTTTTGGGTGTTGATCTCGACGGTCTGTCCGTTCACCTGCACCGACTGCAGGTTCAGGGTCAGTATTGTTTTCCCGGCCAGTTTCCCGGACTGCTGGTCGTCCACGAGTTTCACCATTGCATCCGCTCCGCGCGGGATGATCGTATTTCCGCTTGCGTCGACCACGGGCTCATCCAGGGAGGCGCGAAATGTCTGGCCCATGCGGTCGCGCTCCGAATCGACGCTGTCAATCATTCGAACGGTAATCGCGGTTCCCGAGGCCAGTTCGGTGGCTGCGCGCTGTTCCTCGCGCCGGGCCTCGCGGGCGTCGATTCGCGCCTCGTCGCGACGTTCTTCACGAACAGCCGCCGGAGGTGGAATCGGCGCAGGCGGAGTTGGATCGCCGAAAACGATGGTCGAAATCTCTTCGACGCGATATGTGTCCACCCGATCGCCTACCGCGACGCGAACGCTCCGCGAGTCGCCGCCGAGATACGACCCGTTCACCGCGCGTCCGTCGCGCAGTGTAATTGTGTCGGCAAAAGAGAAAACCGCCGACAACATAACAACACCCAGAACTGCCCGCATACGTCACCCTCCCGTTACGATAAAAATGTAACTACCTGGAAAATTGGATGCAACCGCACCCGGTGGCGTTTCGAGCTTTATCCGGCTTTGCGTTGGCGCAAGCCTGTCAGCAACATCCCGGCGATCTGACGCCCATGCTCGTAGGCTTCTTCATAGACCGCTTTACGCTCGTCGCGGCTGAATCCATACCCTAACCGGTACAGCCGTTCAAGCGATACGCCGACCGCGAAAGTTCCCGCGTAGGCGATCCCCGCCTTCGGAATCAGGCCGCCCCCGAACGGCACCTTTCCGATCAACTCGCGCGCCAGTGCCCGCCATCCGAACGCGCCCGCGACGATGGAGGCGATTTCAGACTTCTGCTCCCGATATCCCACGGTCCGATCGCTTGCCGCGCCCAGATAAAAGGCCATCCGGATCTGGTTCGCCGTCAGAAACGCCGCGTCTGATCCAAACTCGCCCACCGCCCATGGAATCGATCCCAGCCCCGGAACGATGTCCGGCAGCGCCGTCGCCAGGCAAAACAGCGCGTTTTCCTTCGCCACCGTCCGGATCAGGCGATGAGCCGCCGGTTTTCGAAAAGGATACAAGCTACGCGCCAGCGGCAGGACCAGATCTTCCCGCGACTTTAGGATTTTCCGTACGGCGTCGTCCGGGGCTTCCGGATCGAAAGAAAACGCCCGTGACGGACGCAAGAGCGACGATTCGTAAATCTCAATGTCACATTCCGGCCCGCCGCCGCGCACGAGCATGCGAAGGGCTTCCATACGCCGTTCGGCAGATAAGTGTGGGGGAGCGAAGTAGGTCTCCATTCGCCCCATGGACTCGGCTGAAGCGGCCACCAGGCCGACCTTAATCGGCCGTTCCGCCAAGTCGCGGACGTCCTTCGGATTCAGATTCGAAAGCGCTTTTTTAACCTGGCTGATTACGGCAATGGCCATGGTGATCAGGGGAGAAGGTCTGGAGCTACACGGAACATAACGGTAAGTTCCTTTCTCCATTCTACCCCGATCCCAAACCGTTCCACCGGGACCTCCTCCGAAAAGTACCCCAAGACCGTCTCATTGGATGGGTGATAATCGAGCGCCGGGGCGACCAAGAGCAGCCGGGGCGGGCGATTCCCCAGGGGTAATCCTGGAAAATATCTGCGTCCTGAAAACTCCCCCCGATCGAGATGCCACTTCACCCGCATCCAGTAATCGAGCGCCTGTAACGGCAAATGGATGTCCTGCCCGGCTTTCACTTCGATCACGGCCAGCCGCCCCTTCCGGTCCGCGGCCAGCAAATCGATTACGCCTCGCTCGCCGGATGCAAACTGCGGCACCTGGCCGTAGATCGGCGACGGCAAGAGCGTCGGGTCAATCTGCTCGATTCCCGCCCGCACCTGCGATTCGAGCCACGCCTCGGGATACCGCATATATAAAGGATTCGAGCGGTCCGCGGTTTTCGCGCTGCGCATCCTCGCCAATCCCTTGGCCAGCTCCTCGATTTCCACCGCGTGCGCCTCGCTTCCGGCCGCATGTTTCCGGTCGATCCCGAAGAGCAGTTCTTCGCCCGAGGTCCGGGCGAATTCGAGCCCTCGGACGGCCAGGCTCACCGTGCCATCGGACCGATCCCGGCGCTCGACGCCATCGATCTTCTGAACTTGATCGATCCACTTCGCGGCCTGAATTCCGCTCCTCGCCTGCCGGCAGATATCGATTCGTGTTTCGAAATTCGAATATTCATTCGGTTCGATCAGATCCTCGTGTCCGCCGGGACCGTTCACGAACACGCAATATCGCGCCCGATTCGAATGGAGATACCGCACCCGGTGGCAGGTGGTCGCCGCGGCACTCGCCGGCACGAATATCGCCAGCCCTTCGATTCCCGGACGCGTTTCGCGCTTCCTCAGATAATCGAGCCAGATGAGTCCGAAACTCAGTACGCCCTCAGGGGAGAGCGAATCTTCTCCAGCGCCAATCGCGGCGAGCCCTGTGTTTCCCTTGCGCAGGAGGGCCCTCGGATAACTCGGCGATAGGCTGTGGTGCAGGTCCGGCTCCGTGGTAAGTTCGACCACGCGCCATCCCGGAAACTGCCTCCGCAGCGCCCGCCGGAATCTTTCCCGATACTTCAGCCGCATGCCGCGCCGGTCGGCATCCCGGTTCCCCGGATCGGCCAGATCCATCAGCGTCAGGGTGCCAGCGCTCGATCCGAAGCGCTCCACCTCCAACTCCAGGCGCCCGCGCTTTTCCAGATGAATTCCGCGTACCCGGCGGACCAGATTCCGCGTCTGGCTCCAGCATTCGATGGTCACCATCCCGGCGCGTTCGTTCATCGCGAACGTATCTGGCTGAATGGGCAGGGGATCGTCCCCGACATCCAGAACGACGGGTAACCGGCTGGTTTTCAGAAACCGCTCGATCGTTTCACGCGGGCTGGCCATTTCCGCACCCGGCGACCCGCTCGCTGTCGCGCGCGGTTCCGTGTCGGCCGTACGTAATCGATCACTCCCACCGAACCGCGCACGTAGTAAGCGGGTCCCCACCTTTCCCGAACCCTCCCAAACTAAGTGCCCCGCCGCGATCCGGTTTCTCAGCCTGTTCACCGCCGCGCACCCAACTTTTTCTGGCGCAGGCTCATAGGTTTCTCCTTTCGCTCAAACTGCCCTTCGACGCGGCAGAGCCTAAGCTTGCCACAGAGAGGTTGGCGCCCCCATCGGCTTCCAACCCACCGAAGAGCAAAGCCCGGCCGGCTCCTCTGCGACGACGTTGAGACGATGGGGGAATGCCCCTAGCCTTAGTGGGGTAGGGAGCGCGCTTCCAAAATAAGGATCAGGAGAGAACAAGCAGAGAAAAAAAGCTCAGAGCAACGTCCGGATCAAGGCCCAGCTCACCGCGCATGCCACGATTGCGGCCACGGTTCCCACTACCACCGCCTTGCCCCCGACCCTTGCCATCACGTGCAGATTCATTTCCAGTCCCATCGCCGCCATCGACAGTGTCAGCAGAATATTGCCGGCTTCCGCGAGTACTGTATCCGACGCCAGCGAGTATCCGTTCTTGAATTGCAGCACCGGCAGCCATCCCAGTGAGTTCAAGACGAACAAAGCGAAAAATCCCCATAGGAACGCCGGCACCAGCCGCTTATAGTGGACCGTCACGCCGTCTTTCCGCGATCTGGCGTGCGCGAACGCCAAGATCAGCAGCATCGGAGCGAGCAGGGCTACGCGGACCAGCTTTACCAGCGTCGCCATTCCTCCGGCGCGCGCGCTGAAGGCGAAACCCGCCGCGACCGCCTGCGGAACCGCATGCAGCGTCGACCCGGCCCACACTCCATAGGCATCGTCGTTGAACCCGAGCCATACCCCCGCGAAAGGGCTCACAAACATGAGCGCCAGGCCCAGCACGTTGATGGAGCCCATGGAAAGCATGACGTCGCGATCTTCCGCGTCGATTAGCGGAGCCGCGGCGATAATCGCGCTATTGCCGCAGATCGCCGTCCCGGCTCCGATCAATACGCTGGTTCGCGCCCACAGCCCCAGCGCCTGTCCGGCGAGCCACGACGCGAGCATGGCCGCGATCATCGTCGCCAGAATCACCACGCCGGCGCGCCATCCGACGGCTTTCGCGTTGGCGATGCTCAGCGTTGCGCCCGTCAACGCGATGGTTACCGGAATCACCCGGCGCGCGACGAGTTTCGCGCCTTCCAGAACGGTCTTTCCAACCGGAAGGAAATTTCCCGCGAACGCGCCGACGAACATGGCCAGAATCGCCGCGCTCACCGGCCTCCGCACGCCCGCGTCACCGGCGACGCGAAACGGCTCGAACGGCAAGTAATGAATCGCGTAAGCGAATAGCGAAACCGCAGCCGCCGCGGCATATCCCGGCCATGGATTCACTGCCGGCGCGGGTTTCGGAACGACCTTCGGAGTGCGCTTTTCTACAACCGGCAGGTCGTAGGCGCCTTCCATCGACCCGAGCGATAGCAGCGCCTCCCGGCTCAGCTTTAGCGGGGCCTGGGCCATTTACTGCGCGCTGCTCGCCTTCTTGAAATCGCCGCCTTTGAAATAGGAGAACGCCGCCGGATCGACGTGACGCTTCACCGCTGCGTTGATGTCGGCAGGCGTCAGCGCGGCGATCTTGCGTTCCAACTCTGCGTCACGATCCATGGTCCAGCCATGCTGCGCATTGCGCGCCAGCCGGCGGACCAGAAAGCTATCCTGGGCCCGGGAAACCTGCTGCTCCTGCATGAACGCCTTTTTCGCGATGTCCACTTCGTCCGCGGCAAAACCGTCGCCGGCCAGCTTGGCAAGCTCCTCTTTGAACGCGCTCTCCACTTTGGTCATGTTTTGCGGATTGCAGATCGCGACGGCCAGCAATTGCGCGAACTTGTCGGTCGCGCCGGCCTGGAACGCGCTCTGCACGGCATAGCTCAAGCCGTCCTTTTCGCGAATCCGCAGCCACAGCCGCGATCGTGTTCCGCCGCCGATCATTGTATTCGCGAAGAGCAGCGCCGGAAAATCCGGATCCTCTTCGCTTAACGCCATGGTCATGCCGGTTGCAAAAAATGCATTGGCCTTGTCCGGAGTCTCGATCGTCTGATTGACGACATCCACTTTCCGCCAGCTTCGCTGGATCATCGTGTACGGCGTCGGGCTCTTCCAGGACCCAAATAACTCGTTCGCGAGCTTCTGCATCTCGGCGACATCGAAATCGCCCACTACGGCCAGCTCCGCGTTCGACGTCCCGTAGAAATCCGCGTGGAATTTCTTGACATCCGCCAACGTGAGCTTCTTCAATCCATCGATCGACTCTTCTATCGTCTCGATTGCCCGCGGATCGCCCGTTGGATACGGATTCAGGTGGCGGTTCATCGCGGCGATTGTCAGCGCCTGCGGCTCATGCTTCTGTCCCTCTATGCGCCCGATGGAGGCTGTGCGGATCTGCTCAAACTCCGTTTCAGGAAACGCCGGTTCGCGCAAAACTTCCGCGGCGAGCCGAAGCGCACCTGCGAACCCGGCCCGCACCGTCGTGATCGAAAGATCAGCCCCACGAATTGTGGTGCCGCCTGTGGTCATCTGGGCCTTCAATTTATCCAGCTCGTCCTGAATCTGCTGGCGATTGTGCTTCTGGGTCCCGCGCATCAGCATTGCAGCCGTTACCTGCGCCGCCGCGTCCTTGTTGGCCAGGCTCTTCTCGTCGCCGTAGTGAATGGTCAGGGCGGCCGTCACCGTCGCACCGCGCGTCTTTTTCGAAAGCAGCGCGAGCTTCATCCCGTTCGGAAGCGTTATGCGAACAGTCCGCGTGTCGATATTGGCCGGCGAGGCATCGAAAGCTTCGCCCTGCTCCACCGCCGCGTTGCCCTTGTAATCCTTCACCAGCGCCGCGACATCCGGAGCCGCCGGAATCTCCGCGCGCTCCGGCTTTGCGTCCGGCATGAACCGTCCGATGGTCCGGTTCGATGTCTTCAAATAAATCTTCGCGACCCGCGCCACATCCTCCGGCGTCACCTTCTGAATCCGGTCGCGATCGATGAACATCAGCCGCCAGTCACCCATCGACTGCCATTCGCTCAGCAGAATGCCGATTCTCTGTGAGTTGTTCAGCGCCAGATCGATGTTCTTCAAGAGATGCGTGCGCGCGCGGTCGACTTCTTCCTTCGACGGCGGTTCCTTCACCACCTCATCGATCACCGCCAGCATAGTCTTTTCCGCATCGTTGATCGACTGTTCCTTGCGCAGCCGCACGCTGAACACGGCTACGCCCGGATCGTGAAGCTGATATGTGTCGCCTTCCGTCGCGACCGCCTTCTTCGCTTCGACCAGCGCTTTATACAGGCGCCCCGCGGGCGGCGTATTCAGAATCTCGGCGAGAACTTCGAGCGCCGGCGAATCCGGATGCGCGCCCGCCGGAATGTGATAAACGGCCATCAGCGCCTGCACATCGCCGGTACGCCTTAAATTGACTTCGCGTTCGCCATCCTGGACTGGCTCGTCGGTATACGTAGGAATCAGCTTCCGCGACGGCTTGGGAATCGCGCCGAAGGTTTCTTTGATCCACCCGAGCGTCTTCGCTTCATCGAAATCCCCCGCCACCACCAGCATCGCGTTGTCCGGCTGATAGTAATTCCGATAAAACGCCTGCAACCGGTCGATTGGCACCTTCTCAATATCGCTGCGCGCGCCAATCGTGCTCCGCCCGTAGCCGTGCCACAAATATGCGGTCGACAAAACCCGCTCTTCCAAGACGCGCGTGGGGCTGTTTTCACCCATCTCGAACTCGCTGCGAACCACCGTCATTTCGCTGTCAAGATCCGATTTCGCGACCTTCGAGTTGACCATCCGATCGGCTTCCATTTCGAGCGCCCATTTCAGATTCGCGTCGCTCGCATCCATGGTTTCGAAATAGTTGGTGCGGTCGTACGAAGTGGACCCATTGAAATTCGCGCCATGATTGGCTAGTTCGACCTTGATATCCGGCCGATTCTTGGTCCCCTTGTAAACCATGTGCTCGAGCAGATGCGCCATGCCGGTCTCGCCATATCCCTCATGCCGGGATCCGACCATGTAGGTGACATTGACGGTAACGGTGGGCTTGCTTTTATCGGGAAACAGCAACACATCCATCCCGTTATCGAGCTTGTACTGGGTGATGCCTTCAACCGAAGTGATCTTGGTCTGAGCGACACACAGACCGCCAAAAACAACCAGGGAAACCACGAAAGACCGCATGAAATCAGGCTAGCACCTGAGACTTATCAGCGTTCATCCGCGTGCATTCGCGGCCGGAAACGCTTTTTGTCCGTCACTGCTCCCACCCGCCTCCGAGGGCCGTATAAACCTGCACCAGCGACAGCCGCTCACTTAAACGCGACCGTGCCAGACTGAGCTGCGCGGCGAAATAGTTCGTCTCGTTTGTCAGGACTTCCAGATAGCTCGCAGCCCCGCCGCGATACCGGACGCCCGAAAGCTCCGCTGCGCCTTGGGCCGCCGTCGTCAGCAATTCCTGGTGCTCCCGAAACTCGCGCTGCTTTTGAAACGCGATCAGCGCGTCCGATACCTGCCGGAACGCAGTCTGAATCGATTGCTGATATGTCAGGACAGCCTGTTTCTGCTGCTCTTCGACCAGCCTGAGATTCGATCGCAGCTTCCCGCCCGTGAAAATCGGCTGCGTGATGGGGGCCGAAAAGTTCCACGCCGCCGCGCCCGGAGTAAACAACCTCGACAAAGGACCGCTCTCCACACCCGCCGCGCCCGTCAGCGGGAGACTCGGAAAAAACTGCGCCCGCGCGACGCCGATTTGCGCATTCGCGGCCACCAGTTGCTGTTCGGATTCCTGAATATCCGGCCGCCGCTCCAGCAGCCGCGAGGGCAGCCCAGCGGGAATCGCCGCCGGCAAAGGCTGATCCGTTAGCGCACGCCCGCGCGGGATGTCATGGGGATTTTCGCCCATCAGAGTGCTGAGCAGATCCTCCTGCTGCGATATCTCCAGTTCCACCGCGGGAATCGTCTCGGCGGCGGTTTCTACGAGCTGCTCGGCCTGGCGCACATCCAGCAGACCCGCGGCGCCCCCGCGCTCGAGCGTCTGCGTTAACATCAGCGACTCGCTCCTCGACGCGAGCGTTCGCTTCGCGATCTCCAGTTCCAGATCCAGCTCGCGCAGCGAAAAATACGAATTGGCAACGCTCGCCACCAGGGTGCTGACCACTTGCCGCCGGTTCCACTCGGTGGCTACCAAATTCGCTCGTGCTGCTTCGGTCGCCCGCCGGTATTGCCCCCAAAAATCGACGTTGTAGGAAAACAGCCCCTGCAACTGGAGGACGTTGAACGCGAATCCGGGGATCTTTTGCGCTGTATATCCCAGACTGCCGCTGAGCTGCGGAAACTGGTTCGAACGCGTGATGCCGACCTGCGCCTGCGCCTGCAAGATCCGCGAGGCCGCGATGCGGACATCGTAATTCTGCACGATCGCATTGCGGATCAGCTTTTGCAGCTCTTCGTCTTGAAAAACCGTCCACCATTTTTCGTCGCCGAGCGAAGCCGTGTTCGGATCGCCGGTCTGATTGCGAAAGGTTTCCGGAACCACCGCGGCCGGACGATGGTAGTTGGGCCCTACAGTACATCCGGCTAGCAGAACGGCTATCAACGGAACCGCGCGTCTCATGCAGGCTTCTTTTTCCGCCCGACGCGATGCGAGATCTTTTCGACCACATCGAACGTCACCGGGATCAGGAAAATCGCGATGATCGACGCCGCCAGCATTCCTCCGATCACCGCCGTCCCCAGCACCTGCCGCGAGGCCGCACCCGATCCGGCTGCGACCCACAGCGGAACGCATCCAAGAATAAACGCGAACGCCGTCATCAGAATCGGCCGTAGACGGATGCGCGCTCCGGTCAGCGCGGCCTCCTCGATGCTCTTGCCCTTCTCATACTCGGCTTTGGCGAATTCGACGATCAAGATTGCGTTCTTCGCCGAGAGTCCGATCAGCATCACCAGCCCGATCTGCGCGTAGACATTATTTTCAAAATGGCGCGCCCATAAGGTCAGATACGCGCCGAATACCGCGATCGGCGTGCCCAACAGAACGCTGAACGGCAGCGACCAGCTTTCGTACTGCGCGGCGAGAATCAGGAACACGAACAACAGCGACAATCCGAAAATCGCCGCCGGCGGAATCCCCTGCGAGGCCTGCTGCTCCTGAAACGACATGCCGGTGTAATCGAATCCCATCTCGCGCGGCATGCTCTCCGCGAATGCGCTCTCCAGCGCTTTCATCGCCTGGCCCGAACTGTATCCCGGCGCCGCGGCCGCATTGATCTGCGCCGCGTGATACTCGTTGTAGCGCATGGTGAACTCGGGTCCGGTGATGCTTTTCACATTGGTCAAGGCGCTCAGCGGGACCATCTGCCCGGTCTTGTTGGAAACGTAAAACTGCCCCATATCCTGCGAGCGTGTCCGGTAACTGCCTTCGGCTTCGACGTACACCTGCCACTGGCGTCCGAAGCGGTTGAAATAATTCACCAGGTATCCGCCCATGAACGCCTGCAAGGTCTGATAAACCTCGCCGATATTGACGCCCTGCCGCATCACTTTGGCGCGGTCGACATCCACGAACTCCTGCGGCACGCCGGCTAAAAACGTGGACGTCAATCCGACCAGTTCCGGACGCTTCCGCGCT
>DATGGL010000050.1:0-3551 GCA_035308605.1 Bryobacteraceae bacterium
CGAGACGTACGCGCACAGCGATCCGATGGCGGTTTCACGAGGGAATGCGGCTACCGGTTCGTTTTGCGCGAGCGCGGCGGCGCATCGCCCAGCCACCAGGCCCGTGGCGATCGATTCTACGTAGCCTTCCACACCGGAGATCTGGCCGGCGAACAGGATTGTGGGGTCGGTGCGAAGTTGAAGAGTTGCCGACAGCAGCGCGGGACCGTTGATGTAGGTATTACGATGAACCTGGCCGTAGCGGAGGAATTCGGCATTTGCGAGTCCGGGGATCATTCTCAGGACCCGCGCCTGTTCGCCGAAGCGCATGTGATTTTGGAATCCGACCAGGTTGTAGCTCCCGGCGCGGGCGTTTTCCTGGCGGAGTTGAACCACGGCGTATGGTCGTCGCCCGGTGCGCGGATCGGTAAGGCCCATCGGCTTCATGGGTCCAAAGCGCAGCGTGTCGCGGCCGCGGCGCGCGAGTTCCTCGATCGGCAAACAAGCCTCGAAGTAGCGTACGTGATCCTGTTCGATGTGCGCGGGGACGCTGGCCGCAGCGAGTAGAGCATCCAGAAAAGCCTCGTACTCAGGCTTGTCGAAGGGGCAGTTCAAGTAATCGTCGGTTCCGTCCAGGGACTTGCCGTACCGTGAAGCGCGGAACGCGATGGACTGGTCAATCGATTCCGCATCGACGATGGGGCTGATGCTGTCGTAAAAGAACAGACGGGTAGAGCCGGTCAGCCTTGCGATTTCTTCTGCAAGCGAGTCGGAAGTGAGGGGACCGCTGGCAATGATCCAGATGTGGCCAGGATCGAGAGCGGTCACTTCCTGGCGGCGGAGGTCAATAGCCGGCTCGGATTCGATGGCCTGTGTGATCGCGGCGGCGAAGAGGTCGCGATCGACGGTTAGGGCGTGGCCGGCGGGAACGCGAGTATGTGCGGCAGTCTCGATGAGAAGCGATCCGAGGCGGCGGAGTTCCTCTTTGAGGAGCCAGGGGGCGCCGTTTTCCTGCTCGGACTTCAGCGAATTGCTGCAAACCAGTTCGGCGAGAGATGCGGATTTGTGCGCGGGCGTCTGCCGCGTGGGACGCATTTCATAGAGGACGGCGCGGCCTCCCGAGCGGGCGACTTGCCAGGCGGCCTCGCAGCCGGCGAGTCCGCCGCCGATAATGTGGACTTCACGGGGCACTTGTTATCTATTATCCCGTTATCAATTACTCGGGCCGAATTTCTATTATGATGACTGCAAGCCATGTCCCCCAGCGAATCTAAGGCGGGGCCAATCACCGCATCCGAGCGGATCTTGTACATCGACATTCTGCGAGGAATGGCGTTGTTCGGAATTCTGGCCGCGAACATGCGCGGGTTCAATGCGCCGGAATCGGTCTACGGGAACATCAAAGTCCTGTTTCACGGGCGCGCGGATCTGATAGCCCAGGCTTTCATCGACATCTTTATTCAGGGAAAATTTGTCACGCTGTTTTCGTTCTTGTTCGGGCTGGGATTTGCCGTGCAGATGTCGCGGGCCGAGGCGCGCGGCGCGAAATTCATGTCGTTTTACCCGCGCCGGCTCGCCGCGCTGGCGTTGTTCGGCCTGATTCACGGAATTCTGATCTGGTGGGGAGATATTCTGTTGAGCTACGCGCTGGCGGGCGCTCTGCTGCTGCTGTTCAGGAAACGGTCGCAACAGACGATTCTATGGTGGGCCGGGGGAATTTTCGTCGCGCCGATGCTGGTGATAACCGGATTTTATATTGCCTACGTCGCCGGCTTCCGAACCAGCGGGATGGAAGGAAAGCCGCCGGACATGGGAAAGATCCAGTCCGTAATCGCGATCTATTCGCACGGGTCGGTGGGGCAGATTCTGCGGGAGAACGTAGTGATCTGGAAACAATCGCTGCCGACGCTGGGATTTGCGGCTTATGCGCTGTTCCTGTTTCTACTGGGCTTATGGGTCTGGAGATCGGGAATCGTCGAACGATTGGACGAATATAAGCCCCTATTGAAACGCGTGTGTGCGTGGTGTCTGCCACTGGGGGTCGCGTTGAACGCATTCGTCGTAGTAGTGCAGGCGCGCCATGTCCCGGGTGGAAAGCCCACGCTGATCGGCTATCTCGCAACGGTCATATTTTTCCCGGCGGCGCACCTGTTGAGTGCGGGGTACGCTTCTGGGCTGGCGGTGCTTATTCAGAATCCGGCATGGCTCCGGCGGCTGAGCCCATTTGCAGCCGTGGGACGGATGGCGTTGACGGATTATTTGACACAATCCGTCATCTGCACCTTGTATTACTACAATTACACGACTGGATTGTATGGACGCGTCGGGCCCGCGAAGGGGCTGATTCCCACGGTGGTGCTGTACGGCGTGCAAGTCGTGTTCAGTAATTGGTGGCTGAAGCGGTATCGCTTCGGGCCGATGGAATGGCTCTGGCGCGGCATGACATACGGAAGTTTGCCATCCCTGCGCCGCGAGACGGAGTCTCTGGAGCTGCCCAAGGCTCAGGGAGCCGGCGCCTCGTTGTTACCATAGAGTCAGATGGGGCATAGTCACCATCACGGGCACTCGCATTCCCACGGCGGCACGGGACGCATGCTGTTTGTTTCGCTCGGGCTGACGGTGGCGTTTGTCGTCGTCGAAACCATCGCGGGTCTTCACGCCGGCAGCCTGGCGCTGTTGTCGGATGCGGGGCACAATTTCACCGACGCGTTCGCGCTGCTGCTTGCCGCAATCGGATTCTACATTCAATCGCGGCCGGCGGACCAGACCAAGACTTACGGATATCAGCGGACCGGCGTTCTGGTCGCGTTCGTAAACGCGCTGACGCTGGTGGTGCTCGCCGGGGTTTTGTTTTGGGAAAGCTATCAGCGCCTGTTGCATCCACAACCCGTCGCCGAAATGACGATGATTATCGTCGCCGGAATCGGGCTTCTGATGAATCTCGCGATCGTGTGGGGATTGGGCGGGCACGGGCACGACCTGAACATTCGTGCGGCCTGGATCCACATGCTGGGGGATGCGGCCAGCTCGGCCGGAATTATCGCGGGCGCGGTGGCGATTCGCTACACGGGGTGGCTGTCGATCGACCCGATTTTGTCCATCTTGATCGGCTTTGGGATTGTCTGGTCGGCGTGGGATATTATCCGCGACTCGCTGAATATCCTGCTCGAGGGCCTGCCGAAAGGTTTGAGCCTCGGCGACGTGACGTCGGCCATGTGCTGCCAGCCAGGCGTAATCGAAGTCCACGATCTGCACATCTGGAGCCTGGGATCGGACGCCCACGCGCTGAGCTGCCACGTATTGATCGACGATATGCCTCCGTCGGAGAGCGAATCGATTCTGCGGTGTATTAATGCGGTTCTCTGCGATCGTTTCGCGATTCACCACACGACGATCCAGTTCGAGCACACCAAGTGCGCTCTAGCGGATGTATCGTGCAGCGTGGTGAAGCAGCATCAGCATTGAGGCCAAAAAAATAAACGTCGCGACCGCCGGTTGGTGATTTCAAGTTGCACCCGCTTACTTCGTGCGCGGTTCCGTGAGCCGAATCGATAACAATAGCCAGACACCGA
>DATGGL010000051.1:0-3283 GCA_035308605.1 Bryobacteraceae bacterium
AATGTCGTGGCTCCGATTCAGAATGTCTGGGGGGCGCTGGAGCCGCGCGAGTTTCCCAATTACGCGGCGGGCGCTTGGGGCCCGGCAGAGGCGGACGAGATGCTCATTAAGGACGGGCGACGCTGGTGTAATTCCACAGGAAACCTCACCGCCGAGACGAAAATCGCCAGCGCGTAGCCCTCAGTGCGGGAGCACGTCGGCAATAGGCTTGCCCGCTTTTGGCTGAGCGCCCGGGTAGTCCTCGCCGACCAGGGCCGCGATTGTCGCGGCGATCTGATTCTGTGTGACGGCGGATATCGCCTTCCGTTCACCCGTGGCGGGCGTGTCGGGGCCGAGGAACGCCATCCATATATATTTGGAGTCGGGAATCTTCTCGCCATGGCTCTTCCACGTGACCGGCGTCTCGCCGCGTCCGTGATCCGGCGAGAAAACCAACGTGGTCGAGCCTCGATAGAACGGGTCGGATTGCAGCTTTTCCCAGAGCGCCTTTAGATAAGAGTCGACACGATGCGCGGCATGAAGGTACTCAGTGTAATTGCCGGCGTGTGCCCAGTCGTCCGTCTCCCCTAGCGATAAGTAAAGGACTCGGGGCTTACGCGCATCCAGGTACTCCATCGCCGTATGAAACGGAATTGCGTCGAACGGCTCCTCATCCCAAACGCGCGGACCTTCGGCCTTGAGAGAATTCAGCAGTTCGAGTCGAGGTGTGACTGGAATAGCGTTGAGCGGAGCGTACCCGGCGTTGACCAGGAACCCGGCGCGCGTTTCATTAAATATGTACGGAAACGTGTCCCAGGCCGCGAACGCGGCAACTTTATCTTTAAAGGACGCCTTATGCTGCAGCCACTCGAGAACCGTCACATTCGGATTTAGATTCTTGTCGTTGCTGTTGATGCGGGCATCGGCAAAGCCGCAAAGGGTCTCGTTGTAACCCGGATATGAAAAATTCAGGCCGTTGGTGACGTAGGCGTCCGAGCCTGATTTACGATTCCCAAAGATCTGACCTTGCTTGGAGACGACATTCCAAAGGAAGGGCATGAGAGCCTGACGCCGAGCCTCCGCCGTGTCCCGCCAATAAGACTTCCTGAGACTGTCGACGTCAGCGACCCCACCGCTCTCTTTGTTCATCAGCGACTCGTCCGCGCCGCCAAAGACCTCCTGCCAGCGAAGGCCGTCCGTCATCACCAAAACGACATTTTGCGTTTTGTGCGACTGCGATTGAGCCGCGACGAGGGACATGGAACCAGCGACAGCGGCGAGAATGCTCAGGGCGGCGCGCCGCCGCGATTCGGTCATTGCTTTTTCCTCCTGACGTGACGCAAAGACTTTCTGAAGGCTACCAAATCTTGCCTGGAGACGAATTACACTCGCGTGAACGTCTGGTAAGGCGTCCAGGCGCGCCTGATCGCGGGATAATACTGCCTCGCGTTACGAAGTGTTGATCCGATTTCAACCAAGACGTAACCCGACCCGACAAAACAATTCTATCCAGAAATGTTTCACCATAATTTTATCTCCCCACAATGATTAAGACATGCGTCGATCTTAGCCTTGGTCGTGATGATGTTATCCAGGCGCGAACTTTGCAGGGTCTTGCTGCGGATGGTCGCAGTGTGTCCAGCAGCAGTCGCCCGGGGTGAGTTACGCATCGATCGTCTGCGATTCGAGAACGCGCTGCCGCTCCGATCGTGCGGATCGCGCGCTTATCGAGCCGACGTTGTCGTAACCGTGCTGGGCGTGCCGATCTTTTCCCGCGCGAGCGTGGGAAGCGCGTTTATGGCGCTGCGCGAATGCTCGTTGGCGGATGTTCGAACTACTTCACTGCAATTCACCGGCGGATCGCGGCCGGAACGGGCGCATGGCGTCCATTACTCAGGATCGTTAGAGGAAGCCACCGTCGAGCAGGGTTCGACGCTGACGGAGGCTGCGAACTTCGGATTCGTCACCGCCTCGACTGAGGAGAGCTATGCCGAAGCTCGCCAGCGGGTCTTGGTAAAGGGGATGGCGCCGGCGGCGTTTATCGCGGTCGAGAGCATACATCGCCCCGGATACGTGATCAATTCCAAGGCCTGCGTGACGCTGCCGGCCGATAGAGCCGCGCCGGATTGGCAGAACCTGATGGGCCAGATTCGGTCTCTGTTTTCCTCCGCGCGGCCGACCACGACCGAGCTGAAGTTGCCCGGCGGGGCAGCCACGACGTTCCTGTATTCCATCCTGGCGGCCATACGATCGCCCGAGAGCCTCTACGGTTGCGATTACGTCCACAATGGGGACCGTTTTCGCCTGGATTGCGAAAAGACGCTGGACCGTCATGTTGGCGAGAGCCTGGTATCGAAAAATCTGGCTTCGTCCGCCCAGCGCGTGATCCGCGTTGCGGGGCGAACACGCAACCTTGCGAACGGACGTACTTCGACCTTCAAGTTTTGGCTGGAGGAAGGTTCGGATTATCCACTCCGAATCGAGTTTCAGCCGCGGTCCTACCTGCGAATCATTCTTGAATCCGATGGATCGATCGATGTTTCGACCAGCACGAAGGAGGCAATTTGAAAAGAACCAATGTTCGCTTGTCTTGGCGTGACCGCGCAGCCGCTCAATCGTTCCGTACGGCCGTATCGCTGCACAGCCACACCCTCCATTCCGAGGAAAGCCTGGCCTTCATTCCGCGATATACGGCATCTGTTCCGGTAGTTGCCCAAGCGATCCGGCAGCAGGAGGAGCGCTATCGAACCTCGACCGGGAGTACGCTCGACTTCTCCAAAGCCTTCTGGCGTCCGCCGCTTGCGCCTCGTGAGGCGTACGACCTGGAAAGAAAGCAAATCGAGGATCACCTTGAAGCCGACGCGCTGGTGTCGCTGACGGATCATGACGACATCCAATCCGGCTCACTGCTTTCGGTGATCGATCCGAGAATTCCGATATCCGTCGAGTGGACCATCCCATTTGCGCCGTCGTTTTTTCATCTGGGCGTCCACAATCTGCCGGCTACACTTGCACCAGCCGTGATGCGGGAGCTGGCGGAGTTCACGCGCCAGCCGGCTCGGGGACGATTGAGCGAGCTGCTGGCGCGGCTCAATGAGTTTCCCGAAACGCTCGTGGTGCTCAATCACCCGTTATGGGATGAGGCGCGGATTGGCGCTGTCGAGCACGCGCAATTAGCCGGCCGGTTCCTGGAACGTCATGGGGACCAAATTCACGCGCTTGAGTTGAACGGGTTGCGTCCGTGGAAGGAGAATGCCCAGGTTCGATGGCTGGCGGAATACTCGGGCCACGTAATGATCTCCGG
>DATGGL010000052.1:0-3078 GCA_035308605.1 Bryobacteraceae bacterium
AACTTTTGATCTTTTTCCTTTGTCTTTTTTCTCTTGCGTTGCTTTCCTTATCTCGTTAAAATCATTGGGGCAAAGAAGTTAAAGCCGCTAGGCTTCCTCCGGAGCAAAAGGTCATAGGTTCGAATCCTATCGGGCGTACCAATTTTCAAGTGTCCGGTCCGGACACATAGGTAACACTTTTGGTCCGAAGGGATTGTTGAGGGCTGCAAAGTTAAACTCGCCGAACGCTTGCGTAACTCCGATCAAGACCACGGCGGCACGACGCCCATCATGCGTGCATAAGCGACCAACTGTCCCATGTGCTCGTTCGCGTGAACAATGATGCGTAGGTACATTCCGTCAACCGTTGCATCGCGCCCACCCACCTTGACGTGCCGCTGAAGATCCGCCGATTTCACGGCGGCGTGGCTGGTCTTGACAGCGTCAAACGACCGCTTCAGCCAATCGACCACCGCAGCCTTGCTCGTGACACTTTTTTCCATCTCATCTTTTAAATCTGGAGGCTCTTTCGGTCCGGTGATCCCAAGCAGACCGAAGTTCGCAATTACGATATGCATGAACACTTCGCTGGTGGAGCGCACCTCCGGAGTCGGGCGGAAGCTGAATTTCTCGGCCGGAATCGCCTCTGCTAGCGCGATCAACTGACGGGAGACGTGTCCCCATTCCCCGTCGTAGCCTTGCCAGAGACCTTCAAGCGAATCCACCTTGGCCGGCTGCGCGTGCAACGCGATAATCGTCAGCGCCGTTGCAAGCAAAAATCTGTTCATGATCGAAGGGTACCAAGCCAACTCGCCTGATAAATCGAAAGGCCGGAGCACAACGGAGGAGATGTGCCCCAGCCCGCTTTCACGTGCGTGGGGCCGCACGTGAAACGCTACTCAAGATACCGCTAAAGGCATAAGGAAAGCATAAAGAAAAGATTAAAAACGCCTGAATCGGCCATTTTCCTCGCCTACGGGAGCACAGCGGTGATATTCCGTTTCGGCACTTCTCCAACCGGAATCCGCGTGATCTCTTTCATCGACCGGATATCGACCACCGATACCGAATTCGACGCGGCGTTGGCGACATAAGCCGTCTTGCCATCCGGCGTGATCGTCACCCAATCCGGCGACAACCCGACTTCCGTGCTGCCAAGCAGCTTCAATTCGGGAATCGAGTATGAATAAATCGCCGTGTTCAGCCTGCTATTCACCACCAGCGTCTTTCCATCCGAGGTGACCGCCATCCCATGAGACTCGTTTCCCCCCACCGGGAACGGAGCCTTCCCCGCCGGCAGATCCGGAAGCTTGATCCGATGGATCTCCTTACGCGTCGCGAAATCCACGACGGCGAAGCCGTTGAAACCGGTCAACTGGACGAAGATCCATTTGGTGCTTCCGTCCGGATTGGTTGCAAAAGCCATGGGCCGGATTCCCAGGTCCATTTCGAGCGACCATGCCGGCACCTCGGTGCTTGCGTCAATCACCGTGATGGTCTTCGAAGGAATGGACCCGCTGATCACATATTTTCCGTCCGGCGTGACGTAGGTGTTGTGCACCGCCCCCTTCACCGGAATGCTTTTGACCTTTTCTAGAGAAACCGTGTCGATGACATCCACCGCTCCCGGCTTCACCGCGATCGACACATACACTCGCCGTCCATCCTTGCTGATGGCGATGTTATTGGGGTGGCCGCTGAGAGGAATCCGTCGCGTGACCTTCAAAGTCGCCGGGTCGACAACATCGAGCGTCTTGTCGGCTTCATCGCTGATATAGTAACGTCCGCCGTCCGGCGCCACCGCCGCGCCATGGCTGACCTCGATCCCGCTAATGATGCCGACGACTTTATTGGTCGCGGGATCGATGATCGAGACATTGTCCCCGGCGCTGTTGGTCTGGATGATGCGAACCGTGCTCGCCGCCAAGGGCAAAGCCACAAGAAATCCAAGATAGGCCGACTTCATCGCTCAAGCCCTCCTATTACGTCCGACGGAAGTTTATTGCCCGCCAGCGTCGAAGTCAAGCCATTGCGCGATCCGCGCTATTCGATTCTCAATGCCTCTATCGGCGAAATCGACGCCGCTCGCCGGGCCGGAATGATGGCGGCGAAAAACGCGCAAATCGCCAGTGTGCTCGCCGCCACCGCCAGCGCGAGCGGATCCCAACTCGAGACGCCGTAAAGTTGCGCCGAGATCAGCCGCCCCGCTCCAATCGCCAGCGGAAGTCCCAGCGCCAGCCCCAGCAGCACTCGCATCGAAGCCCCGCGCAGGATCAGTCTCACGACTTTCCCCCGGTCCGCCCCCAGCGCCATCCGGATGCCGATCTCGTTCGTCCGCTGCGCAACCGTATACGCCGTCACCCCGTAAAGACCCACGGCGGCCAGCAGCAGAGCGACGATCCCGAATAACCCGGCCAGACTGGCAACCGCGCGCTGCTGATCGAAGGAAAGAGCCACCTGTTCCCGCATGGTCCGGACATTAATAATCGTCAGGTTCGGATCCAATTCGGCCAGCGCTTTTCGAAGCACCGGCTCCAGCGCGCCCGGCGACGCGTCCGTCGCCAGCATGATTCCGCCGACGAAGTGCGAGCGCAATTCGATCTGCTTCAGCAGGCTGTTCTTATAGTCCACGTTCTGCGCGAGCGGCACGTAAAACATCGGCCGCGCCGGCCGGTTCAAGCCCCAACCCGCGAATTTGGCATCCCGAACGATCCCGACGATCCGGAACGTCGCGGCGTTCTCCGGCAGGTCCAGACCGAAATGCTGGTCGAGCGGATCTTCCTCATTCTTGAAGAACCGCTTCACAAAAGCCTGGTTCACGATGGCCACAGGGGCCGTCGTGTCGGTATCCGCCCGGCTGAAATTGCGGCCGCGCAGAATGGTCATCCCGAAGTTCGGTAGATAGTCTGCGCTGACGCGGTCCCACGACGCGCCGGATTCCTCGTTCATTTTAGGAGCCGCGTGGCCGGATACGTAGATCATTTCGCCCCAGTTATCCGTGAGCGGATTGTATAGCGCCATTCCGGACCCCTGCACCCCCGGAATCCGGTTGAGCCGGTCTTCCAATCCGCGATACAGCGCCAGCAATTTAGGCAGCGT
>DATGGL010000053.1:0-11510 GCA_035308605.1 Bryobacteraceae bacterium
GCGGCATGGACGTCCGCATCATCTATTCACCCTCGGACGCATTGAAACTGGCGCGCAATCATCCCGACAAGCACGTGATGTTCTTCGCCATCGGCTTCGAGACTACCGCGCCCTCCACCGCCCTTACGCTAATGCGGGCCAAGGCCGAGGGCCTTCACAACTTCTCGATCTTCTGCAATCACGTCACCATCATCCCCGCCATCCGCGCGATTCTCGATTCTCCCGATATGCGTATCGACGCATTCATCGGCCCCGGCCATGTGTCGACCGTGATCGGATGCCGCCCCTACGGATGGATCGCGAGCAACGAACAAAAGCCGATCGTCGTAGCCGGATTCGAGCCGCTCGACGTCCTGCAATCCGTCGTAATGCTGCTGCGCCAGTTGAATGCGAAAGAGAGCAAAGTCGAGAATCAATACAAACGGACAGTTCCCTGGGAAGGAAATCGCGCGGCATTGAAAGCCATGGCGGAGGTTTTCGAGCTGCGCCCGTACTTCGAGTGGCGCGGCCTCGGATTTATTTCGCAATCGGCTCTCCGCATTCGCGACGAATACGCCGAGTGGGACGCGGAACGCCGCTTCGCCGTCCCCGGCATCCGCGTCACCGATCCAAAGGCCGCCCAGTGCGGCGAGGTTTTAAAGGGCGTGCTGAGACCGGCGCAATGCAAACTGTTCGGCAAGGAGTGCACTCCGGAGCACCCCGTCGGCGCCCTGATGGTATCCTCGGAAGGCTCGTGCGCGGCATATTTCAACTACGAACATCGTAAAGCCGCTGTATTGACAGGAGCTTGATCGCACGAATGGCCAGTGTCGTTTCAAAGATTCGTTTTCGCGATCCGCAAGTCGAGATGGCCCATGGCGCCGGCGGGAAAGCCAGCCGCCGCCTGATCGATGGTCTGTTTGCCCCGCTGCTGTTCGACTCCGCTCCCGCGCCCCTGGGCGACGCCGCTCATATTAATGTAAACGGTACGTGTGTCGCACTGACCACCGACAGCTTCGTGGTCCGCCCGCTGCGCTTCCCAGGCGGCTCCATCGGTGAGCTTGCCGTCAACGGAACCGTGAACGATCTCGCGGTCTCCGGAGCACGAGCCCAGGCGCTGGTCGTCAGCTACGTTCTCGAAGCCGGATTGCCCACCGAAATACTGGAAGCCGAGGTTCGCGCGATGGCCGCTGCCGCGCGCGCCGCCGGAGTCGTCATCGCGGGAGGCGACACTAAAGTCGTCGAACACGGCAAAGCCGATCAGATGTACATCACGACATCGGGCATCGGTCATCTGATCCCCGGCCTCAGCATTTCCCCCGCGGCCGTTCGTGTAGGAGATAAGATTCTGCTTTCCGGCCCCATCGGAGACCACGGAATCACGATCCTCCTGGCTCGCGGCGAGCTCGATCTCGAAGCCGATCTTCGTTCCGATACGCGCTCCGTCCTGCCACTCGTGGAAGCGCTCGCGGATGCCGCCGGCCCCGGCGTCCATTGGATGCGCGATCCCACACGCGGCGGCGTCGCGACGTCGTTGAATGAGCTTGCCCACGACTGTGGCCTCGGCGTCGTACTCTCGGAAGCCCACATTCCCATTCGCGATGCAGTGCGCGGCGCTTGCGAATTGTTGGGTCTCGATCCGCTGCACATTGCGAATGAAGGACAGTTTCTGGCCGTCGTTGAAGCCGGCCATGCCGATGCCGCCCTCGAAGCGCTTCGCCGTACCCCGGGTGGACGCGAAGCCGCCTGCATCGGCGAGATCGCCGAACAACCCGCAGGCGCCGTCCTGGTTACAACGCAATATGGAGGCAGCCGCATCGTAGACATGCTGGTGGGCGACCCGCTCCCGCGAATCTGCTGAGGCGAAAATGGTTCACGCATCCAGTCTGGCGGCCGATGTTCAACACCAACTCCTGGAGCGTAATCGGATCTTCGAAACTTTCTTCGCGCAGCAGGCCCTGCCGCTGGCCGTCGCCTGCAGCGAAATGTCCGACCGGTTTCTCAAAGGTGGACGCCTACTCGCCTTCGGCCGAGGCCCCTACGCCACCGACGCGCAGCACGTCTCAGTGGAGTTCGTTCATCCGATCATGGTCGGCAAGCGCGCGTTACCCGCCCTGGATCTTTCGCTGCTCTTCCGTCCCTGGCTCGACGCGATTCTTCAACCGGAAGACATGGTCATGGGGTTCGGCCCGCCCACGGGTGACGCGGAAGTTACCGCCGCGCTCGCGTCGGCGCATCAACGCGGCGCCATGACCTTCGAGCTTCCGGGCCGGAACGGTTCCTTCAGCCTCGACGACCCTCCGTCACAGAATCCTTTCATCCATCAAGAGCTGATCGAGATTCTCTATCACACGCTCTGGGAAACCGTCCACGTCTTCTTCGAGCACCGCGAACTCGGCCACGACGTCGGCGATTCCGGATTCCTGTATCCGTTTCTCGGCGAAGCCAAGCAACAAACCAGAGATACCGTCGAACAAGTCGCCGCGTCCATTCGTCTCAAAGCCGGGGACGACGCCAGTCTCCGCGCCCGCGTCTCCCAGGAAGAATCGGAGCACATTGTAGACGCCGCGCGCGCCATCCACGAGCGCGTGTCGCGCGGCGGCAAGCTGATCATTTTCGGCAACGGCGGTTCCGCCACCGACGCGAACGACTTCGCCATCGACTGCGTCCTGCCGCCATCCGGATACCGCCCGATTCCTGCGATCTCGCTCTCTATGGAGCCCGCGAATCTAACCGCCATCGCCAACGACGTCGGCGTCGAGCTGATCTTTCTGCGCCAGATCATCGCGCAGGCGCGCCCGGAGGATGTGGCCGTCGGGATCTCCACCAGCGGGGGATCGCGCAACATTATCCTCGCGCTCGAAGAAGCCCGAAAGCGCGGTTTGGCGACTGTTGCGCTGCTCGGCTACGACGGCGGCGAGATCGCCCGCCGCAACCTCGCCGACTTCCCACTGGTGGTCCGCTCAGATTACATCCCGCGCATTCAGGAAGTGCAGGCGTCCACCTATCATGTGCTTCGCGAAACGCTGGAGGCGCTCAGCCATGCCTAAGTTCGAGCTTTTCGGAACCAGAAGCTGCCCTTACACGCAAGAGATGCGCGAATGGTTGGAATGGAAGGGCCACGAATACGTCGAATACGATGTGGAAGCAGATTCCGAAGCTCGCGCCCGTATGCTCGTCATTTCGGGCGGACAGCGCACCGTACCGATTCTCGCGGAGGACGGCGAGCTCGCCCAAATCGGCTGGCAAGGCCGCGGTTGCGTAGTCGCTGGATAACATGGACGTGACGACTGCCCGCGATATTCGAATTCGTGGCGTCGTCCAGGGCGTCGGCTTCCGTCCCTTCGTGTTCCGCCTTGCGCAAGCGAACACGCTAACCGGTTGGGTCGGCAACGATGAGCACGGCGTCGAAATTCATCTTGAAGGCAGCGCTCCCGCGCTCGATACATTCGTCCGCTGCCTCGCCGCGCAGAGTCCGCCCGCCGCGAAGATCGTCACGATCGACGTTCAGACCGCCGAGCCCACCGGCTTCACCGAATTCACCATTCGCGACAGCCACTCGAATGGGCACCCCAGCGTCCGCATCTCGCCCGATCTGCCGGTATGCGCCGAATGCCTGGCGGATCTCTCCGACCCGACGAATCTCCGCTATCGCTATCCCTATATCAACTGCACCAGTTGCGGCCCGCGCTACTCCGTGATCCTCGGCTTGCCTTACGATCGCGCCCGCACGACGATGCATCCCTGGCCTCTCGACGCCCCCTGCTCCACCCAATATCACGATCCCGCCGACCGCCGCTTCCACGCCCAGCCCGTCGCATGTCCCGCATGCGGCCCGCATTTTTTCCTTCAAGCTGGAGACGAAGCCCTACAAGGCGACGATGCGAGCATCGCAAGAACCGTCGAGTTCCTCAAGACCGGCCGGATCGTCGCCATGAAAGGCCTCGGCGGATTTCACCTTTCCTGCGACGCGCGAAACGCGGCTGCCGTGAAATCTCTCCGCGATCGCAAATTCCGGAAAGAGAAGCCGTTCGCATTGATGGTCCGCGACCTCGCAGTGGCGCGCGAGCTTGTCTATCTATCCGCCGAATCGGAATCGCTGCTGACCTCCGTCGCCCGGCCCATCGTCCTGGCACGCGCTCGCGTGTCGCTCGCCGGTGTGTCTCCTGAAAACGACGACTTGGGCATAATGCTCCCCTACACGCCTCTTCACCACCTGCTTTTCGCCGCCGGCGCACCCGAAGTCCTGGTGATGACCAGCGCCAATCGCTCCAGCGAGCCGATCTCCTACCGCGACGAAGAGGCAATCGAGCGCCTTGCGGGAATCGCCGACGCGTTCCTGATCGGCGAACGTCCCATCGCACGCCGCGTCGACGATTCCATCGCCCGCGCCGGATGTTTCGGCCTCGTGATCCTCCGCCGCGCACGCGGTTATGCGCCATCCGCTGTCGCCACGATCCCGATCGCGAGTCCGGTCCTCGCTACCGGAGCCGATCTGAAGAACGCGATCACTCTCGTCGTAGACGGACAGGCCCTGGTCAGTCAGCATATCGGCGATCTGGATCACTACGAATCCTTCCAGGCGTTTCGCGAAACCATCGGCGATCTCACTTCCATGTATGAAGTCCCCATGGAAGAGCTGATCGTAGTGCACGACGCGCATCCCCAATATCTATCGTCGACGCACGCGCTCAGTATCGCGGGCACGGCCGCCTATGCGATTCAACATCATCGCGCGCACATCGCGTCGGTTCTGGCCGAACGAGCCGCATGGGACAAACGAGTACTGGGTGTCAGCTTCGATGGAACCGGCTACGGCGACGCCCGAGCCGGCGATGAGACCATTTGGGGGGGTGAGTTCTTCGTCGGCAGCATCGCCGAAGGTTTCGATCGCATTGCGCATCTGCGCCCCGCCGGCCTCCCCGGTGGCGACGCCGCCTCTCGCTATCCTGTCCAGGCCGCCGCCGGATTCCTGGCGCAAATCGATCACCTGCCCGATGTGAACGCCGCTCCGTTCCGCTTTCCCGACCGCTACGACAAATCTCTGGAACTGGTCCGCAAGAATGTTCGCACGTTCCAGACGACCTCGATTGGCCGGCTCTTCGATGCCGCTGCCGCGTTGTTAGGATTCACGCGTGAAACCACCTTCGAAGGTCAGGCCGCGATGTGGGTGGAACATCTCGCGCGGGACGCGGCGGCCGCAGAGCCATACGAATTCCCCTTCGAGAAGAGGGAACTCGATTTCCGCCCGCTGCTCGAAGCCCTCGCGTGGGATCGCAAACGCGGACGAGACTTGGCGCAATGCGCGCGAGCATTTCAACTCGCTGTCGCAACCGGCCTGTCGAATGCGATCGCCGTCCTCGTCGAAACCTACGCGACCGATACCGTCGTCCTCTCCGGCGGCGTGTTTCAGAATGAACTTCTGCTGGAAGATTTAAAACCCTTGCTCTCACATCAAATCGTTTGGACGAATTGCGCCGTGCCACCAAATGACGGTGGCATCAGCCTGGGACAGGCCGCGCTCGCTGCGTTCAGGTTCCTGAATCATGCATGAACTATCCATCGCGATGAGCATCGTCGAAATGGCGGAGGAAGAATCCGAACGCAGGAACGCTCGAGTGGAAGCCGTCCATCTGAAACTCGGCGCGCTCGCAGGAGTCGTGAAAAATGCGCTTTTGTCGTCTTTCGAAATCGCCTGCGAAGGCACCACCCTGCAAGGTTCGCGCCTTGTGATTGAAGATATCCCGATCGTGGGATATTGCCCGAAGTGCCTTTCACAGCGCACCCTGGATTCCCTTCAGTGGTTCGTTTGCCCCGAATGCAAAGGTCCCGTGTCCGAATTAATCCACGGACGCGAGTTGCAAGTCGCCGCCTTGGAGATACAGGAATGACTTCCCAAACCCGGCTCGTCGAAGTGAGACAGAACGTCCTGAAGCACAACGACATCCTCGCGCGCGAGTTGCGCCAGCGTTTTCACGACGCCGGCATCTGCGCCGTCAGCCTGGTTTCGAGTCCCGGCTCCGGCAAAACCGCGTTTCTTGAGAAGACGCTTACGCTGTTGCGTCCCGATTTTCACGTCGCCGCGCTGGTCGGTGATCTGGCGACGGACAACGATGCAGCGCGCCTGGCCCGCTCCGGCGCTCCCGTAAAGCAGATCACCACCGGCACTCTCTGTCATCTTGAAGCCGCCATGGTCCGCGACGCGCTCGACGGCTGGGATCTCGACAAACTGGATTTTCTGTTCATCGAAAATGTGGGGAATCTGGTGTGCCCCGCATCCTACGACATCGGCGAGCATCTGCGCGTGGTCCTGCTCTCCGTGACTGAGGGCGAGGACAAACCGCTGAAATATCCGACCATCTTCAACACCGCCGATGTGGCCGTCATCACTAAGATGGATCTCGCCGAAGCCGTCGAGTTCGATCTGGCCGCAGCCCAGGACAACGTTCAGCGGGTCCGCCCCGGCATCCCGCTGATGAAGGTGTCTTCAAAAACCGGAGCCGGCATGGACGAATGGCTCCATTTCCTCGCCTTATCCCGCAAGCTCAGCTCTTTTGGAGCATGACCTCAGTGGACTTAATCACCACGGTCACTTTGTCGCCCTTCTTAAGCTTCAAATCCTCCGCGCTCCGCCGCGTAATCACACTTTCGAGCTGATTCTTCCCGATCTTCACCACCACGTGCGCCATGATGTCGCCAAGCGTGACTTCCAAAATCTTTCCTTTAATCTGATTTCTTGCTGAAATAGCCATGTTCTAAGCATCCCATGACTAGGCGTACAGATCCCGAATTACTTTGCCCTTGCCGTCCCTTGTAACGTATACAGGCCTTTTCTCCGCCACGAAGAACTGCGTCGGGGCGATCCCCAGAGCCTGGTACATCGTCGCGTGCAGATCCTCCACTGGCACTGGATTCTCGATCGTCGTGCAAGGCCGTTCGTCCGCCGTCTTGCCGTACACGAATCCGCGCTTCATGCCGCCGCCGAACAAGAGCACCGAACCCGCTGCCGTGAAGTGCCGATGCATCCCGTAGTGCCCCGGCTGCGTCATCACGTCCGGGGTGTTGGCCTGATCGCGAACCTCTTTACCAACTTTCCCCTCCGTGATCGCGTCGCGTCCGAATTCGCTTGCCAACACCACTAACGTCCTGTTCAACAACCCTCGGTCCTCCAGATCGAGAATCAACTGCGCCAGCGGCGCATCGATGGTCTGCTTCATCATTACCGCCCGCTCGTGCCCGTCCTGATGCGTGTCCCAATAGCGGAACGGAATGTACTCGGTAGTCACCTCGACGTACCGCGCGCCCGCCTCCACCAATCGACGCGCCAACAAACATCCCTGCCCGAAACGACTCGTGTTGTAGATGTCATAGGCCCGCTTCGGCTCCAGCGAAAGATCGAACGCCTTGGCCGACGGCGATGTCAGCAGCCGTTCCGCCGCATCCATCGACTTGATCATCGATTCCCTCTGAAAATCGCCGGCATACTGATAGACCGGCTCCTGCGCGAGAATCTGTTCATAGAGTTTCCGCCGGCTCTTGAACCGCGCATCGCCCAGCTCTCGCGGCGGCCGGACCGCGGATGCCGCGTCCTGCGGATCGGTGATCAGAAACGGCCCGTATTCCGTCCCGAGAAACCCCGCTGTGTGGAACGCCTTAATTGACGCGCTTTCTCCTCCGATCTCCAGATTCTGCCCAATCGAAATAAACGGCGGAACGGTCGCGTTCCTCGGCCCCAAGGTCTTCGCGATCACCGCTCCGATATGTGGAACCGCCAGCGACTGCGGTGGAACATACCCCGTGTGCCAGTGATACTGATGCCGCGAATGCAGTATGAACCCAAGATCGGGCCCTTGAAACGTCCGGATTAGCGACCCGCGATCCATCACGTTCGCAACGCGCTCCAGCCCCTGCGAGATCTTGATGTTGTCGACCACAGTATCGATCGCCGGAAACGTGCTCAGAACTCGCTCCGTGCGCACACCCGGCGCAAACGCCGTGTAGCGTTTCGGATCAAACGTCTCCGTCTGCGCCATCCCGCCCGCCATCCACAGCACGATGATCGAATCCGCCGTCGCTTCGGTGATTGCTCCCCGTACGGCGGTTGGTTCCGTGCCGGTCAATGCCGCCAGGCTCGCGGCCGCCGTAACTCCCCGCCCCATGAATCCACGGCGCGTAATTTTCGAAGCCACAAAGTTTTCTTCGGCGTTCATTGCAGGATTCCTCATCGGATCAGTTGAAATTCCGGCGTCATCATTAAGGCCCAAAGTAGATCGGCAAGCCCATCGGCAGATGGTTTCCGCGTCGGCGCGCCCAGCGCGGCTTCCGCGATCCGGCGTTCCGAGCCAGTCGGAGCGCGCCCCAGCGTATACCAATAGACGCGATCGACAACCGCCGAAACTGTCTTGAGAACCTGATTCGCCGGTACCGGTGTCCGTGGATTCGGTGGAACCAATCGATCCATATTCGGCCGTTGATCGAAAACAAAGAATCGCGCCTGCACCGTCTCCCCCTGAATCAATGGGACCGCTTCAAAACCCGTCGAACCGCGAAACCGCGCAAAGCCCTTCCCCGCGATGTCGTACACCAGCATCGAGGTCAACTTCACCCGCAATGCGGGCTTCGTCTCCGAGCTACCCGCGATCCCAAAGGGAGACCCGTCGTCGCGAATTCCCGAGGAATCGACCGGTTTCAGCGTCGTCAGCGGCGTTATGCCCCCCGGCCCGGTCAACTCGGCGCCAATCCATAGCGGCGTAGCCTTGTCCGCCGCGGTCGACAGCGCGTCCTGCACAATCAGGTACAACTTCTGGGACTTCGATATGTCGACGTCGAACGCCGCCGGAGAACTTCGGATCGCCGTTGCCTGCCATGCCAGCAGCGCGGCCGGTTCCAGCGGCAGTTCGCCCAGCATTCTGCGAGCGCCACGCGAAAGCCAATGCGTCAGCGTCTCTCCATTTACCAGTTCCAACGCCTGAATCGTCGTCGCCTGCGAATCGCGTGTCGAATACACCTGGTCCCGGATGGGACGCCCCAGCGCGCGATCCAGACTGCTCCCGGCGATGCGCCATTCCCGCACGAAGTTCCCCGGTGAAACCGGAACTGGAATGTTGTTCGGCGGCGGAGCGTTCGCCGGCTGCGGCGCTCGATTCACGCTCGCTCCGTCGGACGGCGCTCCCGAAATCACCGTTGAGAGCACGGTGCGACTCGCCGGACTGATACCACGTGACGTCGCCGGCCATTCGCCGGTGATCGCTCCGACCGCGTCGGCGAACTGTTCGGCCGAAAGCCGCCGCAACTCAGGCCCCTCGAAAACGTAACCCTTCGCGGCGTCGGCTCGCGCAACCGCCGGAAGCTGATACGTCCGCGAATTCACGATCTCCGCGATCAGCGCCTTCAGATCGTAGCCACTGTCCACGAAGTCGCTCGCCAGCGCGTCCAGAAGTGCGGGGCTCCAGGGCTCGTCGTCCATTTCGTCGACGTTCTCGACGATCCCCCGTCCCATCAGCTTCTGCCAGACCCGGTTCACCAGCGTTCGCGGAATCCGCCCATTGCGCGGATCAGTGAAAATAGCGGCAGCAGTGGCGCGCCTATCGGGTGCGCTCGCCGAGGGCAAGGGCCGGCTCAATTCTGGGAACAGGAATCCGGCGGAGGCATACTGTTCCTGTGCGACGTCGCAACGATACAATTGCAGCCGCTCCTCCGCAGAAAAGTACGCTGCCAGCGAGTAAGCGTCTTTTAACTTCCATTTACTGATAAAGCTGTCGTGACAGGAGTTGCACTTCAGATTGACGCCCAGAAAAATCTGAGCCGTATTCTGCGCCGCTTGCAGCGCCGGCGTTTGGCTGGCGCTCACGGTACCGCGCCAGTTGACCCCGGTCACAAACCCGTCCGGGTCGCGCGGAGCCGTCGGATTCAGAAGCTTGTCGATCCACCGGTTATATGGCAAGTTCGATTCGAGCGCGGCCAATAGCCAATCCGTGATGCTCTTGCGTCCCGCCGTCTCCGAATAATAGTTGACGCCCTCTTCGTTGCGCAGCAGATCGTTCCAGTAGGAAATCCAGTGTTCCGCGTACTTGCGATTATCGGAAAGGAGCCGCGCGACCAGTCGCGAACGCTTGTCCAGTGCTGTATCGGCGAGAAAGCGGCGAAGTTCCTCCGGCGGAGGCGGCAGTCCCCAAATGTCGAAATACGCCCGACGCGCAAACACCGCATCGGAAACAGTCCTCGGCTCGCCGACCCCATGCTCCACGAAATATGCCGCGGCAAATCGATCGATCGGCCCAGTCCAGTGCGGAAACGGCGAACCGGGCTGTGCCGGACGCGTTAGCGTAAGCGGCGCCTCCCACCGGGCTTTGGCAGCTGCGGCCGTCGGCGTCGGACGCGCCCCCTGATCCACCCAAGCCGTAATGACGCCGATTTCCGCTGGCGTCAGCGCCATTCCTCCCAGCGGCATCCGGGTCGCATCCGGACCGGTGATTCTCTGGACCAGCAGGCTGCCGCCGCTATTCCCGGGCCTGATGGCAACCCCACTGCGTCCGCCATTCAAAGTTTCCTGATACGTTGCCAGCGACAGCCCGCCCGACCGTTTCTCCTGGCTATGACACACGAGACACTTGTCCGCCAGAATCGCGTGGACCTGCGAATTGAAATCGACGTTCTGCGCGCGTACGAGCATCGCGCCGGCCAGCAATCCCGCGATTCTTATTCTCATCGCTGCCTTGTCATCGCTTCTCTACAGCCTACACAGGAAAACGATAGAATAGCGCGCATCATGAGCACGCCCGACAACAAATCCGTTCTGAAGCGATATCTGGAGCTGATGACGCGAGGGCCAGTCGAAGATTTGCCCGCCGTCGTGGCCGAAAACGTAACCGGTTATGACGGAAACGAACGCGTCTCCGGCCTGGCTGCGATCATGACTCATGCCCGCGACGCGCAGGCCGGCTGTCCCGATCTTTCTATTCAAATCGAACAAATGATCGAAGACGGCGAATGGGTCGCGTTCATCGGAGTAACCAGCGGCCGTCAATCCGGCGCACTCTTTGGAATGGCCCCCAGCGATCGTGAATTCCGCGTGCAGGGAATGGCGATGGCGCGCGTCCTCGACGGCAAGGTCGTGGAGATCCGAACGGGCTGGGACACGCTGAGCTTCGCGCATCAGCTCGGCGGGCTGGCCGCGTCGCCCATGTCGAACCGCGTCCGCGCCTAGGCGCGGCGGTTCGATCACTCACCACCGAACCGCAACAGTCAGGGAGGGTGTCTTAAATCTTCTCTGCGATCGACTTGGGTTGCACGAACTGGAGTAGATAATCCGGCCCGCCGGCCTTCGAATCCGTCCCCGACATATTGAATCCGCCAAACGGATGCGCCCCGACCATCGCGCCCGTGCACTTCCGGTTCAAATACAGATTGCCAACGTGAAACTCTTCCTCGGCTCGCCGAATCTTCTCCGCATTCTTCGAATACACGGCGCCGGTCAAGCCAAACTCCGTATCATTCGCGATCCGCATCGCTTCGTCAAAATCCTTGGCCTT
>DATGGL010000054.1:0-4588 GCA_035308605.1 Bryobacteraceae bacterium
AAAGAGGCTCGCCGGTCGTAAGCAGCACCTGAATCGGGCTGTCTTCCAGCGGCAGATTGGTGCGCAGCGGAACCCCCGGATCGTCGTATCCTGCGAACGCCTCCAGCCATCCCGTCTGTTTGTGGCGATCGTAACGCACCAGCGCCAGATAATCGAACGGAATTACGCCGCGCAGCGAGTCCCACAGCGTGTGCAGCAGCCGTCCGTAATCGCGGCAGGCGATAAACGCCTCCGAGATTTCCAGCAGAGCGCGGTATTTAAGGGCGCTGGTATCGGCGGCCACGGCGTCTTTTCATTTTACGGCCCCCGACTGCATCATTCCCTGGCGAATTCCTGAAAACGCCTGCTCCCAAAGTGCCACGTTGGTCTGGATATTCCGGTGCGTCAGCACCCACTCCCGCTGCTCCCGCGCCAAAGCCTCTCGATCCGTGTTCAGCGTCCATTCGAGCTGAGCGATCCACGATTCGCGATTATTCTTGGCCGTGACCGGCACTTCTTCTGAATACGGCAACACCTTCGACGCCACCGTTACCGCGCCCGCCATCGCATATTCGTAATATTTGATGCAGCTCTTGTTCTGATTGAACCGGTCCGCCGCCAGTGGAGCGATCCCGATATCCAGGCCCAGTTTGCAGACCGTCTGTGGATGCTGGTCAATCGGTACATGGGGATGGAATTCGTACCGGATATCGGCGAGCTGGCTCAGAAAGTGCTTCATCGGCTTCCCCGCCGCCGAGTTGAAATATTCTTTCCCCAGGCTGGCCATCAGCACTTCGCGCAGCTCGTCGAGCGTGTTCTCGTTGCAGATCCCTTGCAGAATAAATCGGAAGTTATATTTCTTTTGCAGCCTGCGAATCGCATCCAGAGCAACGCCAAGATCCACGAAGTGCGTCGGACTCCCGGTCCACCCAATCCGAACCCCCGCCCCCTTGGCCGCCGGACTCCACTCCTCCGGATCGACGCTATTGGGAATAACCGCCACGTTCGCATTCCAACGCCGCAGGTGTTCCGCCAGCGTCGCCGTGGTCGTAGTGACAACGTCCGCCTCCCGCAGCAGAAATTCATAAATCGGAATTTGGGTCTGGAGCCCCGCGTAGTTCGGATTCTCCCTGGGAATCAGATCCAGAGCATCGTCCGTATCGAACACCACGCGAACCGAATGCCTCCGGCACGCCGCAACCAGCTCCTTCGCCTCCTGCACCTGTGCCCGGAAAAAAACCATCACATCCGGAACTTCAAACGTCTGCGTGCCTCCGGAAAACACTTCAACCGTGTGCCCCCGCAACCGCAGATACTTCGCGGGAATAGCTCCCCTCCATTTGTAACAACCCGTCTGGGTCTCGGTAACAAGGACGATCTTCATGGGCGTCTTACCAAACATACCCTATCGCGAATGTTTCGGGCCGCTGATTGTTCACGCCTGATCCCAATCACCGAGCCGCGAACGCCAGTGAGCGGGTCCCTGGCGTGCCATCGCCATCCCGCACACCCGCCCCACCTCCAGAACGCCGGCACAGAACCGCGACCAGAGGAAGCGGTTGTTCGCGCTTTTCACTCCGACCCGACCCCGAGCTGCCCCCCGCCCGCCCACTCAAGAGATTGGCCAAATGATTGATACCCTCCCCGCACCACCCGGCGCATAATCCAACAAAGGGTGAAGAGTTCGAAACGCTGTCCAGAATGTCAGACGACGGCTGACTTGCCTGCTCCATCGTGCAAAGCTTGCGGCGCGTTGTTCGACAAAGGATCCGAACGCCGGACAACCTGGGAGAATCTCGTCTCCCCATACATAGCCGCCGCCGTAGCAGCCGGAGCAATCATCGCACTCATTTTGACTCTCCGGAGCTGTTGACTCCGCCCGGCCGTAGCAGAACTCGCATGCTGTTGCGCGCGCCTCGGTGCCCACACCCACTCACCGAGCCGCGAACGCCAGTGAGCGGGCCGCGAGCTGACGAAAAGCCGTTGGTAGCGGGGGAGGGGGTCGAACCCTCATACCCAGTGAAGGATGCGGGATTTTGAGTCCCGTGCGTCTGCCAGTTCCGCCACCCCGCCGTCAAAATCATTCTAACGCGTCCTCCGCGGCGCCCGCCTAACGCGCGCTTCTCCCCTAACTCCGCCCGACGGCCGCCACTTCTCCCACCGCCGACGGAGACCAAGCTAGAAGGTTTCCTGGCGACAAGCTGCCACCACTTGCGGCTCAGAAGCTGGGGCAAACTTACAAGCATTCGAAGTCGCGCTAACGAAGCGCTGGTCTTCGCGAGGGTTCAGATCTCAAAAGTGGCGTCAAGATCACGCTTGGCACTCACCTTCGGAGGAAGATCGCCGCAAGAAAAAAGACGACGATCAATACAATTGACCGTCGCGGTCTCGCCCTGAGTTCACGGTAGAACAGAGCCACAAAGATCCCGAGCACCACAAACAGTTGCCAGATCGCCAGATGCCTGTTCACCCCATGATCATATCGCCGCCATAGCCGTGTCGCACAACACTCGATCTATGAGTAGTCTGACTCCCGAAAACCAGCGCGCGCTGCTTGCCCCAACCAAGACCCTACCCCCGCCGCTCCTCCAACTCCTCCAACGTCCGAGGCCAATCCTCCCGCAACAACCGGCTCAACGCGCGATCCGCGAGCAGCTTTCCTCCCGTCTGGCACCGCGCGCAATAATTCGTCTCATTCGATGCGTACCGGATCCGCTGCACCTTCGCCCCGCACCGCGGACACGGTTCCCCATACCTTCCGTGGACCGCCATCTCCTTGCGAAACGCCGTCACCTTTTCCGGAAATTTCCCGCGCGACTCGTTGCGCAGGGAATCGGTCCACTCGATCAGCGTCGCCCTCGTCGCGTCACGCAGCCGCTCGATCTCGTCCGCCTTCATCCGCTGCGTCAGCATCACCGGCGATAGCTGCGCGCGATGCAGGATTTCATCCGAATACGCATTCCCGATCCCGCTGAACAATCGAGGGTCCGTCAGCGCCCGCTTCAGCGTATGATTCGCCGACGTGAGCACTGCGCTGAACTCCGCGAGCGGCGCGTTCAACACGTCGATCCCGCCCGGGTCAAGCCCTTCGAGCCCGCTCTCCCCCGTCACCACATGCAGCGACGCCCGCTTCTGCGATCCCGCCTCGGTCAGCGTCAGCGTTCCCGCATCGAAATCGAAAGCCGCCAGCGTGCGACGCCCGTCCGGTTTCTTCGCCTTGTCGCTCCAATGCAGCCGCCCGGCGATCATCAGGTGCAACACCAGCCAGACGTCATTATCGAATCCGATCGCGATCCGTTTCCCGATCCGCCGCAGCCCCGTCACTTTATGCCCCACCGCCGCATCCACCGGCGGCTCCGCCGTCCGCAAAAGAAACGGACTGCCGATCTGCACCCGCCTTAAATTCGACCCGAGAATGCGAGCCTCAAGCGCTTCGATATAGACGGCAATGTCCGGAAGCTCGGGCATCGGACTTTATTCGGGTTGCGGCGCCGCGGTCTCGTTCTTGACGATCTTTCCGAACAGCGTCCCGCCATGTCCCGCGCCGCCCCACGTCCCCGCGTAGGTTCCGTTGTAAAAAACAACGCGCGCCGTAAATGTTCCAAAACCCGGAACCGCGAAATTCGTCAGCGAGATCACCGGCGTATCGCCCGCAAACTTCACCGGCAGATTCATCGCGACTTTAAAATCCTTCTTGTTGTAAAGGATGCGCGCCTCGAACCGCCACGTGTCTTCTTTGAACTTGGAAATCCGCTCGATCACGTAACTGTCTTCATGCAGTTCCGCGCTGTCCCCGCTGGTGTAAAAGCCCACCAGCTTCACGTTGGTCATGGCTTCCTGAAACTGCTTCTCGAACGCGTTCAGCTCCAGCGGCGCGGGCGTCTGCTGCGCCAGCGCAACGCAGGCAAGAAGCGCAATCGATATCGAAAGCCTCATGCCCAAACAGCCTAACAGAAAGCCTATCGAAACGTCCGCAACTTCGCGTCCCCCAGATGCGCGATCCCGTTAAAAGAATCGAGCGATATTCGATCCGCCCGAAACACAAATTCCGTGATCGAGCAATTCCGCACCCGCCAGTTCACTTCGAGAAAGCTTCTCTCCGGAGCATCCAGCGCCGTCTGCACCAGCACTCCAATCGGTCCACCCGAAGTAAAGAGAACCACCTTTCGATTCGACGGCCCCTGGACCACCGCGCGCAGCCCTCGCAGCACCCGGTCGCGAAACGCCATCCACGGCTCGGCCCCATCCGCCGAGCCCGCTAGCCACTGCTGCATCGCGATCTCAAATTCTTTCTGAAACGCCCGCGGGTCCGCGAACGAAGCCGGCCGAGCGCGCAAGATCCCGTCGACGTCGTACTCGTTCCAATCCGGGGACACCTGCGCCGCCCGCCCTAGCGCCAGTTCCGCCGTCTGCCGATGCCTTTGCAACGTCCCGCACAAAACTTCGTCGAACGCGATCCCGTTCCGCGACCAATACTCTCGCAGCGCCCGCGCCTGCAATTCTCCGATGTCGGACAGCCGGTCCGAATCCGCCTCAAACGGCCGGGCCTGCGCGTGCCGCACGACCGTCAGCGTGCTCATTCGTATTTCTTGAGCTCGATTTTCGCAAC
>DATGGL010000055.1:0-13269 GCA_035308605.1 Bryobacteraceae bacterium
ACCCGTTTCCCGCTCGATACACCCTAACCCAAGCCCCCGATGCTGGTTAACAAGCATCCGAAACATACACGTGCCCGGCAAGCACGCCCAACGCTTGCCCTCCTCCCCGGGTGGAATCGCGTTCTCACACGGACTCGACAGCGCGCGGGCCCTGACGTGCCTCCGGCTTCCCGTCAGAGAGACCCCGTCGGGACCCGCTCACTAAGGTTCGCGGCTCGGTGCCAGGATTTGAGTTTCAACTGGGCTAAGCAGGCCGGTGCGCCTTGAGGAAAGAACGGATTTGCCGCACTGCCAGTGGAATCCGCAACCCCACCCTTCGAATACGCCTGCCACGAGGGCAACCGCGACCTGCCCAATATCCTGCAACTCTCAACATCCCAGCCCTAGCCCCGCTTCCCATCATCCGCCCGACACCGAGCCGCGAGCGACAGCGCGCGGGTCCTGACGTGCCTCCCGTTTCCCGTCAGAGAGACCCCGTCGGAACCCGCTCACTAACGTTCGCGGCTCGGTGCCAGGATTTGGGTTTTAACTGGGCTAAGCAGGCCGGCGCGCCTTGAGGAAAGAACGGATTTGCCGCACTACCAGCGGAATCCGCTCTTTGGGCTCCTTCCACGGAAAGATGCTCACCTCGGCATTCGGCGCGAGCATCGCGCACTCCATGGCGACGGCGTACGGGTGCGCCGGGACATCGTCCGGCAGGACCAGGATCGGATTTTGACAACCTCGCACGAAATCGCGTGTGACGGTGAAGACGAAGTCCGGGTCGGTCTCGAACATCCTGGTTACAAATTTATCCACCATCGGCGTCTTGATCTCGGGCCGCTGCGCGGTCAGCGCCGGTCCCCAGGCCTTCCAAAATACGCCTGGGTACTTAGGGTCGCGCATCTCGGGACGCCACCCTACCGGCTGCGCCAGCACGGCCGCGACCACCCGGTTGGGCGCGCGCTTCAAAAGATTCCAGATGAACGGACCGCCGATGCAGAAACCCATCACCATGAACTTGTCGATGCCCAGGTGATCCATCAGGCCCAGGTGATCGTCCGCGTAGGAATCCCACGGCCGGTCCACCTCCACCGGGCCAGTGGACTGCCCGGAGGGGGCGTTGCGTAGGTCCGCGGCGATGCAGCGGTACTGTGCCTTGAATTCCTCCATGGCATTGAACGGTGAGTTGCCGGTGAAGAAGGAAATGGTCGAGTTCAATCCCCCGCCGGGCAGCAGCATCAGCGGGAAGCCGGACCCCGCCTCTTCATAGTGGATGCGGACAGGGCCTTTTTCATAGAACTTGCCGGTGCCTCCCTTCCCCGCCTGCTGGCCAAATACGCGCGGAACGGCCGCCGTGGCTGCCGCCGCGAGGATGGTGCGTCTGGTCGAACCCATAATCGGCGTCCTCCTTGATCCGTGTGCTGGCCCGGTTGCGCGGCGCGAAATTTCAGGGGTCTGGCGACCGGCCCAATTTTAGAATAGCAAACTAAGTTGTTGAAAACAAGACTAGATTTCGCTCTCGAATTCGACTAGCATCGGTACATCGCGAGGAGGACCTATATGATTCCGCCAGAGAAGAGCGACGCAGTGAGTCGCGGCCTGCGCGAAGCTTTTGGGGTAGCGGAGTTCGACGGCATCCGCATGATAAAGGATCAGGCCTTGTCGCTGGTCTTTCGCATCGTCGTCGGAGGACTCCCGTTTCTGTTAAAGATCAGCGGCCGCACCAACGATCCCGCACGCCATTACGCATGCATGCGGGCTGCGGCGGAAGCCGGTCTCGCGCCACGCGTCCTGTACACCAGCGTCGAAGATAAGCTTTCCATCGAAGATTTCGTGGAGGCCCGGCCGTTCCCGGCGGCGGAAGCGCTGGTTCGGCTGCCCGCGGCCCTGCGAAGGCTGCATGCGCTTCCGCCGTTTCCCGGAGTGCCGGATCACATCAACACCTCCTGCGTGTTCCTGATCAACAAAGGGGCCGCGTTGGACGGATTCCTTCAGCGGTTTCAAGCGGCGAACATTCTGGAGAAAGGCGAAAGCGAGGAGCTTTTCGCCCGGTACGCGCAAATCGTCGCGGCTTACCCCCATCACGATGCGGATTTCGTTTCGAGTCACAACGATCTGTTCAAACCGGACAACTTCGTTTTCGACGGACAGCGCGTCTGGCTAGTGGATTGGGAAGCGGCTTTCCGGAACGACCGGTATGCCGATCTTGCGGTGGTTGCGAATCTGGTCGTGGCCAATGAGGCGGAGGAGAGCCTCTATCTTCAGGAGTATTTCGGAGCATCGCCCGATGCTTATCAACTGGCCCGGTTCTTTCTCATGCGGCAGGTGTCCCATATGTTCTACGCGATGGCTTTCCTGCAAATGGGCTCGCCGGTCGACTGGAACGAGACCGTGCCCGAATTCCCCGAGCTTCAGCGGCGCTTCTGGGCGGGCGAACTGACCCTGGAGGACAAGCACTCCAGGACGGTCTATGGCCGGCTCCATTGGGACCGGCTCCTGCGCAACACGCGGCAGGCACGATTCAACGAAGCCTTGCGCATCGTTTCAGATCGGCATGCGCCAGTGTAGGTTCTGTTCTACGCCGCTTCGCGCTCCGCGATGGAACTGCTCAGCTCGGCCACGCGAATGTTTTTCGCGATGCCCAGAAACTTCATCAGCTTGAGCGTGATCCAGGAGAGATCAAACTCATACCACGCGAGCCCGTGTCGCGCCGAGGTGGGATGCGCGTGATGATTGTTGTGCCACCCTTCGCCAAAAGTAAGCAACGCCACCCACCAGTTGTTCCGCGAATCGTCTTTCGTCGCAAACCGGCGGTTGCCCCACAGGTGCGTGGCTGAGTTCACCAGCCAGGTGGCATGCAGTCCCAACACGACGCGGAGGCAGGTGCCCCACAGCATCAGCGGAAGGCCCCCAATGGCGAACAGGACAACTCCCAGAACAACCATCGGGAGCCAGTGATAATTGTTCAGCCAGACGTAAAAAGAGTGCTTGGCCAGATCGGGCGTATACCTGGCCATCGCCCGCGTCTCCGCATGCTTGCTCTCGCCGAGCAGAATCCAGCCCATGTGCGACCACCACGCGCCGTCCCTGGGCGAGTGCGGATCGCCCGGCTGGTCAGACTTGGCGTGATGGATGCGATGGGTGGCAACCCAGAAGATGGGCCCGCCTTCCAGGGTCAATGTGCCAAACACGGCAAACATATATTCCATCCATTGCGGAACCCGGAACGACCGGTGCGTGTGCAACCGGTGATAACCCAAACTGATTCCAAAGCCGATGGTGATCCAGTACAGGGCCACCGCCACCGCCAGCGAGCGCCAGCTAAACATGAACAGCGCGGCAACGGCGCCGATGTGGAACAGTCCAAAGACGGTGATCGTAGTCCAGTTCATCTTGGAACGATCAGGAAGATTAATGATTTCGGTGGTCACAAGAAAGCCTCAGCCAATCAGCTTGCAGTCCAAGGCTAACCCGGATTCCGTCAGCGATTTGTAAGACTTATGTAATTTCGAGTCTACATTAGTAGTTTTTAGCTAGCCCTGGCCCGCAGCGACCTGAGATTTGGCATAGGCAATTGACCCGGGAATGATCAGGTCAATCTCCGTACCCGAGTCGACTCGGCTTCGGATCGCCAGTTTGCCGCCCACCACCTTGGCGCGTTCGTGCAGGCCGGCCAGACCGAAATGGCCTTCCCGCGCGCCCCCGCCCAGGGCCTTCTGATCGATACCTTTTCCGTTGTCCAGGACCCGCAGCCGCAGATGACGCCGGGCATATTGGATTTCCACTTCAATCCGGCTCGCCTCCGAGTGCCGGAATGCGTTGCGCAGCGCCTCGCACGCAATCCGAAAGGCATCGTCCCGGACGAGCGGAGCCAGATCTCTTACCTCGCCGTCCACAAGCATGCGGAACTCGGGACAATTCTGTTCGCTTCGCTCGGTGGCGAGCTGTTCTCCAAACGTCCGGATCGCGCGCGCCAGGTCGTTCGAAATTACGGTCGAGCTGCGCAATCCCTGCACCGCGTCCCGGCCCTCGCTGATCGCTTCGCGGGCCTGGCCGATCACCTTCTCCAGCGCTTTCTCCGCCTCGGCCGGCCGGTCCCGGATCAGGTATCCGACGCCGGAAAATTTCATCAGCACGCCTTGAAAACTCTGCAACAGGGTATCGTGTAATTCCCGCGCGATGCGGTTGCGCTCATTCAATCGTTCTTCCAGGCGGAGCTCCAGCATGCGTCGCGCGATGGCCCATCCGAAGAATGCGGCGATGAAAACCGTGAGGATAGCCGTCGCCGGGACAATAATCAGGATCCGGCGCTGCACATCTCGCATGTTCGCGACGGCGCGCGGCAGTTCTTCGTCCAGCTTCAGGTCAATGTTCCGGACGAGGTTCGCGGTGGTGCTCTCCATTTGTCTGGATTCGTTCTCGAGGCGCAGGCGAACCGCCTCCCAGTCGCCCGCGCCGGCCAGTCCGGTGATGTCCCGGAGCTGCGCCGGCAGGGTGGTTCCAAACGCGTCCAGGGCCGTGAGAAACGCGGGATCGACCAGAAACTCCTGCGGCAGGTAAGCCAGCGTGCTTCGGGTTTGACGCGCCTGTTCCAGAATCGCGGTGCGCAGCGGCGCGATTTCAGCTAACAGGCGGGGCGCATCCTTGGCCTGTGCAAGCTCGCTCAAACGCTGATGGAAGGACAGCAGGCCCTCCTGCAGACGCAAAACCGCGATCAACTGCTGGCTTACGCCCGTCAGACGATCGGTCTGCAGGCGAGCTCTCTCAAACTGCAGAATCACCAGACCGTTTCCACCCAGAATGAGAGCGATTAACAAAGCCAGCGTGAGCGTCAGACGCCGGTCGATGTTGAAATAGTTGCCGTCTGGTGAGTTCATTGGCTCATGCAAGCGTTGCTGGTTCCGGAAACGACAATTACGAAAGTGCGAACGACTAATCGTTCACCCTACCGCATCATCTTGTCCGCCGTCTTTGTCGCCTGTTGGGCCGCAGTCTTCGTCGACTCCTGGGCCGCAATCTTGGGCTCGGCCTTAGGAGGACCCGCTTTGAAACCAGTGATTTCGATCAGTTGCTTTTCCAGTCCGGCCGCGACCTCAGGCGCCTGCTTCTGTCCGGTAAGAACCGAATGGACGGCGTCGATGTATGCTCTAGAAACTTCCTTATATTTAGCGCCGGTCGCGACAGAGGGCCGGGCGACGATGTTCGCAAGTTGATTCGATGATACCGGAGAAGCGCGTGGGTCCGATGGCGGATCGGCGAATTGAGTCTGCATCGGCCCGCTGGAACCATTACCGGCTTCGTTCACCTCCATTAGGGCGTGAAGCTGAAATCGCAGCAGCGCGATCGCTTCCTGGCGATGCGAGGTGTGTAAGGAGACGGCAGTGCCGGTTCCTCCCAGAGTCCCGGCCAATCCGCCCGGTCCTCCAGGCATTCTCGAAAACCCGCTCTTGACCACCGGCGGCCGGAAGCTGCGCCAGCCGATCTGGCGAGCTTGCCCGGTCTTGGTCATCGGAGTGAGGAACCAGATGCGATTAAAGGCAGCCTTGCCGGCGTCGAAAACGAGTTCGGTGTCCAGTTCCCGGTACGCCACCACGCTGGGCGGCGAAATCCAGCCGACCCAATGCCTGGCCTGCTCCCATGCCCGAATCGCCGCCGGATTATTCACGCTGATCGTGCGGTCCTGTTCGATGATCCGGCCCCCGCCCGCGGCCACTTGCCATTCCAGGGCATTGCAGGTTAAAGCTTCCCCATCGGCCCCCTGCCACACATAACCCCAGAAGTCTTTGATGCCCTTGGCGCGCTCGCCCGTCTGGATCCGCTGCGCCATGCTCTCGAGTTCACTCCACGTCTTCGGAGGATGATCATAACCGTATTCGCGCAGCAGATCCGCTCGATACTCCAGGGCTCCCAGCGGAACGTTGAACGGGACCGCCACCAGCTTCCCGTTGACGGTGTAACTATCCAGCAACTGCGGTTCAAGCTGCGGGATTTCGGCCGCCAGGTAGGGCCGCAGATCGATCAAATCGGGTTCAAGAATTGGCGCCCAGATCAAATCGATATTCAGGAGGTCGGCGCCGGAGCCGTCTTTGAGAAGCTTGTGCGCCAGATCCAGGTAATCGCGCGTATACTCCGGAATCGGAATGCTTTCGACGCGATTCCCGGTTTCCTGCGTGAACTGCTGCAACAGTGCCCTGGTTTTCGGCCGGTCCTCGTTCCAGGAATACGTGTACCGCAAAGTCACCGGCTCCCGGGGAGACTGCCTGCACCCAATCAGCGCAATGGCCAGCAGGATCGTACTTGCCGCGCGGCGAAAACTAGCGTTACCTTCCATCAAACTTCCCGTCTTCGATCCATGGTATAGGATTTGACCCTAGTCACAGCTCGATCGCTGCCCGCCGACCGGACACTTGTCAGGCCGCATGCTGTCGCGCGCTCAGTGTCGTCCTTATGTAATCGATCTAGCCCACTGAGCCGCGCACGCAGTAAGCGGGTCGTGATCCGTCCAGAATCCTCTCCAGCATTCGGCGCGTCCGTTGCCCCCGACTGGACACTTTTCAGGCGCCTGCCCGCGCTTGACGACCCGCTAGCTATCGCACGCGGCTCAGTGTCGGCCTCATGTAATCGATCTAGCCCACTGAACCGCGCACGCAGTAAGCGGGTCGCGATCCGTTCAGAATCCTCTCCAGCATGCGGCGCGTTCGTTGCCCCCGACTGGACACTTGTCAAGGCACCTGCCTGCGCTTGACGACCCGCTCGCTATCGCGCACGGTTCAGTGCCGGCCTCATGTAATCGATCTAGCCCACTGAACCGCGCACGCAGTAAGCGGGTCCTGATCCGTTCAGAATCCTCTCCAGCATGCGGCGCGTTTGTTGCTCCCGACTGGACGCTTGTCAGGCACCTGCTGGCGCTTGGACGACCCGCTCGCTATCGCACGCGGTTCAGTGTCGTCCTTATGTAATCGATCTAGCCCACTGAGCCGCGCACGCAGTAATCCGTCCAGAATCCAGCACTCGATTCGTTTCGACGCGACGACGCTACGCCTGGCCGGCGATACCCAGCAGCCTGGTTCCGTTTTCCCAGCGGATCTTGCGGAACACTTCCGGCTTGGACATCTTTTGGACCGCCGCCAGCGTCTCACGCGCGATGCACTTTCCGTGGAGACGGGGCGAGGGGTTGGTGTTCCCGCCGCCGCGTCCGTCCGAGCAGGAGCAGTCGCAGCCGAACATGAGTTTGTCCTGATGCCGACTGAGGAACCCCGTCGTGAATTCGGGGTCGCGGTTCAGGAAATTATTGCAGGAGTTCGCCGACATGTCCGCCCACAGATTCGGATACTCCGACAGCCACTTGTCGCTGATGCCCCCGGGTTTAATGGGACCACTCGGATAGGCGGTGTCGTTAGCGTAATCCGCGCTCACGTTGGCCCAGAAGGTGTCCGCGTGGGCGATAAATTTGGTCTTCGGAAACGCCTTCAGCATCTTGTCGAAGCGCTTGAATCCGCCATTGAAGACCGCGTTCCCGGAAGGCTGGGGCACGTCCCCGAAGTGGATCTGAATGGGCACGTTCACGTCGGCGGCGAGCGCGTACATGCGCTTCATTTCAGGGCCGTCGCACTCTACCTTAGTCTTGATCTCGCCGAACCCCAAGGCCCCGCCCTTCACGGCTTGCGCGAGCAGAGCGTCGTTTTCGGGCTTCAGGATGTCGGCGCTGACGAACCAGACGAACCGGCCGGGGTGCTTTTCCGCCAGCGCTTTCGCCTGGCCGACCGCATCCACTCGCGTGAGCAGGACAGCTTTGGTTACGCCGCTGCCGGTAATATGGGCGAAGTCCGATTCACCATCCGGCCGCAAATGGAGATGAATGTCGAGCGCCGGGCCTCCCCATTCATAGGTCGGCTGCGCTAAGAGAGAAGCCGTCGAGGCGGCCGCAGCGATAAATTCTCGTCGATTGATCATAATCGCCCCTAAACAGCTTACTCCAGAAATTTCGTGCAAAGCATGCGGCTAAAGCGGAAAGGTATACCTTTGAAAGGGGGACGTGGAGGTCTCCAACTCATGTCGAAGCGCCCAAATCGCCGGGTCTTTCTAAAGGGTGCGGCCAGCGCCGCTGCTACGCGGTTCCTGGATGCCGCCGTTACATCCCGGCCTAATATTCTTTGGCTGACGTGGGAGGATATTGGACCCCACTTGCACTGTTTCGGAGACGAATATTCCACCACTCCCTTCTTCGATCGTCTGGCGAAACGAGGATGCGTCTATACCAACACCTGGGCCAGCGCTCCAGTGTGCGCGCCCGCGCGGACGGCTATTATCACCGGAGTTTGTCCAACTTCCACCGGCGCCGAGCACATGCGCTCCATGACGCGCATGCCCGCCGGCTGGAAAATGTTCCCCGGATACCTTCGCGCGGCTGGCTACTATTGCACCAATAACGGCAAGGAGGACTATAACCTCGAAAAACCGGAGGGCACATGGGATGCCTCGCTCGGCGGTAACGGCGGCGGCGGCCCATACACGCCGGCGGACGGCCATTGGCGAAACCGGAAACCAGGTCAACCCTTCTTCGCGGTGTTCAACAACATGACCACCCATGAGAGCCAGATATTCCGCAGCGCAACCAACAAGAACATCATTCACGATCCGGCGAAGGCCCGCGTTCCCGCGTTTGAGCCGGATGTAGCGGAGGTGCGCAGAGACTGGGCTCAATATCATGACCTCCTCGCCGCCGAAGATACTCAGCATCAAGCCCGGCTCGACGAACTGGAGCAGGACGGCCTGACCGAAGAGACCATCATCGTGGTGACCAGCGACCATGGATGCGGAATGCCCCGCTACAAACGCTTCCCCTATGATTCCGGCCTGCATGTGCCGATGATTCTTGTATTTCCCGAAAAATACAAACACCTTGCGCCAAAGGATTACGTCGCCGGCGGCAAGAGCGACCGGCTGCTCGGGACCATAGATCTTGCCCCCACGATGCTGAGCCTGGCGGGTCTGAAGCCTCCGGCTTTCCACCAGGGCCAGTCCTTCGCAGGAGCGTTCGAGAGTGCGCCCCGCGCCTACCTGCATGGATTTCGGGGCCGGATGGACGAACGATATGACCTGATGCGATCGACGCGCGATAAGCGCTACGTCTACATCCGGAATTACAATCCTCATAAAATTTATGGCCAGCATGTGACGTATATGTGGAATCTTCCTTCCACCCAGGTTTGGGAGCAACTTTACAAGGATGGGAAGTTGAAGCCGCCCCAAACCTATTTCTGGCAGACCAAGCCGCCCGAGGAGTTGTACGACCTGGAAGTCGACCGCGATGAGGTGACGAATCTCGCCGCTTCCGCGCAGCACCGATCGACCTTGGAGCGTTTTCGGAAGTCGCACCATGCGCATGAGTTGGAACTGAAGGACGTCGGACTCTTGCCGGAAGGGGAGATGCATTCTCGGGCCAAAGGCTCTACCCCCTACGAAATGGGTCACGATCCGAAACAATACCCCGTCGATCGCGTGCTGGCGGCGGCCGATCTGGCGAGTTCGATGCAGCCCGCAACCGCCAGACTGGAGAAAGCGATGAAGGATCCGGACAGCGGCGTCCGTTACTGGGGCGTGATGGGCATCCTGATGCGAGGCGCGGACGAGGTCGCGAAAACGCGCCCCGCGCTGCAGGAATGCCTCAGGGATCCGTCACCCCACGTTCGCATCGCAGCCGCGGAAGCTCTCGGAACATTTGGATCGGAACAAGATGTTAACGCAGTGGTGCCGGTGTTGATTAAACTTGCGAATTCTCCGGAGGCCGGCTCCTATGTAGCGATCCATGCCCTCAACGCGATCGACACGCTGGGAAAGAAGGCCGCGCCCTGGAAGCAGGAGATCGCGGCTCTGCCCGCCGTCGATCCCAAATCGCCCGCCCGGGTGAATACCGAATACACCACGCGGCTCCTGGAGAGGATTAAGCAGACATTGTAGAGGTTACTTCGCCCGCGTCGCTTTTCTCGTCGATACGTTTGCGCGGATCTACCAGGGCCCAAAGAATCGCCGACACTACATACAGCCCGCCCATGACCATCAGCGGCGTCTGCCAGCTCGAAAAATGAGTGACAGCCCAACCGGTCACAATCGGACTGACGATCGATCCGATCTGGCCGGTGGTGTTCATAGCGGCGCTTAGAACGCCGGTGTGCTCGCCGCCCATGTCGATACACGTCGCCCAACTGGCCGCTAAGGTAAGCATCGAGGCAGCGACGGCCACCGCGATGAGGGTCGCCGCCATCACCGGCGTGGTGGAAACGATGGAAGCGAACATCGCGGCGCCGGCCAGCGTATACCCCACCACTGCGACACCGGAACGGCCGATGCGCAAACCGAAGCGGCGCGTAATGAAATCGGTAATCGCGCCGCCGCTCAGGTCGCCCACGACGCTCAGAAGTAATGGAAGTCCCGAAAAAATGCTGAGCGATTCCTTCTGAAAGCCCCGCTGCTCCGCCAGATATGTCGGCAGCCAGGTCATGACGAAGTACGAGCCGTAGCTGTTCGAGAAATAGGCGAGACAGAGAAACCAGACGCTGGAAGATCTTGCCAGAAGGCGCCATCCGCCTCCTCCGGCGTGCCCGTGGGTCTTGATGTGACGGCCCGTCTCGATCAATTCCGCTTCCGCGGCGTTAACCGCCTTGTGGTCGCGCGGTTCGTCGCGGAACCATTGAAACCACGCGATGGCCCACACGAAACCAACCGTCCCGCAGGTGGCGAAAATCGCTCGCCAGGACATGTAAGGAACCATCGCCGCGACCATCAGCGGAGTGACCCCGCCGGAAAAGTGCGCGGCCGCGAAGAAAAAACCCTGGGCCCGTCCGCGCTCGCTTAACGGCGTCCACCGGGAGAACGCCAGAGCCGCATTCGGCCACGCGCCCGCTTCTCCGACTCCGAACAGAAACCGGATCACGAGCAGACTGCCGTAATTCCACGCGAATGACGTGGCGATCGTAAAGCAGGACCACCAGGCGACGACGCGAGTGAGAACGCGGCGCGGTCCGATGCGTTCCCCCCACCAGGCGGTCAGGATTTCGAATCCGGCATAGGCGACGGCGAACGCGCTGAACACAAAACTCATCTGAATCTTGTTCAGGCTGAGGTCGCGCGCGATGTTCGGCGCCAGGACGGAAATGCAAACCCTGTCCAGGTATGTGACGGCCGCTAAGGCCAGGAGAAACCCGCCGGCTCTGTATCGGACCCGCGTTGGTTGCATGATGGAAGCTCGAATCCGCGCCGGTCAACGGGCCGGCACGAATCTCCATTATGGTCTTCCGATACAGGTTTCGCAGGGATATGCCCGCTTAGCGGGGTGGATCGCGAAGTTACTCGGACGCGGGCTCGGCGGGCTTTGCTGCTTCCTTGCGCGCGTGCTCGAATAGGAACGTCAGGGTTTTTTCCGTGCGGATGTGCGCCGCGATGCGGCCGATCGCGCCGTCTTTTTGCAGCTTCGCGCGCGTCACCGCGACCGCTTCGCGCTGGCGCCGCGCGACTTGCTGCACTTCGCGGTCGACCTCTTCCTGCGTCGCCCCGATCGCTTCCCGCTCGCCGATTTTATCGAGCAGCAGGGACGCCTTCACGTCCCGCTCGGCTTTCTCTTTCTGCGACTCGCGGACCTTGTTCCAATCCAGCTTGATCGAGCGGGGATCGATGCCCTGCGCCGCTAGCGCCCGCAACTGATTTTCGACGTTGATCTCCACCTGCCGGTTGACGTACGCCGACGGCACCGGAAACTCGTGCATCTCGACCAGTTTGTCGATTAACTGGTGCTTCGCGTCTTCCTGCGCGCGCTGCTCGCGCTCCCTTTGAATCGACTGCCGGATCGCATTCTTCAGTTCTTCGAGCGTCTGATAGTCGCCCAGGTCCTTGGCGAACTCATCGTTCACTTCCGGCAGTTCCTTGCGCCGGACGGCCTTCAAAACCGCCTTAAATCGCACCGTGCGGCCGGCCAGCGTTTTGCGATCGTAATCCTCCGGATAGGTCACATCGAACTCGCGTGACTCATCCGGCGACGCGCCCCGCAGGTTCTCGGTAAACACCGGCATGGTCGCTTCATCGCCGATCTTGAGCATCAACTCGTCCTGCGAGACCTTCTCAGCCACTCCGGAAAGGCTTTCGAGCGAAACCAGCGCGTAGTCGCCATCCACCAGCGGACGCGGCTCCTCGTTCACGTATTCGGCCTTCTGCTCGCGGATTTCGTCCAGCCGTTTGGTGACGTCCTCCTCGGTAACTTCGGGCTCGCTGTAATTCACCACGATGCCTCGATAGTCCTTCAGCTCGAGAGTGGGAGCCACCTCGAATTCAGCCTTGAACTTGATCGGCTCGCCGGCGTGGAAATGGACATCCGAAATATCCGGCGTCCCCACCACTTCCAGATGGTCCTTGTCGACGGCCTGCCGGAAGAAGCGCGGGACCAGCTTTTCCAGAACGTCCTGCCGGATGTCGCCCGCGAAGCGAGTTTTCACCAGGCCCACCGGCGCCTTGCCGGGACGGAATCCGGGCAGCTTCACCTTTTTCTGGATTTCCGCGACAACCCGCTCGGTTTCCTGCTCGACTTCCGTCACGGGGACGGTGATTTCGAGGGAATGCTTTACGCCTTCAACTAGCGCCACAGTTCGTTAGGTTCCCTCAGACCAGCCCGCCAGGTACTCTTCCTGCTCAAGCGAAAGGCGGTCGATCGAAACGCCCATCGATTCGAGCTTCATCTTGGCCACCTGCTTGTCGAGCTCTTCCGGCACCGAATAGACCTTCTTCTCGAGGGAAGCGTGATTCTTCACCATATACTCGGCCGACAGGGCCTGATTGGCGAAGCTCATGTCCATCACTGAAGCCGGATGCCCTTCGGCCGCGGCGAGATTGATCAGGCGGCCTTCGCCGAGAACGTAAATCTTGCGCCCATCGCGCATCGAGAACTCCTCGACGAACGCGCGCGTCTCTTTGTGGCTGGACGCCATGGAGCCCAGCGTTTCCAGATCGATTTCCACGTTGAAGTGCCCGGAGTTGCAGAGGATCGCTCCGCTCTTGAGCCTTTCGAAATGATCGCGCGCGACCACGTTCTTGTTGCCCGTAACCGTGACGAACACATCGCCGATGGCGGCTGCGTCATGCATGGTCATCACGCGGTATCCGTCCATGATGGCCTCGATCGCCTTGGTCGGATCGATCTCGGTGACAATCACGTTCGCGCCCAATCCACGCGCCCGCATCGCGAACCCGCGTCCGCACCAGCCGTAGCCCGCCACCACCACGTTGGTGCCCGCCAGCAGA
>DATGGL010000056.1:0-18248 GCA_035308605.1 Bryobacteraceae bacterium
AGCAGACCGTTGTACACGGCCGCTTTTTCCGAAGTGCTGATGGTCGCCAGCTTTTCGAAGTACGTCCGCGTGGTGTCGTTGAGCCGCATGGGCGTCTCCCATCGGCCGACCTTCTCGACCGCCGCGCTCAAATGAACCAGCGCATTGTCGAGCCGCGGCACCGAGCCGTGTCCCGACGTCCCGTTCACCACCAGCCGCAACCGCGCCGGGACCTTCTCCGCTGTCCCTACGTGAATCGTCGCGACTTTTCCGTTTTCCAGCGTGCCGCCGCCGCCTTCGGTGAGCGAAAACTCGGCGTTGATCTCGTCCAGATGTTTCTCGACCATGAAATTGATTCCAACGCCAGTGACGTCCGCTTCTTCTCCCGACTCAGCCATGAAAATTACGTCGCGATCCAGCGGAACGTTGGATCGCTTTAACAGCAGCATCACCATCAGATTCGCCGCGAGAATGGGCTTGTCGTCGACGGCTCCCCGTCCCCAGACATAGCCGTCCTTTAATACCGCGCCGAAGGGATCCACTGGCCATTTCTCCCGCTGCACGCCGACCACATCTGTGTGAGCCAGAATCAACAGTGGACGCTTGCTGCCGTTTCCCTTCAACCGGGCGACCAGGTTCGCGCGATTCGGATCCAGCGCGAACGTCTTGGTCGGAATCCCTTCCGCTTCCAGAACCTTCTTGATGTACTCGAGCGCCTTGGTCTCATTCCCCGGCGGATTGCTGGTATTGATCTGGATTAGGGACCGGTAATGATTCAGGATCTCCGCTTTCTGCTTACCCCAATCAATCGAAGGAGTCTGGGCCGCTGCGGCTCCGGCAAGAATGCAGCAAAAAGATGTCAGGCGCACCAATGGACAGTTCATTGGTCAGAAGTTAGCACAGGTCGTGCCGGTCTGTCGCTTGAATGCGCCGATTGCCTCGGCTGGATGGGTCCTGCGCTGGGTTAAGTAGCGCTCCGAAACGACCGAGCCCTCCTAACTTCCTGTCGAATAAGGGATCCCATGATGGTTCCTCAGATGCCCTTTTGTTCAGCGAGGAGTTTGCCATGCTGAACATCAAACACATCTTGTTTCCCATCGATTTCTCAAATCGATGCTGCGGAGCTGTTCCGTTCGTGGATGCCATTGCCAGCCGGTTTGGCGCGAAAATAACCTTACTCAGCGTGGCGCAACCGTTCTGGTACGCGGGCATGGGCGATCCGGGCGGACCCGTCATGATCGACACCGATGAGATCCTCGACGAGCTCAAGACCAGGCTGGAAGGATCGCTGGTGAAGGAATTCGCGCATCTGCAAGTGGACCGCGTCGCGGAATTGGGCGACCCCGCGCAAGTGATTGTCGAATTCGCGCGCAACAACAAGGTCGACCTGATCATGATGCCCACGCACGGCTACGGACCGTTCCGCAGCCTGCTGCTTGGGTCGGTGACCGCCAAGGTTCTGCACGATGCCGAATGCCCGGTGTGGACCGCCGCGCACGTCGAAGAGTCCCCTGTCCGGGATCACGCGAAAATGCGCGCGATTGTCTGCGCCGTAGACGCCTCGCCGAACAGCATCCCGTTGATGAAGTGGGCCGCCAATCTCGCCAAGGATACCGGAGCGACGCTTCGCCTGGTGCACGTGATCCCGGGCATGGAGGCCGGGGTGCCGAAGCAAATGGACGGGCAACTGGAAGAGGATCTGCGCCTGGAAGCCCGCAAGCGGATCGAAGAGCTGCAAAAGGCGGCGCGTATCGAAGCGCCGCTGTGCGTGACCATTGGCGCTGTCGCCGATGGCGTCCGCGAAGAAGCACGGCGTCATGGAGCCGACCTGGTGGTGATCGGCCGTGGCGTTTTGAATGAAACCCTGGGACGTCTTCGGACTCACGCCTACGGAATCATCCGGCACGCTCCCGCGCCTGTAATCAGCGTCTAGAGGCAGCGCGTCACAGACCGCTCTATTGCAGGTTGTGCTTTTTCAGTTTGTAGCGAAGGGCGTCGCGTCCGATTCGCAGCAGGCGGGCCGCCTGGGATTGATTCCCCGCCGACGCTTCTAGCGCGCGGAGGATGAGCAGCCGCTCCTGCTCCTCGAGTGTTCCGACATTCGCGTCGGGACCCACGGAGACAGGTTCCAGGGTCTGGGGAATCGGCCCCGAGGCGTTATGCAGATACGAGGGAAGATCGGGCACGTCGATCGTCTCGCCCATGGCCATCATGGACGCGTGCCCGATCACATTCTCCAGTTCGCGTACATTGCCCGGCCAGGTGTGTAGCGACAACAGAATCTGGGCGCGATGCGTCAGGCCCTGAATCGGCTTCCGATACTGCGTGGCAAATTTTGATATGAAGTGCCGCTCCAGCAGCGGCAAATCCTCCTTGCGGTCCGCGAGCCGGGGCACTTGAACCTCCACCATCGAAAGCCGGTAATAGAGATCCTCTCGAAAGTGCTTTTCGGCGATCGCGGTGCGCAAGTCCCGATTGGTCGCGGCAATTACACGCACGTCCACTTTGCGCGCCGTAAGTGATCCGACGCGCTGGACTTCCTGATTCTGCAAAACGCGAAGAAGCTTCGCCTGCGTGGCCAGCGGCATGTCGCCGATTTCGTCGAGAAACAGAGTGCCGCCGTGCGCGTGCTCGTATAAACCGGCCTTGTCGGTGGTTGCGCCAGTGAAGGAACCCTTGACGTGACCGAACAATTCGCTCTCAAACAGGGTCTCGACTACCGCGGAACAATTTAGGACCACGTAACGACCGGACGCCGCCGGACTCAGCTTGTGCAGCGCCTGCGCGATCAAATCCTTTCCCGTCCCGGTCTCGCCCGTGATCAGCATCGCGCGATAATGCGGTGCGACGCGCCGGACCTTCGAAAACAGATCCCACATCAGCGGGCTTTTTCCGATGATGCCCTCGAATTCGGCGCTCGCCAGCAGTTCGTCTTCAAGCTGGACGGTGCGCTGCCGCTTTCTGGCCTCTTCAACCAGCTTCCCAATGCGCTCTCGTAATGCCGAGATCGAAATTGGCTTGTTCAAATAATCCGACGCGCCCTTCTTGATCGCCTCGACGGCGGACTCCGTAGAGTAGTGCGCTGTCATCAGGATCACGTCGATCGACGGATCGAACTCCATGGTCCGTTCCAATACTTCCAAGCCGCTCATACGAGGCATCACCAGGTCCGTCAGCACGATCTGCGGGCGCCGGCTATGAATCAAGTCCACTCCCGCCTCTGGATCCGACGCCGTCATAATCTCGACGCCTTGCTGCGCGAGCGCCGACGAGAGCATCTCCAGGCTGCCCTCATTGTCATCAATAATCAGTAACGAAACCGACGGCTTGGCGGCGATCATCTCAAAAGGCGCTCCACCTCATCACGTAACAGGGTAAGACGGATTGGCTTGGTAATGTAACCGGTAAACCCGATCGACAACGCGCGCTCGCGATCCCCCTGCATTGCGCTGGCGGTTAAGGCCACGATCGGAGTTTCCGCGAACTGCGGGTCGCGCCGCAGCTCCTGGATCACGCCAAAGCCATCCAGGCCCGGCATGTGCAAATCCAAAATAATCAGGTCCGGCCTCGACTCGCGCGCGCAGCGCAACGCCTCGTTCCCGTCCACTGCTTCAATTACCGTATAGCCCGTGTTCTCGAGCACTGTGCGCACCAGTTCGCGCCCCGTCGGCTTGTCATCCGCGATCAGGACTGTTTTCATGCGCGCCCGCTATCGAATGGAATCGTAAAGCTGAAGCGGCTTCCCTTGCCAGGTTCGCTTTCCAGCCAGATCTTTCCACCGTGCTCTTCGACCAGACGCTGCGTGATCGCGAGCCCGAGGCCGGTGCCTTCCCGGACGCCCTTCGTGGTATGTCCGACCTGGTGGAACTTGTCGAAAACCGCCTGGTGCTCCGCCTGCGGGATGCCGATGCCGGTATCGGTAACCGAAATCTCCACACACGCCTCGCGCTGACTGGCTTCCACCCGGATATTCCCTCCTTCGGGAGTAAACTTCACCGCATTGCTTAAGAGATTGAACAGGATCTGCCGCACCCGCACTCGATCCGCATAGAGTTCCCGGTCGATCGCGACCACGGTCTCGATCCGAATCGATTTCACGGCGGCCTGCGGGTTGATCGAGGACAAGACTTCGTCCATCGGCTGGCGGATATCGAAAACCTCCGGCCGCAATTCCAGCTTCCCCGCCTCGATCTTGCTCAAATCGAGCACATCGTTGATCAGCTCCAGCAAATGCAGCGAATCTTTGTGAATATGGCCGACGAACCGCTTCTGTTTATCGTTGAGTGGACCTTCCAGCTCCTCCGATAGCAATTCCGAAAAACCGATAATCGTGTGCAGCGGCGTGCGAAGTTCATGGCTCATGCCGGCGAGAAACTCGCTCTTCAAACGGTTGGCTCGCTCCACTTCCTGATTACGTTCCGCCAGTTCCAGGTTCTTCGCGGCCAGTTCCTGGGTATAGCCTTGTTGGATGGCTTTGATCCGGTCTTCCGCCAGCTTTCGCTCGCTGATGTCGCGAATAATGGCGGTGACCCGGAAGCCGCCCTCGGATTCCACCGGGCTGAGGCTGATTTCCACTGGAAACCGTGAGCCATCCTGCCGCTGACCCAACAACGAGAGTCCGCTCCCCATTGGACGTGTCTGCGGCTTGTTCCAATAATCCTCCCGATGGTGAACATGAAAAGCGCGGAGATCCTCTGGAATCAGAAATTCCACTGGCTTGCCGAGAAGTTGGTCCCGCGTATACCCGAACAGCTTTTCCGTCACGCGATTCAACAGGATGATGCGGCCCTGGCGATCGATTTCGATGATCGCGTCGGGCGCCGCCTCCAGCAACTCGCGGAAACGCCGTTCGATCTGTACCTCTTTCTCCAGAGCCATCAACTTGACGATCCCCCGCTCCATCTCCAGGTGCGGCGTGATGTCGTTAAGAATGGCAACCGTACCCTCCACATTTCCTCGTTCGCTTTTCCAGGGAGAAACCCGCACCTCCAGATCGACCGCGGATCCGTCCTTCTTGTGCGCGCGCTGCCTCTCATCCCCCGCTTTACCGGGCAATTCCAGGTCCACAGGCGGACGCTGGCCGATCATCTCTTCTTCAGTCCAGCCAAATATCTGCCGGGCTCCATTACTCCAGAGGCGGATCAGGCCTTTGGTGTCCACGGCAATAACCCCAAATGAAGAGGCGTCTAGCAGGGCCCTGAGTACTTCTGCAGGATGGCTCCCGGGCATGAGTCCTCTTGTACCACACTCGCGGCAGACCGTCATGGGCTCGGAATTGCACTTAAATCAGTGTGAGGAGAGTTTCAATGTCGACCATTTGGAAGAGTGCGGTTGCTCTGGCGCTTTTGTTCGGAGGCTTGTCCATCAACGTAAAGCCCGTGTATGGCAAGCCGGAATATTCGAAAAAAGAAAAGAAGGGCTGTACATTCTGTCACGTAACCATGGGCAAGCCGGATCTGAACGACGCCGGCAAGTACTACAAGGATCACGACCACTCGCTCGAAGGCTATCAAGCGAAGTAGGTCCACGCTGCGTCATTTGGCGCAAATGCGTCCGCGCAGCAGAGTCAATAGACTCTTGTTGCCCCAAGTGTCTTTGTAACCGGATCGTCAACAGTTTTCAGGTAAGATCGGAGTGCGGCTGAGTTCCAGCCGCATAATCCGCGAGATGGCGTCCTTTGCCGCCGGGACAACCGAAATGATCCCCGATGACGAAATTCACAAAATCAACGCGTATTGGCGCGCGGCCAATTACCTCTCAGTTGGCCAGATATACCTCTACGACAATCCCCTGCTGACGGAACCGCTGCGGCTGGATCACGTCAAGCCGCGGCTGCTGGGCCATTGGGGAACCACGCCTGGTCTGAACTTCATCTACGTCCACTGCAACCGTCTGATCAAGAAGCTCGACCTCAACATGATCTACATCTGCGGCCCCGGTCACGGCGGTCCGGGGATGGTCGCCAACACGTATCTCGAAGGCACGTACAGTGAGCTGTTCCCGAATATCACACAGGATGCCGAGGGAATGAAGCGGCTGTTCAAGCAATTTTCGTTTCCCGGCGGGATTCCCAGCCACGCCGCTGCCCAGACTCCCGGATCGATCCACGAAGGCGGCGAACTCGGATATTCGCTGCTGCACGCTTATGGAGCCGTGTTCGACAACCCGGACCTGCTCGCGTGTTGTGTGATCGGAGATGGCGAGGCCGAAACCGGAGCGCTCGCCACCAGTTGGCACTCGAACAAATTCCTGAATCCCGCGCGCGATGGCGCTGTCATCCCGATTCTGCATCTGAACGGATACAAAATCGCCGGCCCCACCGTTCTGGCCCGGATCCCTAAGCCGGAATTGGCAGATCTGTTACGCGGGTACGGATATGACCCTACATTCGTCGAAGGCCACGACCCGGAGCCAATGCATCGCGCTATGGCCGAGGCGCTCGAAAACGTCGTAACCCGAATTCAGACAATCCAGAAAGACGCGCGCGATAACGGCTTCAAGAAGCGGCCGCAATGGCCCATGATCGTGCTCATTTCGCCCAAGGGATGGACCGGGCCCAAGGTCGTCGACGGCGTACAAGTGGAGGGCACCTTCCGCGCGCATCAGGTCCCGCTCGATCAGCTCGCAACGAAACCGGGCCACCTCAAGATGCTCGAAGACTGGATGAAGAGCTACGGGCCCGATCAGCTCTTCGATGAGCACGGAAGGCTGGTTCCCGAAATCGCCGAACTTGCGCCCAAAGGCGATCGGCGCATGGGCGCGAATCCAAACGCGAACGGCGGCCTGCTGCTGAAAGACCTCCGCCTGCCGGATTTCCGCAAGTATGCCCTGCATGTCGCGAAACCCGGAACCAGCGTCGGCGAAGCAACCCGCGTGATGGGCCAGCTGCTTCGCGATGTCATGAAGTCCAACCAGGACGCGGCCAATTTCCGCGTCTTCGGTCCCGACGAAACCGCATCGAACCGGCTGGGCGCTCTATTTGAAGTCACCAGCCGCGAATCCACCGCCGAGATTCTTCCCAACGACGATCACATCTCCCCCGATGGCCGCGTCCTGGAAGTTCTGAGCGAGCATATGTGCGAAGGATGGCTGGAGGGTTATCTCCTCACGGGCCGTCACGGCGTTTTCAACTGTTACGAGGCGTTCATTCATATCATCGATTCCATGTTCAATCAGCACGCGAAGTGGCTGAAGGAGTCGCGCTGCATCCCCTGGCGCCGGCCCATCGCGTCGCTGAACTATCTGCTGACCTCTCATGTCTGGCGTCAGGATCACAACGGCTTCAGCCATCAGGACCCCGGCTTCATTGACCTGGTCGTGAACAAGAAGGCCGACGTGGTCCGCGTCTATCTGCCGCCCGATGCGAATTGTCTTTTGTCGGTCACCGATCATTGCCTGCGCAGCCACAACTACATCAATGTGATCGTTGCCGGAAAACAACCGGCGCTGCAATATCTCGATATGGAGTCAGCGATCAAGCACTGCACCGCCGGAATCGGCATCTGGGATTGGGCCAGCAACGACCAGGGCGCCGATCCGGATGTCGTGATGGCCTGCTGCGGAGATATTCCCACGCTCGAAACCCTGGCCGCCATCGATTTGCTTCGCAAGAATTTTCCGGACCTGAAAATTCGCGTCGTCAACATAGTGGATCTGATGACGCTGCAGCCGAAGTCCGAGCATCCCCACGGTCTCTCCGACGCGGACTTCGATTCTCTGTTCACGGCGAACAAACCCATCGTCTTCGCCTTCCATGGCTATCCCTGGCTGATCCACCGGCTGACCTATCGAAGAAACAATCACGATAATCTCCACGTCCGCGGATACAAGGAAGAAGGGACCACCACGACGCCCTTCGACATGACGGTGCTCAACGATATCGACCGTTTCCATCTGGCGGGCGATGTAATCGATCGTGTGCCGCGCCTCGGCGCGGTTGGCGCCCACACCAAACAGTGGCTGCGGAACAAGCTGATCGAACACAAGCTGTATATCGACGAGCACGGCGACGATCTGCCGGAGATCCGCGATTGGAAGTGGCCCGCGTGATCGAATGCGAATTCTGGTTCTGAACGGCGGTTCGAGCAGCTTCAAATGCCGGCTCGACGAGGTCGGCGGTAATTCACTCCCCATCGAACCTCCGAAGCCCGCTTGGGAAGCTCATATCGAACTGAACCCCGCCGATCCGCTGTCCGACGTGCTCGATAAGACTCTGAAGTCCGTACCCGGCTCAATCGATATCGCCGGTCACAGGATCGTTCACGGTGGGCCGAAGTACCGCTCCAGCGCGTTCCTGGCGCCGGAAGTTCGCGCCACCATCGCGCGCGAATCCGAGATCGCACCGGCGCACAACCGCTTCGAACTGGCCGCCATCGAGGCTGTGGATCGCGCGTTCGGCACACAAACCCGCCAGGCCGCTGTATTTGACACAGCCTTTCACGCAACTCTGGAACCGCCCGCGTACGTCTACCCGGGCCCTTATGAATGGCTCTCTGATGGCATTCGCCGCTACGGATTCCACGGCATCAGCCATCAATACGCTGCGCGCCGCGCGGCGCAGATCTTAGGTCGCGAATCCCTGCGTCTGATTGTCTGCCATCTCGGCAATGGAGCCTCGCTCGCCGCCGTTCGCGATGGCAAGAGCGTCGACACGACTATGGGTTTTACTCCGCTCGAAGGCCTGATGATGGGCACGCGATGCGGTTCCATCGATCCCGCCATCCTGGTCTATCTGATGCGCCATCGCGGCTACTCGGCGGACCAGCTTGATCGCATTCTGAATCGCAAATCCGGACTGCTCGGCGTCTCAGGCGTTTCGGGCGACATGCGGGAAATCCTCGCGGCCATCGAGCAGGGCAACCAGCGCGCGAAACTCGCCTTCGATATCTACGCCCATCGTCTTTGCCGCGAGATCGGCGCGATGGCGGCTGTGTTGGGGCATGTTGACGCGATCGTCTTCACCGGCGGAATCGGCGAAAACTGTTCGCCCCTGCGCGAGCGCGTCCTGAATCAAATCGAATTTCTAAAAAGCGCCCAGGTCCTGGTAATCCACGCCGAAGAAGAATGGGAAATCGCCCGTGAGTGCCACCGCCTGGCACGAGTCCCAGCACGAGCTAGGTCCGGTCGCCGATAACGCCTTGTTCAATCTGCGTCCATCGGCGTGAATCTGCGGCCAGAATTATTCAACGGTAATCGCGCGATCGAAAACGATATCCAGCGTCGACCCTTGCCACAGCTCAACTTCCTTGCCGCGCGTTAACAAAGTCGAAGCAAATCCAACCGCGCCTCCCGCGCCCGCGCCGATGCCTGCTCCCGACCAGCTCCGGTCCGCCACGCCACCGATTCCCGCCCCCGATCCCGCGAGAATCGCGATGCGGCGCGCATCGGCTCCGTAATCGGACCCCTGCTTGATGATGTTCTCTTCGCGCTCCACCTTCTGCCCGGTCTCATTCGAATCGACCGAGCTCAATCGCGGTGAAATCCGAAGCATCTTTCCATCCGGCAGCGTCAGGCTTTCCAGTCGAATCGCCAGTTCGGCCCGGCCAGCGACCTTGCCGCTGCGCTTGGCACGCGAAACCACGCCCTGAACATAGGAGCCGGAAGGAACCAGCATGCGTCCCCCAATGGCAATTGGGCTTGCGGTTTGAAGATACACCTGATCGCCCTCGCCCGCGGTTCGCGTGTTGATCGAATTCACCATGCGGAGCAGAACGTGGGTACCTTGAGGAATCTCCGCGGCAACGCACAAAGAGCACAAGAACGGAAGAAATGCGATCGTTCTCATATCTCCATCATCGCTCAGGTTAAAATCGCAGACGCGGGCGAGCAGGCGTTCCCCCGGAAGTTTCGTCTGTTGGAGTCGCGGTGCGCTGCTCCCACCTCGCCGGCGACCGAGCGTGGCGCTAAATGTCGTAGTACAGGGCGAATTCGTAAGGGTGCGGACGCAGACGAACGGCGTCCGACTCATTCTTGCGCTTGTAAGCGATGAACGTTTCCAGCAGCTCTTCACTGAAGACGTCGCCTTTAAGCATGAAGCCGTGGTCGTCTTCCAGAGCGTTCAGCGCTTCCTCGAGCGACGCCGGCATGGACGGAACGCTCTTCATCTCCTCAGGCGAGAGATCGTAGATGTCCTTGTCCAACGGCTCGCCCGGATCGATCTTGTTGATCACGCCGTCCAGGCCGGCCATCATCATGGCGGCGAAGGCGAGGTACGGGTTCGACGACGGATCGGGCGGACGGAATTCGACGCGCTTGGCTTTCGGACTCGCCGAATACATCGGGATACGAACGGCAGCAGAGCGGTTGCGGCGCGAGTACGCCAGATTCACCGGAGCTTCGTAGCCGGGAACCAGTCGCTTGTAGCTATTCGTGGTCGGCGCGATGATCGCGGAAAGCGCGCGGGCGTGTTTCAGCAGGCCGCCGATGTACCAGAGGGCCATCTGGCTCAATCCGGCATACATGTCGCCGGCGAAAAGCGGGCTCCCGCCTTTCCAGAGGCTCTGGTGGGTGTGCATGCCGCTGCCGTTATCGCCGAAGAGCGGCTTGGGCATGAAGGTGATGCTCTTGCCGTATTGATAGCCGACGTTCCGGATCACGTACTTGTACAGCATCATGTTGTCGGCGGATTTGACCATCGTGTCGAAGCGCTGGTCGATTTCGCACTGGCCGCCGGTGGCGACTTCATGATGGTGACACTCGATATCGAGGCCGCACTTGATCATGGTCTCTACCATCTCAGCGCGCAGGTCCTGATAGTGGTCGGTTGGGGGGACCGGGAAATAGCCTTCTTTGTAGCGCGGACGGTAGCCGAGGTTGTTGTTTTCCCGGCCGGAATTCCAGCGGCCCTCTTCGGCGTCGATGAAGTAGAAACCGGAGTGCGCATTCTGATCGAAGCGGACGTTGTCAAAGATGAAGAATTCGGCTTCCGCGCCGAAAAACGCGGTGTCGGCGAGACCGGAGTTCTTCAGATACATCTCGGCTTTCTGGGCGATCCAGCGCGGGTCGCGATCGTAATGCTGGCGCGTGATCGGATCGATCACGTCGCAGGTCATCACCAGAGTTCGCGTTTCGTAGAACGGGTCAGTGAACGCGGTTTCGGGGTCGGGAATGAGGAGCATGTCGCTCTCATTGATGGCCGCCCATCCACGGATACTGGAGCCGTCCATGCCAAAGCCTTCTTCGAAGGTATCTTCCTTGAGCTGGGTAATCGGGTAGGAGACGTGATGCTGCAATCCGGGTAGATCCGTAAAGCGCAAGTCTACTTGCTTGAGGTCATGCTTCTTCGCGTACTCCAGGACATCCTTCGGCGTTTTGGCTGCGTGGCTCATCTGCATAGGATACCGATTTGTAAGGAGTGTGTGTTGTAAGCAGCGTGTGTTGTGAGCAGAGCGTGTTGTAAGCAGAGCGTGGTGTAAGCATGTCTGCGAATCAACATTTTGAACCGGGAGCGATAAACTGGGTCGTGGAGCAGATCGCACTCAACTGGGGCATCGAGCCTAACATCTACACGGTCAGTGACCTGACGCAGGGAATGCGCGACGTTCTCACCGACCATTTCACGGATATTCGCGTCTCGGGCGAGATTTCGGGTACCAAACTCCCGGCGAGCGGGCATTATTACTTCACGCTGAAGGACGAGATCGCGCAAATCCGCTGCGTTTGCTACAAGATGACCGCGCGATACCTGAAATTCAAGCCGCAGGACGGTGTTGCCGTCTTGGTGCGTGGGCGGATCGATATTTACGATGCGCGCGGCGAAGTGCAGCTAATCGTCGACGCGATTGAGCCGCAGGGGCACGGAGCGCTACAACTCGCGTTCGAGCAGTTGAAACGAAAGCTCGCGATGGAGGGGCTTTTTGACGCGGCCAGGAAGCGTCCCTTACCGGCGATGCCGGAGCGGATTGGCATTGTGACGTCCCCGACCGGCGCCGTGATCCAGGACATTTTGCAGATTCTGGAGCGAAGATTTCCCGGAAGGCATGTGCGGATTTATCCGGCGCAGGTGCAGGGCGATGGGTCGATTGAACAGGTAACGGCAGGGATCGAGTATTTCAGTGAATCGGGCTGGGCGGAAGTAGTGATTGTGGCGCGCGGGGGCGGGTCGCTCGAGGATTTGTGGACGTTCAACGAAGAGCGCGTCGCTCGGGCGATTGCGGAGAGCTCGGTGCCGGTGATCTCGGCGGTAGGACACGAGACCGATTTCACGATCGCGGACTTTGTGGCGGATTTGCGGGCTCCGACGCCATCGGCGGCCGCTGAGCTGGTGATTTGCACGCGGGAGAGCCTCGAAGAACGGGTCGGAGCCGGGGAAATCAAGCTTCGGCAGGCAATGCGGCTGAGTCTGGCGCTGCTCGCCCGGAAATTTCATACTTTGGCCGTGGACCAGGCGCGGTTGCATCGCGCGATCGGGAAGCAGATGCAGCGCGTCGATGAGCTGGATTACCGCGTACGGGAGAAGTGGAGATCGGTGATCGATGGCCGGCGGAAGTCGTTGGAGTTGGTCGCGTCCAGGCTGGGGCAGTTGGATGTGCGGTTGCGATTCGCTCGGGTGCGGGCCCGGTTGGTGGCGTGTGAGGCGTCGGCGGCGCAGGCAATGAAGCTCCGGCTGAGCAGAGCTCGGGGAGAGCTGGGTCCATTGGATGCTCATCTGGCGCAGTTGAGTCCGCTGAAAATATTGGATCGCGGGTACGCAATCGTCGAGCGTGAGGGAAAGATCGTAAAGTCTCCGGAAGATGCGCCGGTGGGGGTGGAAATCCGAACACGTCTCGCAGTGGGTGAACTCCACAGTATCGTTAAGTAGGGCAGGTCCCCGACCTGCCTAGTTCGGGTTTCTGAAATCGCGGGTGTGCGCTCGACCATGGCCAGTCTCCTGGCTGATCGACCAGACCGCCGTTGACCGGATTCATTTCAATGTAGCGTCTTATTTTGTCGAACTCCGTGGTGCTTCGTACCCAATGATCGAAAGATTCCTCCTGCCAGAAGGGCTGCCCCCTTCTGCCGAGGATTTGATTCGCGAGGCGGGCGCTGGTGCTCTTGACAGCTCGCGTGACTTCCCGCAGAGGCTTGAGCGGGAAGATCAGAATGTGCACGTGGTTCGACATGACAACCCAGGAGAAGAGGTCGCAAAGTTGCCATTGGTTAGCTGCCACGAAGAGAGTTTCGACTACGGCGTCGGCGACTTTTGGATTTCGCAGCCACGTAGGACCGGGGAAGTCCACCAATGCTTGGTCTAATGTCACGAAGCGTTGGCCGTCGGTTTGAGGCGTTGTTTGAGGAATGGCAGGTCGGGGACCTGCTCCACTGGGTAGTGAGCCACGGAGACGCCAGGTGAGGAATACGGGTCTGTCGGAGGGTATCCAGTGGGGGAGATGCCTACGATAAAAGCTCACTCCATCTAGTGGGCGACGCCGGCTAAATTCTCCTTATTCCAGCCGGTAGTTCGGCGCTTCCTTGGTGATGATTACGTCGTGGACGTGGCTTTCGCGGAGGCCAGCCGACGTCACCCGGACGAATTTCGCGCGATCGTGTAAATCGGCGATTGTCGCGCACCCGCAGTAGCCCATTCCGGCGCGCAGGCCGCCGACGAGCTGGTATACCAGGTCGGCGATCATGCCTTTATACGGGACTCGGCCTTCGATGCCTTCAGGGACCAGCTTACCGGTCCCGTCCTGGGCATAGCGGTCGGAACCGGCGGTCATGGCGCCCATCGAACCCATGCCTCGGTAGCTCTTGAACGTACGGCCCTGATAGAGAATCGTTTCGCCAGGGCTTTCTTCGGTGCCGGCGAACAGGCTGCCGATCATAACCGTGTCCGCGCCGGAGGCGATGGCTTTGGTGATGTCGCCGGAGTACTTGATACCGCCGTCGGCAATGATCGGAACTCCGGAGCCGCGCGCGGCCTTGGCACATTCGGCGATTGCCGTGATTTGTGGGACTCCCGCGCCGCTGACGATTCGCGTCGTGCAAATGGAGCCCGGGCCGATGCCGACTTTGATTCCGTCGACGCCCAGTGAGATGAGGTCCCGAGCGGCATCGTGCGTTGCGACGTTGCCCGCGATCAGCTCGACTTCGGGGAACGCCCGCTTGATCGTTTTGATGGCGTCGAGGACTCTTTCCTGATGGCCGTGCGCGGAATCGATCGCCAGCACGTCCACTTTTTCCTTGACCAACTCCTGGGCGCGCTCCAGGAAATCACCTTGGGATCCAATCGCGGCGCCCACGCGGAGTCGCCCTTGCGAATCCTTGGCGGCGTTGGGATATTTCAGTTTCTTCTGAATATCCTTGACCGTGATCAGGCCCTTGAGGTTGTAGTGGTCGTCGACGACCAGAAGCTTTTCGACGCGGTGGCGATGGAGAATGGCTTCAGCTTCTTCAAGCGTGGTGCCCACGCTGACGGTGATGAGATTGTCCTTCGTCATCACGTTTTCGATAGGCAGATCGAAGCGGGTTTCAAAGCGCAAATCGCGGTTCGTTAAGATGCCGACCAGTTTGCCTTTTTTCGTGACGGGAACGCCGGAGATACGGTAGTGCTTCATCACTTCCAGCGCGTCCGCGATCTTCTGCTCCGGTTCGACGGTGACGGGGTCGACGATCATGCCGCTTTCCGAGCGCTTCACGCGGTCGACTTCCTCGGCCTGGCGGTCGATGTTCATGTTGCGGTGAACGATGCCGATGCCGCCTTGTTGAGCGAGGGCGATGGCGAGGTGCGACTCGGTCACGGTGTCCATCGCCGAGCTGACGATCGGGATATTTAGGGCAATATTGCGCGTGAGGGAGGTTCGAGTCTCTGTCTGGGCTGGAACGACGTTGCTGCGGGCAGGGAGCAGTAAAACGTCGTCAAAAGTCAGCCCCTCTGGTATCGTGTCGGGGACCATTCTTCATTCTAACAGCGCCTGCAAATGCGGCGGATTGTAACCGCGTGACGCAAATGCCCCCGACGCTTTCTCTGATAGACTAAAGATTCCCTTTTATGATTTCAGCAACACAACTGCGTCCGGGCATGGTGATCAAGTTCAACAACGAGTTGTACTCGGTCTTCAAGATGGAACATCGGACACCCGGGAACCTGCGTGGATTCGTGCAGGCGAAGATGCGCAACTTCAAGTCCGGGACCATGATCGAGCACCGGTTCAGCTCCGAAGACAAGGTCGAACGGGCGTCGCTCGATGAGCAGGAGATGGAGTTTCTGTACGACGACGGCGAGTACTTTTATTTCATGAACACCGAGACGTTTGAGCAGATGCACTTGATGAAAGAGCTGCTCGGCGATGCGACCAATTTCTTGATCCCGCAGTTGAAAGTGAACGTCGAGTTCTACGAGGGCAAGCCAATCAGCGTGGAACTGCCTCCGTCGGTGGATATGAAGGTAGTCGAGACGGAGCCGGGGCTGAAGGGCGCGACGGTTTCGAACGTAACCAAGCCGGCAAAGCTCGAGACTGGGCTGGTGGTCCAGGTGCCTCCGTTCATTAACGAGGGCGAGAAGATTCGGGTGTCGACGTCGGAGTCGACGTACTTAGAGCGGGCTTAGCCGCGTAGGGGCACTCGCTCACTGGCGTTCGTGGTTCTGTACGGCGAGTAGAGCGCGAATCAAGTCGTCCTCTTCGCTAGGAAAAACCGTTCGCAAATCCAATACCAGACGATCGTTCTCGATGCGGGCAATGATGGGGGGCGTGCCGGAACGGAGTTTGCGTTCGGCGGCGATGGCGTTTCCAGGAACGGCCAGCACCCACGTCGTGAGCGATTGATCGGGCGTTGAACCGCCTCCGGCTACGCTTTCTCCCGCGACGATTTCGAGTGCGGGGATTCTTTCGCGAATTCGCCCCGCTCGGGTGCGTATTTCATCGGCGCTTGCGCGGATCATGCGGAGCGCGGGGATTGCGTCCCAATTCTCAAAAACAAGATGGCGGAGAGTGGTTTCGAGCGCTTGCGTAATCAGCTTGTCGAGGCGCAGGGCCCGAAATAACGGGTTGCGGCGAAGCCGGGTGACTAATTCCGCGTCGCCGACCACCAATCCGGCCTGTGGGCCGCCGAGCAGTTTGTCTCCGCTAAACGAGACCAGATTCACGCCGGCATCGAGGCTTTCCGATACCAGTGGCTCTTGAATGCCCGGAAGATGCGCAATGCAGCCGCTGCCCAGGTCTTCATAGAGCGGGATATTCCGCTCGCGTGCCAACGCCGCGAGTTCTTTCAAACCCGGTTTGGACGTAAAGCCCTCGATGTGGAAGTTGCTGGGGTGGACGCGCATCAGAACCCGGGTTCGATCGGTGATGGCGGCACGGTAATCGTCGATGTGTGTGCGATTGGTCGTGCCGACTTCACGAAGCTCGGCGCCGGATGCGGCCATAATGTCGGGGATGCGGAAGCCGTCGCCGATTTCTATGAGCTCACCGCGGCTTACGATGGCTTCTCCGCCGCGCGCGATTTCATGGAGGGCTAAAAGGATAGCGGCGGCATTGTTGTTGACGGCGATGCCGGGCTTTCCCGAGAGGCGTTCGAGGAGGCCCGCAATGTGCGTGTCGCGCTTCCCCCGGCGGCCGCGGGCGAGATCGTACTCAAGGTTCGAATAGCCTTCGAGCGGCTGGAATGGAACGCTGGGGGCGCGGCCGAGATTGGTGTGGAGGATGACGCCGGTGGCGTTGATGACACGTTTCAGGGAAGGGCGGGCGAGGTCGGCCAGGCTTGTGCGGACGCGCTCGGCGGCGGTGGCGGCATCGACTTCGATTCCAGCGAGAAGGTCTGCCCGCATGGCGGCTAAGGCGCGGCGGGTTTCGGAGACGAGCAACGTGCGAGGGGCTTCGATGCCGGTCAGGCTTTCTACGACTTCATCGACTGAGGGGAGGTCGCTCAGTTTGGGCATCGAATCTTAATATGAACTATTTCTTGGCGCGCGGGTGTGAGCGATCGTAGACCGCCATCAAGTCGGTTAGCGAAACTTGCGTGTACTTTTGCGTCGTCGCGAGACGGGCGTGGCCCAGGAGTTCCTGAATCGATCGCAGGTCCGCGCCGTCGGCGAGAAGGTGCGTCGCGAAGGCGTGGCGGAAGCTGTGCGGGTGAAGCGACGCGTCGCCGGAGATCAGACGCGCATAGAGTTTGACGATGCCTCGTGCGCCGCGGTCGGACAGGCGCGCGCCGTGATGATTGACCATCAGCGCACTTTCGTTGGGGTTGGAGGTGCGGACCCGAAGATATTTTTCGAGAGCGGCTGCGGCTTTGGAGCCGTACGGGACCTGGCGTTCCTTGCGGCCTTTCCCGCGGACGCGAATCCAGCGTTCGGAGCGGTCCAGATCCTCGCGGTTTAGACCGCAGAGCTCGCTGATGCGCAGGCCGCAGCCGTAGAGGAGCTCGAAGAGAAGCAAGTCGCGCTCGGGATGGGGGCGCTCCAGTTGATCCGCGGCGACGCCGTCGACCAGGGTGTTGGTTTGTTCCGCGGTAGGGACGATAGGAACGCGCTTGGGCGCTTTCGGAGTCCGGACCAGGCGAGCGGCGTTGGTTGAGATAGTCCCCTCGCGGAGCATGAACTTGAAAAGCGAGCGGACGGCGGCGAGTTTGCGGCGGATGGTGATGACGCTGAGTCCGGCGCTGTAAAGGCTGCCAAGCCATTCGCGGAGTAGGAGGGAATCAATTTTGGAGGGCGGAGGAGGGTCGGCTCCGGGCGGGGAGAAGTATTCGATGAACTGGCGTAGGTCGGCGGCGTAGTTGCGGAGGGTGTGGGCGCTCGCGTTCTGGAGCGCTAGGGAGGCCAGGTAGCGTTCAGCGGCTTCTGGGAGGGTGGGCATTTATCGAAGGGTCGGAATTGGCAGGTCGGGAACCCGCCCCACTGTGCTGAGAGCTGCCAGTGCGCGGCGGCAGACTTCGGTGTGGCGGAGCTGTCGATCGCGCGGCGGATTTTCGAGCTTCGGCAGCAGGTCGAAGGTGATGTTGGCGGGCTGGTAGTTTGCCGGATCGGCGCCCGAGACGTACGCGCACAGCGATCCGATGGCGGTTTCACGAGGGAATGCGGCGACCGGTCCGTTTTGTGCGAGCGCGGCGGCGCCTCGCCCAGCCACCAGTCCCGTGGCGATCGATTCAACGTAGCCTTCCACACCGGAGATCTGGCCGGCGAACAGGATTGTGGGGTCGGTACGAAGTTGAAGAGTTGCCGACAGCAGCGCGGGACCGTTGATATAGGTATTACGATGAACCTGGCCGTAGCGAAGGAATTCGGCATTTGCGAGTCCGGGGATCATTCTCAGGACCCGCGCCTGTTCGCCGAAGCGCATGTGATTTTGGAA
>DATGGL010000057.1:0-23691 GCA_035308605.1 Bryobacteraceae bacterium
GAGCCTGCTGTTACATGTCCATCACCGGTCAGCGGGAAGATTGGCGATGGTGACGCAACAGACAGATATCCCGCGGCTAGCGCTTTGATCACAAGATGGCGGTCCGGTTCGATCGAATAATCGAATGCGAACCGGGCAGGCGAAGCACTTCGCTTTGCGGCCAACCCGCTGATTCGACCCGCCCCGCCGCCTCCGAAGCCGTTGCCCTGCTGGAAGCCCGGAGCTTGAGGGGCCACCTGCGCCTGCGAAGCTTGCACGGTCACTTCCGTACTCTGTGAAGACTGTGCCGGCTCGGCGAACTGGCGACCTGCCGCGGCGAGCTGTTCCGCTATTTTGGCCTTTTGCTCCCCGTCCGCGTTCTGGACAGCGTCTTTCTCACGGCCGGCGGTTTCCTTCTTGTCGGCTTCCTGCTTAGGCGCGTCTTCCTTGACGGCGTTCTCCGCAACCGATGCCGGAGCGGCGGCAGCCCCGGGCAAGTCTCGCCGCACCTCGGCTCGCTTCTCCAACCGCGGAGGAGCAGGGGCAGGTGATCTCGCCGGTTCGTTTACTGGTTTGGTCTCGGTTACCGCAGATGGCGCAGAAGCCGGCGCTGGCGCGGGTTGCAGCTTCGCGTACTGCGCGGGGCTCTCTGTCTCCGGCCTGCCAGGCCTCAACCAGAGGATCATTACGGCCGCGGTAGCAAGCATCGCCGCTGCCGACCATGCGACCGGGCGTCTCCACCACACGACCGCGGTCCGTGCGCCGGCGAGCCGTGAAATCAATCTTGACTTTGCGCCCGGCTCGTCGAGCATCTCCTTCAATGCCTGTTCCCGGGCGAGTTCGTCGAACAGATCCTGATCGTCGAGCGCGGCTTCGAAGAGCAGTTTGCGCTCGGATTCGGTAAGCGTACCGGTGGCGTAGCCGCCGATCAGCTTCCGGATGTCGTCACGCGTCACTTATGCAACTCCCATTCGCCGCCCAGGCGTTCCAACAACTGCTTCCGGCACCGGAAATCCCAGGTGTACAGCGTATTGAGCGATGTTACACCCAGGCGCTTTTGGATTTCCGGGAACGTAAGGCCTTCCAGTTTCAAACGCACCAGCATCTGGCACCGTTCGCCCAGTTCAGCCAGAACCGCTTCCAGACGCTCCAGCCGCTCCCGCCGCGCCGTCTGCTCGAAGGGATCGGCTTCGCCACCGGCCAGCGGCAGATCGTCGACCGACACCTGCGTATGCTCCCCGCGGCGAACCGTTTTGCGCCGCGCGCCCATAATCTTAAAGCGCGCGATCTCGAGCGAAAGCGGCAGTAGATCCTCCACGCGATCCACAGTCGCGTACTTTTCATGCAGGACCAACAAAACCTCCTGCGTCAGGTCCTCGGCCGCCTCCCTCGCTAATTTGGATGCCGCGAACCTGAAGATCCTTTCGCGAAGCTTCGCAAGTATCTGATCCCGTTCCACGGTTACTCAATTATCGACGTCAACGGCGGGCTAGACGCGTAATTCTGAAGAAACGTTAATGATTGTCCTACGTCTTAAGAATCGTGGACCTATCAAGCGAGTTTCGCCCCGCCGCGCGTGAGCATCAAAGCCTGCTGTCAGCACTTGAAAAGAAAGCGCTTATGAGAATTGCCGGACATCTTCCGGCGTGGGTGAACTTGGACCATCTGACGGCCCTTGGATTCGTTTCTCTCATCGGAGTGGGCGCAAGCTATGCGTACGCCCGCTGGTCCCACGCCGGATTATGGCTGGCGATCACATTTCTCGTCTTGAACTGGTTCGGCGACAGCCTGGACGGGACTCTCGCCCGGGTCCGCCAACGCCAGCGCCCGCGCTATGGATTCTATGTGGATCATGTGCTCGACGCCTGCGGGAGCGTTTTCGTTTTCGCCGGGCTGGCCATCTCCGGTTACATGAGCGAACGCGTCGCGGTGGGATTGCTGATCGCTTATTTTCTTCTGAGCATTGAGGTCTATCTGGCGACCTACACCGTCGGCAAATTTCAGCTCTCGTTCGCGATGTTCAGTCCAACCGAGCTGCGGCTTCTCCTGATCGCCGGAAATATCGCGCTGCTGCGCGGCCCGAATGCGATCATCGCGGGAAAGCAATACCTGCTGTTCGATGTCGGAGGCGTCATCGGAATCGGCGGAATCACGATTGCGCTGTTGTATTCCATCGTGAAGCACACCACGCATTTGTATCGCGAGGAAAGGCTCTCCTAGTTCATGCGCGCCGGTCCGCGGGAAGGCTTGCTCCGCTGGCTGCGATTCAGCGCCGTGGGGATAGTGGGCATCGCCGTCCAACTCAGCGTACTCTGGTTGTGTAGCCGCCTCTTGCGGATTCCCGTGGCGATTTCGATTGCCGCCGCGGTAAGCGTCGCCGTGTTACACAACTTTGCCTGGCATGAGGCGTGGACCTGGAAAGAAATGCCCGCCGCCGGGCGATGGGGCCGGCTGATGCGATTCTACGCCTCGAATGGATTCCTTGCGATCGCATCCAACACGATTTTGACGCTGCTCTTCAAACAATATCTGTCGATGCCGTTGCTGGTCTCGAACGCGCTCGCCATCGGCCTGACGGCCGTCCTGAACTTCGCGCTGGCGGATCGCTGGGTGTTCCGGAGAGCAGGCGCATTGCTCGCGGTTGGCGTCATCGCGGGCTCCGCATCCGCCGCGGTCTTGACGACGAAGCTACAGGACAACACCATCGCCGCGTGGAACACTTACATGGAACGGGCGGAACGCGCGATCGCGGCCCCGGGCCATCCACTCTTGGACATCCCCGCCAAGGGACCCGCGCTGATCGATCTGAATCCCACCGGCGAAAGCGCCGGCGAAGACGTTCCCAACGGCTACATTCATCATTGGACCGGCGCTGTGCGGATCCCCCGTTCAACCGTGGAGTCCGTGCGCGCCGTGCTCGAGGATTATGGAGATTATCCACGCATTTACGCTCCCCGAGTCAAGCAGGCTTCGGCTGCGAAAATCGAAGATACTCCGGCCGCGCGCGTCTACGATGTGACGCTGGTCAGCGAACAAGTGGAAGGATTCGGCGTCCATTTCGCGTTCAATATTCGCTCCCGCGTAACGTTCCGCAATGCGGCGAATGAAGGGCGGGTCGAATCGCGGTCCTATTTGATTCGGGAAAGCGACAGCGGCAAGGCTCCGTTTCTGGACCTGCTACCGGAGGGCAACGATCACGGCATCGCCTGGCGGTTGAACTCTTACTGGAGACTCCGCCAGACCGGGGATGCTGTGTACGCCGAATGCCAGGTAATTTCGCTATCTCGCAAGCCGTTGTTCGGCATGCGCGATCAAGTGAAGAGCCGCGCCCGGAACTCGCTGCGGGACACGCTGCTCGAAACCCGCGACCGGGCGCTGCGCTAAATCACATAGCTAAGCTGGCGGAATGCGGCCGATATCATCGCTCAGCGGACCGTCGAGTTCTTCGTACACGCGATGCAGATACCAATCGACAAGCTGAATCTCAAAGGCTCGATTCAGTGCAGGCTCGCCGCCCGTGATCTGCACCATCAAATCTTTGAGAGCCGGCAAGATCGTAGCGCGCGCCTGATCCGGATCGAGCCCGCGGTCTTTGCTCTCTTTCCCACGACGCAGCAGTTCGCGAAACACCTCCATCGTCGCCCGGAGCAAACGCTTGTCGTGTAGCGGCTCCCCGTGACCGGGAATCAGAATCGAAGCGTCCAACCGGTCGATTCGCTCCAACGTCTTTAGCCACCCGTTCGGATAACAACTAAGCGCAAACGAGATCGGATTGACCAGAAGATCTCCCGTAACCACGATTTTCTCCTTCGGCAAGTACAGAAAAGAATCGCCCGGCGTCACGGCGCGGTCGTAATGCAGGACCTGAATCTCGCGATCGCCCAGGTGAATGTCCAGCTCTGACGTGTACGTGACGTTCGGGAACGTGTGTTGCACGTGTGCCTTCTGATCCAGGAAGTAGCGGGCCTGCTCGATGCGACGCGTCACTTCGGGCGTCGCGGGCTGCTTTTCGAGGCTTGAAATATACGCCGGAAGCTGCTTTTCGATTCCCGGACGATTGAATTCGAGCGCCGGCCCCATCATCATCGTCCGCGTCTTTTCTTGCGCGATGATCCGCACGCCGGGGAATGCATTACGATAAACCTCGGACCCGTACCAATGATCCCAGTGCCAGTGCGAGTTGACCAGATAGCGCACCGGCTGATCGGTCAGCTTGCGAATTTCGGCAAGCACCGCTGCGGCGGCAGCCGGAGTTCCGTTCGAGTCGAACACCAGAACGCCCTCGGGCGAAAAAATAACGACAGAGTTCCCGTCCAGGCCGACTTCGCCGTAAGGAGCCGTTACAAACAACACGATCCCACCGGCGACCGGGATTTTCTTCGGCGGTGGATGGTCTAGCGCGAAGGCCGCGGCCGGCAGAAACGCCGCTGCCAGGGCCAACGAGATGGAACGAAACATAAGCCTTGCGATTTTCGACGCGGCATAATTGCGTTCGTTTGCCTGCAAAAAGCAAAGTAAAATGCAAAGTTTTCCTCGGGCTCAGCCGATCTGCTATGATCAACGCTTTTATCGATGTGTCTTCATGGTCGCCGTACCATTTTCGGACTGATAGCCGGTTTGGCGGTGCTGCTGGCGGGCTGTGAGCGGCCTTCCCAAAGCGCCGTAACCACGCCCGACGTCGTTGGACCATCGACTCCAGCCACTCCGCGCGCTCGCGATGCCGACGATGTCGCACGCTTCATCGCCGGGTTGCCGGGAGCGGAAGGAACTCCATTCGCGGATCTTCAGAACGGCGACGCCTGGCGCGAACATCGCCGCCGCCTCGATGCGACCTGGAGTAACGCCGAATCGCGACTGATCCGGAATCTGCACGAATTTCAGCGCGATGAGCTTCGCTCGCCCGCGGTGCAGAGCGCTACCGTCTTCTATCCCTTCGGCGGACCCGATTCCCTGACCGTCGCCATGTACTTTCCCGATAGTCCGCGCTACGTGATGGTCGGTCTGGAGCCGGCCGGCACGCTGCCGAGTCCCGCGCAGATCGCCAACAAAGACTTACCGAAATATCTGGCGGAAATGCGGGAAACCGTGGCGTCGGAACTGGGCCGAAGTTTCTTCATTACCCGGCAAATGGACCAGCAGATGCGCGGCCAGATTACGGATGGCGTCCTTTTGCCCATCGTGCATCTCTTGGTCCGCACGCATCACACGATCCTCGGATTTCGTTACGTTCGCCTCGACGACCGCGGCCAGATCATCGACCGCGATCGCGATTACCACGCACCCGGCCGTTTCGGGAACAAAGGCATCGAACTCGAGTTCCGCAGCGATGCGGATCGCTCAATTCACGAACTTTATTATTTCGCCGTGAACCTCTCCGACGAGCGGCTGGCCGAGAATAAACCGTTCCAGACGTACATGTCCCATCTGCAAGGCAGCACGACCCTGCTGAAGGCAACCTCGTACATGACGCATCGCCGCGATTTTTCGCTGATCCGCAATCAAGTCCTCGCCATCAGCGGCCATATCCTGCAGGACGATTCCGGCCTGCCATTCCACTATTTCCAGAACGATGCATGGAAAGTCCAACTTTACGGCGACTACGCGCGGCCATACGGAAGTTTCAAATGGCTCGAACAAAAAGACCTTCGCGCTGCGTACCAGGCGCCGGAAGTTAAGCCTCTCACGCTACACGTCGGCTACGGCTATTCGAGGATCGCATCGAATTTGCTGTTTGCTACGCGCGTCCGTCCTCACGCAGCCGCGGACGAGTAAAGTGGACCGTTAAGCAAACTCCGTCATGCAGGAACGCGGTGATGGGTTGATACCCAAAACAGAGCTCACCCAACCGGCGCGAGACGGGTTGGGATAAGATCGAGTAACGGTATATGCTGTTGTCGGCAATCGCTCGCCTACAACGACCCGAAGCCCTCTCGCCAACCGGCGGGGCCTACCAAATACTCCTGCCCACGTTTTCAAGATCACTCGGAGAATGCCGTGAAAGCTTTCCTTGGCCTGGCGCTGGCCGCCTCATTGACGCCAAATCTCTCTGCGCAAACGCCCGCGTTCGCCAACGTTGATTACGTCGGCAAAGGCGATCCCTCGCAGACCCTTGACCTATATTTGCCCACTGGAAATGGACCCTTTCCCCTGGTCGTCTTCATTCACGGCGGCGGCTGGATGACCGGCGATAAAGGCGATGGCGACAGCTTTCCGCCTCAGTTGAATCCGCGCGGCATCGCGGTCGCCAGCATCAATTATCGCCTCAGCGGCGAAGCCATATTTCCAGCGCAGATACAGGACTGCAAGGCGGCGATCCGTTTTCTTCGGGCCAACGCGGCGAAATATAAGATCGACCCGGCGCGCATCGGCGCCATGGGCGATTCCGCGGGCGCTCACCTCGCCCTGCTCGTAGGCACTTCGGCAAACGTGACGTTGTGGGACACGCCTGACATGCCCAATCCGTCCGTTTCCAGCCGCGTGATTACTGTGGTCGACATGGCTGGGCCGACGAATCTCCTTGTGGAAGATCCCAGCTTTCCGCCCAGTTGTCCTCCTGGAACGGCCGTCGTGAGCCAACCCGGTTCCCCCGCGGCGCTGTTTCTTGGATGCCCCGAAATCGGCGACTGCCCCGACAAGGTCAAGGAAGTGAACCCCATCACTTACCTCACCGCCGACGATCCCCCGATGCTGATTTTGCAGGGAACCAACGACTGCACCGTGGCGCCGGACCAGAGCCGGCTGATGGCGGAAGCCATGACGCGGCTGGGGAAATCGATAGTCTACCGTGTGATGCCCGGAGTCCATCATGTCGACGACCCGGCCTACGCTTCCGCTCCCATTCGCGGTCTTATCGCCGATTACCTCGCGCGAACCCTCAGCGGCGTTGCTTTTACCACGGGCTCGGCCGCTGATTTTGCATTTGCCGATTTCGCATCCGGTGAGATCATTTCGATTTTTGGGACGTATCTCGGAAATCAGAATGCCTCTGCCAGCGCGCCGTTTCCCCCGACTCTCGGAGGCTTCTCCGTCGATATAAAAGACAGCGCCGGAAGCACTCAGTCCGCAGGCCTGGTTGCGCTCGCGCCCGGTCTGTTAAACATCCTGCTGCCCGCCGCCATGGCGCTGGGCCAGGCTCAACTCACGGTTCGAAGCGGCACGCAGCCGCTTGCCACGGAGACGATTTTTATCGCCGCGCTGGCTCCTTCCGTTTTCATCGAATACGCCGCGGGCGCGTATCTTCCGAACGGCTTCGCGGATTGGGTCGACTCCAGCAGTCAGCTTCAACGCGCGCTGCTCTTGACGCAGCAAAACGGCGCCTACCAGATGCCGCCGCTTCCTTACGCGCAATCCAACGGATCGGTCCTGCTGGAACTCTACGGCACTGGAATCGCAGCCGGATCCACACCGCTGGCTTACTTAGGCGACCGGCAGGTCACCGTCGAATACGCCGGCAAGCAAGGCTATCCGGGACTGGATCAATACAACATTCAAATTCCCAGCTACTTCGCGGGGATCGGCACATTGACGCTCGCAATCAGCGTGGATGGGACGCCGGCGACTCCTCTGCGCGTGACAAATTGACACTGTCGGTTTTTGTTTCAGAAATGATAACGTTGCATTATCACCAGGAGGCATTCCTGCAATGAGAAAGAACTTATCCATTGCTGCCGCCGCGCTGCTCTTGACGACGATGCGCATCTCGGCGCATCACGCATTCTCCGCTGAATACGATGAAAACAGGCGCGTCGCAGTCGCCGGCACCGTGACGCGATTCGAATGGACCAATCCGCACGCCTGGCTGTACGTCGAAGTAAAGGATGAAAACGGCAAGGTGACAACCTGGAACTTCGAAATGGGTAGCCCCAACGGCTTGCTTCACCGGGGATGGACAAAGATCGAGCTGAAGAAGGGCGATCGGGTCGCGGTGGACGGTTATGGCGCGAAAGACGGCAGCAACATTGCCAACGCCCGGACCGTCACCCTGCCGGACGGCCGGAAGCTATTCGGGGGTTTCCAGAGCACGCCCGGCGCCCCTGTTAGGTAGTCCGGGATCCGCGGGGCTGGGTGCGGCGCCCAATCCTCTTTTGACTTCACACGCTCCCGGCCCGTATAGTGCAGGATTAGATGCCTAATCTCAACTTGCAGGGGCGCAAAGCAGTGGTCATCGGTGGGACTTCGGGGCTCGGACGCGCGATCGCGATCGGGCTCGCGGAAGCAGGAGCCGATGTCGTCGCCACCGGACGCCGAGCGGACCTGGTGGAAACGGTTTCCGCGGAAATCGAAAAGCTCGGGCGCAGGACGGTCCGCTTTCCCGTCGACGTCCTGACGCGAAAGTCGCTGGATGAACTCAAGGACGCGGTCGTCAGCGGGCTGGGAGGCGCGGACGTCCTGGTCAACGCGGCCGGACGGATGTCGAAAGCTCCGCTCACCAGCGTCAGCGAAAGCGAATGGGATAACACGCAGAATACCAACGTCACCGGCGTGGTCCGAGCTTGCCAGGCGTTTTATGAGCCGCTGCGGGCGAGCGGCCGCGGACGTATCATCAATATCACCTCGCTGAACTCGTTTGTCAGCCTCATCGGCGTGGCGCCGTATGCCGTATCCAAAGCGGCACTGCTCGGGCTTACACGCAGCCTCGCGGTCGAATGGGCGAAGAGCAATATCAACGTGAATGCCATCGCCCCGGGCGTTTTCCGCACCGACCTCAACAAGGACCTGCTGGACAATACCGATCGCGGGCGCGAGCTTCTGGCGCGGACACCGATGGGGCGCTTCGGCCGTTCCGAAGAGCTGGTCGGCGCGGCGATGCTGCTCGCCTCCGACGCGGCGAGTTTTATCACCGGGCAATGCATCTCGGTTGACGGAGGCTTCCTCGCCTCCGGAGTGAACGCCGGGATTCCTGGCTAGGCCTGCGCGCCATCCTAATAACAAGCGCCTACGAAGCTCATTGGGAAAAGACCTTATGAGTCCTTACCCGCGCAAACCAACGTTTTGGGATATACCCTAGAGCAGGTACAGGTTTCCTAGGCGAAGGGGATGCCCAAAACCGGTACTTTCTCCTCATTCGTTTCTCTTCAGGCAAAGTTATTCTCAACTTGAAGAAGAAATCCCATGAATTCTCACCTTGACATCAGCCCGGAGACGCTCGGCGACGACGCGGAGGCGGTCCTATCGCGGCCCTACCTGGTCACGCCCGCGGCGCATCCGGACGAAAGCGCAGCCGACCTGGCCGCCTACCGGCCGGCCATGAAGTGGAAAGAGGAGCTTGGATTCATACTGGCCCAGGTCAGCCCCTTCGATGTCCCAGTGCTGATTCAAGGCGAAACCGGCGCGGGTAAAGAAGTGGTGGCGCGCATGCTGCACGCCCGTTCAACCCGCCGCAACCAGCAATTTCTGAAGTTGAACTGCGCCGCTCTTCCCTCGGAACTGATCGAGAGCGAACTCTTCGGTTATGAACGGGGAGCCTTCACCGGCGCGAACAAATCCACACCCGGCAAATTCGAATTGGCCAACGGTGGAACCATCTTCCTGGACGAAATCGGCGATATGGACGTCAGCCTCCAGGCGAAGCTATTGCAGGTCCTCCAGGATCGCGAATTTCTCCCGTTGGGCGCTCGCGAACCGATCAAGGTCGATGTTCGGGTGATCGCGGCCACTCACCGCGACCTGGAAGAGGCCATCGAGCGCGGCGAGTTCCGCGAAGACCTGTATTACCGGCTCGATGTCTTCAACATCAAAGTTCCCGCGCTCCGGGAACGGCCCGAGGAGATCATCGAACTGGCCCGGATGTTCCTCGAAAAGCACGCACACCCGGAATTGGGCTTCCCGGTAATCACTCCACAACTCCGGAAGACGTTACTCGCCCATACCTGGCCGGGAAATGTCCGGGAGCTCGAGAACCTGATGAGACGATTCCTCATCTATCGCGATCCCGCCATCATCGAGCGCGAGCTCACACGGCGGATGGGATCGAGAAGGACCTCCTTGGCCGCGGGGCAGGAACCTGGGCTCCTCATTTCCGCACCGCTGAAGAAAGCGGGTGGTCCGACGATCGAAGCGCTGCGTCATAATCGTAACGCCGAAGAGGCTCATGTGATCGTAAGCGTCCTTGAATCAACCAGATGGAATCGGAAACAGGCGGCGCGCCAATTGGGGATGGATTACAAAGCCCTGCTCTATCGTATGAAGCGGTTAGGGATCGACGGCACCCGCGAAAGCCCCTCATCGACGCCCAACGACGCGCAGGACCAGTTGCAGTAACCGCCCTCGTACTAGCACGTTCTCGTAGTACGGATAGATCATTGAGTTTATAGCAGGATAAGCGACATATCCCGTAGGCTGGCCCTGTAGGTTGGAATTGGATAACCCACAGCAGCCACGAGTAAACGACCGCAGGGCGAGGATACGCTATCCCCTGAAGCTCAGAGTGCAATACCAGACCCTTCGCAAGATCTATGGCGCGGTAGGCACCGGCGAAACCATCGATTTCAGCAGCCGCGGGTTCATGGTCGCCACCATGCCGGAGGCCGTCCCGACAGAAGGCGCACGAGTTCGGGCGGTAGTCGAATGGCCGGTGTTGCTGAATGGAACCGCTCCCTTGCAATTCGTCGTTTCCGGACGCGTGGTGCGCTCCGAGATTACCCGCTTTGCCGTATCGTTCGACCGGCATGAATTCCGCACGATGAAGCGGAAGCCAACTTCGGCCCTCAGCGATCAGACGCGCCGCGAAGTGGGCTGAATCCCAAGGGTGTACTCCGCTCGTCGCGCGCCGATTACAAATCGGCACGCAGAATCCACCCGGTTGGTATAATTGAGTTTTCCTTCCGGTGTTGCCACCCGGCTCCAGTAATCGATGAATACTGTCTCGCATCAGCTTGATCTTAAGTGGGGTTTTTCGTTTGCCGACCTTTACGGCCGCGTAGGATTGGTCCGCCTGGATGGAGAGTTCATCCGGCACTTGAAGTCCGCCGATACCTCGCTGTTCAACCGGTTGATGGAAGCGCGGGCGAATCCGGAAGGCCTGTCGCGAAAAGAGAATGCCGACCTGATCGTCGACCTGGCGCCCCATGTCGAAGATTTTGTGGGAGAGCTGTTCGGAATCGAGGCGCACGTACGAGAGCTTCAGGCGCGGCATAACCTGCTCGAGCCCCTGTTTGCGGTGAAGCGCAAATTCGTTCAAAAAAAAGCCATTAGCGGCGTCAGCCTGGAACAGGCCAGCGCGCTGAACGGGCCGGGGCTGGCATCGGAGCTCGAGGCGCTGTTCGGCGGCCCTCTCACGGAGCAGAGCTTCGTCGACCACGTTTCAAGATGGATGGAATCGGAGGCCGATCATGCCGGCCCGCTGCATACGGCGGCGCAATATGCGGCCTGGGCGGCGCTCTCGCCCGCCGGGCAGAAAAAGCATCACCATGGCGTCTTGTTTCGGGTTCCGCACAAGCTTGACCCGCAACATCTGATCCCCGTCGAAACCGTCGAAGTCGGCGGCGTGGCGCGCATGGCGCTTCCCAAGGACCGGCTTCGCCACCGCCAGGGGTTTAAGCTGACGGATCCGGGGATGGACCTTGCGTCCGCGCTCGATCAGGCGCATTACTGCATCAAGTGCCACAACCAGGGCAAGGATAGCTGCTCCACCGGACTCAAAGAGAAGACCGGCGCGTTCAAAGCGAGCGTCTTCAATGTCACGCTCGCCGGCTGCCCGCTCGACGAGAAAATCTCCGAGATGAACATCGTCAAGCAGCGCGGAAATTCGATCGGCGCCCTGGCGATTGTGACGGTCGACAATCCGATGGCCGCGGGAACCGGTCATCGCATTTGCAATGACTGCATGAAGGCCTGCATCTTTCAGAAGCAGGAGCCGGTGGACATCCCGCAGGTGGAAACACGAACGCTAAAAGATGTTTTGGAGCTTCCCTGGGGCTTCGAGATTTACAGCCTGTTAACGCGCTGGAATCCGCTGGATTTCCGGAGGCCCCTGCCGAAAGAGGACTCCGGCTACAAAGTTCTCATCGTCGGACTGGGCCCGGCGGGCTTTACGCTGTCACATCATCTGATGAACGACGGCCACACCGTAGCCGCCGTCGACGGATTGAAGATTGAGCCGTTGGATCAGAATGTCTCGGGCGTGACGCCCCTGGGTAAGCGCGTGCCTTTCCGGCCGATTCACGACATCAACGAGCTGTACGAATCGCTTGACGACCGTGTCATGGCCGGATTTGGCGGCGTCGCGGAGTATGGCATCACGGTCCGCTGGAACAAGAATTTCCTGAAGATCATTCGGTTACTGCTGGAGCGGCGCGCGCAGTTCAGCATGTTCGGCGGCGTTCGCTTCGGCGGCACGCTGACCGTCGAAGAAGCATTCGATATAGGCTTCGATCACGTCGCCCTGTGCGCCGGAGCCGGGCGGCCGACCGTAATTCCGATGAAGAACGGCCTCGCGCGCGGCGTGCGCCAGGCGTCGGATTTTCTGATGGCGCTGCAGCTCACCGGCGCGGCGAAAAATAATTCGGTCGCAAATCTGCAACTGCGCATGCCGATCGCCGTCATCGGCGGCGGGCTTACCGCGATCGACACGGCCACCGAATCGCTCGCCTATTACGTCGTTCAGGTGGAGAAATTTCTTGAACGCTACGACGCGCTGGCTCAGGAAAAGGGCGGGATTCGCGCACAGTGGACCCCGGAGGAATGCGAAACCGCCGACGAGTTTCTCGCTCACGCGCGAGCGATTCGCGCGGAACGGGCCAAAGCGGCCAGTGAAGGCCGCGAGCCGGATCTGATCCGTCTGCTGGAATCCTGGGGCGGTGTGACCATCGCGTATCGCCGCCGTTTGATCGATGCGCCCAGCTATACGCTGAATCACGAAGAGGTGGCGCTGGCGCTGCAGGAGGGTATTCGTTTTGCCGAATGCCTGACGCCCGAAGCCGTGGAAGTCGACAAATACGGCCACGCGGCGGCGCTGCTGGTGAAGAACGCCGAGGGCGCCTCGGTGCGCATGCCGGCGAAAGCAATCCTCGTCGCTGCGGGTACACAGCCGAACACCGTTCTCGGCCGCGAAGATCCGCATAATGTTTTTCTCGACGGCAAGTGGTTTCAGGCAGTCGACGAAGAGGGGAACCCGGTAAAACCGGAACGGATCGCCAAGCCGGCGGCGTCTCGCGTTCTGATGTCGATTCGCAAGGACGGTCGCGGCATCAGCTTCTTCGGGGACTTGCATCCGTCTTATGCGGGCAACGTCGTCAAAGCCATGGCGAGCGCCAAGCAGGGATATCCGGTCGTGTCGCGGATCCTTGCCCGCAAACCCGCGGCCGAGCCTGCTCCGCCGCGTCTGATGGCCCGGCTCAATGAAGAGCTGCGAGCGGTGGTTCACGAGGTTGTGCGGCTGACGCCGACCATCGTCGAAGTGGTCGTGAAAGCTCCCATGGCGGCGCGAGCCTTCAAGCCCGGCCAGTTCTACCGGTTGCAGAATTACGAGAATTTCGCCGTTCGATCGAATGGCACAGCGCTAGCGATGGAGGGCCTCGCTCTCACGGGCGCGTCGGTCGATCGCGACGCCGGATTGCTTTCGACCATCGTGCTCGAAATGGGTGGCTCTTCCGATCTGTGCGCGCTCCTGAAACCCGGCGAGCCGGTGATCCTGATGGGACCCACGGGAACGCCTACGGAAACACCTTCCCAGGAGACCGCGCTTCTGGTCGGCGGCGGACTCGGAAATGCGGTTCTATTTTCGATCGGCCAACAGCTTCGGGCCAGTGGTTCGCGTACGGTTTATTTCGCCGGATACAAGAAGATCATCGACCGTTACAAAGTCGAGGAAATCGAAAAGGCCGCCGATGTGGTCGTGTGGTGCTGTGATGAGGCTCCTGGCTTTACCCCCGGCCGCATTCAAGACAAGGCGTTCGTCGGAAATATCGTCGAGGCCATCATCGCATACGGTAGCGGAGACCTGGACGATCCGGACGTCTCACTTCCCAGCATTTCCTTGCATAGCGTGGACCGGATGGTGGTCATCGGGTCGGATGCGATGATGGGCGCCGTCGCGCGTGCTCGCCACACGACGCTGGCCCCGTATCTCAAGCCCGACCACAAGGCCATTGGCAGCATTAACTCCCCCATGCAATGCATGATGAAGGAGATCTGCGCGCAGTGCCTCCAACTGCACAAAGATCCGGTCACCGGGGAAGAAACGGTTGTTTTCTCCTGCTTCAATCAGGACCAGTCGCTCGACTACGTCGATTGGAGCAATCTACGCACCCGGCTTTCGCAAAACGGGGTGCAGGAAAAGCTTACCAAGCAGTGGATCGATCGCTGCCTGCGGCGCATTGGGGCTCGCGAAGAGCTGGTCGCGCAGTAGCTGATTCAATAGCTTAGCGTTCCCATCTTCAGTTTTTTCCGAATTGTCCGATAGTTCAAGCGTGGCCGTACTCAGTCAGGATCGGACTATCCCCGGAAATACACCAAAGAATCCTCTATTGGATAAAGCGATCGCCGCGTTAGGCAAGCTTCCGCCTTTCTCGCCGGTTCTGAATCGCGTTCTGGCATCGCTCAATCAGGACAATGTCACCTACGCGCAGTTGGGCGAGCTGATCGAAAAAGACACGGTTCTTGCCGCTAACATCCTGCAACTTGCGAATTCCGCCCTCTACGCGCGAAGCGGCACCAGCACCTCTGTGCGCCACGCCGCGGCGCGGCTGGGGATGAACAAGCTGATGAACGCGATCCTCGGCATGTCTATCTCGCGCATGTGGAACCAGGGCTCCATGCCCGCGTCGTGGTCCGTGGGACGCTTTAACGTGCATTCCGTCGCAACGGCTTTGATGAGCGATCTGATCGCGCAGCGCCGCCCCGTGGTTTATCCCGAAGGTGCTTTCGTCGCCGGGCTGCTGCACGACATTGGCCAGTTACTGATCGTCCGCAGTATTCCGGAAGAGTACGATCGCGTAGCGCTGATGGCCGCGACAAGCGAGCGGCCGATTGTCGAGTGCGAACAAGAAGTCCTCGGATTCACCCACGGAGAATTGTCCGCTAAGGCGCTCGCGATCTGGAATCTGCCGGCGCCAACCCAGATGGCCGTTCGCTTCCACCATAGCCCTGAGGCGGATCCTTCGGACGTGAAGGCCGGCGAGGTCAAGTTAAGCGCAGTGGTCGATGCCGCGAACCGCTACACGAACTCCATCGGCATCTCAACCCTGCCGCGCGATCTTAGCGAACCTGAGACGGCGCCCATCGAGGCTCTTGGTCTCGACGCCACGGTTCAAGAAAAACTATTTCGCGAGTTTCAAGCGGAGTATTCCGCGATGGAGCAGTTCTTCCGCTAGACCGGTTTCGGGACCCGCTCACTGGCGTGCGCGGTTCGGTGCTGACTCACGCCGCCGTCCTGTACTTGTTTTGGCGAGAGCGGGACAGCTCGTCGTGGCCGAAGCTCGGGCGTCCATTCCGGGCGAAAGGCTCTGGGCCCCCGCTCTCTGTTTGCATCGTACGGTTCTGCGGGTTTTATTTCAATCACCTGCTCGTACCACTTAGTACCGGTACGGAGATGGTGTTAAAACGATCAGCTTAGCCGGTGATCGCTCGCCAGCAAAGTTGGCCTCCAAGAGAAACCAGCCACAGAGATAAAGCCACGCGCAGCGGACGCGAAGGTAACAAAGACAGTAGATTCGCTCCCACGAAAGCGCCGGCGACGCCCCCTAGACAGAGCTTCAACGCGAGCGCGCCCTGATAATTCCCTGCCCCAAGGCTGATCCCTCCGCCCGCCATCGACAGGCCGAGCCCAAAGAGCACATCGGTGCCGACCACCGCTGCCGTCGAAATCGGAGTCAGAGTCATCAAGACCAGAGAGCCTAACGCGCCCGCCCCAGCCGATGAAAATCCCACTTCCGCTCCGATGGGAAAAGCAATCAGCGGCAACCATCGCGATCTGTCTTTGACAGGCCCCGGAGTCCGCTTCTTCGTGAAGTGATACAGATTGAACAGCGCCAGCGATACAACCGTGACTCCCAGCACGCCGAGCAGCGGCCCATTGCGATGCAGCATTCCTAACCGGTTGAGCGCATACGAGCCGATAAGCACGCCGGGCAGCCCGCCCGCGAGCAATTGCCCCAGAACTCTGAAATTCACCTGACGCCGCACGAGGTACACCGGAGCCACAACTGCCTTCACAACCGCCGTGAACAGCAACGCGGTTCCGACGCTCTCAACCGGCGGAACGCCGAGGAACAAGGTCAACACCGGCGCGGTGATGACTCCGCCGCCGACGCCCGTCAGGCCGATCAGGATCGCAATGGCGAAACCGAGGAAGAATTCCACAAGATCATCCCTGCAAGTGAATCCCGCACTCCAGCTTCTTGCCCGCCCATCGCCCCGAGCGCGGATCGTTGGGGTCGATCGGAAGCGAAGTGCACGGAACGCAGCCGATACTCGTGTAGCCTTCGTCGTACAGCGGAAGGGCCGGAATCCGGTGCTCCTTGAGATACGCCCAGACAAATTGATTCGTCCAGTTGGTCAACGGGCTGACTTTGCGAAGCTGCTTACCGCTGGTCAGTTTGAAATGATCGATCGGTTTCAACTCCGCGCGAGATTTGGATTGCTCGCGCCTTAGCGCGGTAAACCAGTTTTCATAATTTTCCAGCGCAGCGAACAGCGGCCCCACTTTGCGAATTCCGCAGCAGCGATCCGGTTGCGTCTGATAGAGGATGCCGAATTGCGACTCCTGCTCCGCGACAGTCAGCTCCGGCTTTAGATTGACCAGATTCAATTTCCATTCCGCGGCAAGCCGGTCGCGATACTCGTACGTCGCCGGAAAATGATATCCGGTATCGAGGAACAGCACCGGAATCTGCGGCCGGCGCGCGATCAGCATGTGTACCAGCACCACGCATTCGGCTTGAAAGCTCGAAGTCACACATTCCGGGCCGCTCGATTGGTCGAGGGCCTGATCGATCCAGCCATTAGCTTCTGAAAGCAAATCCGCAAGCGGCATAATTCAGATCCCTTCTCCAGGCGTCCATCGAGGGTTGGCCAGGACCCCGTTGCTCTGTAAGCGGCGGAAGATCTCGGCGGCGGCTTCAATGTCGTCGTTCGGGCCGTCGTCCGGCTCGTCGTCCAGCCATGTTCGGTCCCTGGTTTCTCCCAACGCCAGCACCAGCAACCCGGCACGCTCGACGGCCTTTAGCGCGGCGGGATCGACATTTTCCAGAATCACGACCGCACATCCGTGTTCGAACAATCTGCGTTGCAGCGACTCTGCCACGCCGCGCCGATTTCCCAGCCGGACGAGGAACCCGCGGTGGCCCCAGCGAGCGATGCGCTCGGCGGGACTCACCGGCAGAGCGGATGTGTCTTCGCCGGTCGCGGGCCGCAGAATCATTCCGGCGCCGCTGGTGGCGTTGGTTTCCGGATCGATGATGATGAAGCTGCCGGTCGCGCGATTGCGGCTGTAGGCGTCGAAGAACAGCGGCTTGGCGGTCGCGATCTCCACCAGTCCGATCGCGTTCATTTCCAGCGTCGCCGCTGGTTCCTTCGCGAGCGTCTGCATGTCGACGCGATGATGGATCGCCGTGATCTCGGCCGGAACGATGCGCGCGGTCTGCTTCACCAGATAACGCTTCCGCGGATCCAGCGGCGCCGCGTTCATCCATACGACCTGTGCCTCAAAATTGCGAGTCACGTGCGGCGCATCCGGGCCGGCGAACAACATATCTCCCCGGCTGATGTCCAGCGGGTCGGCGAGCGTAATCGTCACCGCCATCGACTCCGAGGCTTCTTTGAGGTCGCCGTCGAACGTCGCGATGCGTTCGACGCGCGAGCGCAGGCCGGACGGAAGCACCGTGACCTCGTCTCCTGGGCGAATCGTGCCGGAAGCGATCTCGCCGGCGTAACCGCGAAAAAATTGATCGGGTCGCACCACCCGCTGGACAGGCAAGCGGAACCCGGTATCGGCGGCCCGGGAGCCGATCTCCACCGTTTCCAGGAATTCGAGCAGGCTGGGCCCCTCGAACCATGAAATCTCTTTGCTGCGGCTGACGACGTTGTCGCCGGTAAGCGCGCTGAGCGGCAGAAAATAGGCGTCCGGAACGCCAATGCTGCGGAGAAATTCGGAGAACTCCGCCTGGATCGCCTGGAACGTAGCATGGTCGTTGCCGACCAGGTCCATCTTGTTCACCGCCACGACATACCGGGGAATGTCCAGCAGCGAACAGATGAAAGCATGACGCCGCGACTGCGCCAGCACTCCATGGCGCGCGTCGATCAGCAGAATGGCCAGATCCGCTTTCGAAGCGCCCGTCGCCATGTTGCGCGTGTATTGTTCATGACCGGGAGTGTCCGCGATGATGAACTTGCGGCGCGCCGTGGCGAAATAACGATAGGCCACGTCGATAGTGATGCCCTGCTCCCGTTCGGCGCGCAGGCCGTCGGTCAGCAGCGAGAGATCGATCGCTCCCGCGGACCGGTTTTGCGAGGCTTTGGCCGCGGCGTGGATCTGGTCTTCGAAGACGTTCCGGGAATCGTAAAGCAGCCGGCCGATCAGCGTGCTTTTTCCGTCATCGACGCTCCCGCAGGTGAGAAAACGCAGCAGCTCCTTCTCGCGCTCCTGCGCGAGAAACTGGTCGAGGTCGAAATCCGGAGCCGCCTCGTGCATTAAGGCCGGCATCAAAAATAGCCTTCCCGCTTTTTCATTTCCATGGACCCGTCCTGGTCATGATCGATCACGCGATTTTCCCGCTCCGAACGGCGCACCGAAATCAGCTCTTCGATAATTTTGGGAATTGTGTCGGCGTCCGAGCGAATCGCCCCGGTGCACGGACTGCACCCAAGCGACCGCATCCGGCAGCGGACCATCTTCGGCTGCTCGCCCGGGATCATCGGCACGAAGGGCTGTTCGACCGGGATCAGGCTCTCGCCCCGCACCAGCATCGGCCGCGGCTTGGCCAGATAGAGCGGGACGATTGGTATGTTTTCGAGATGGATGTAATGCCACACGTCGAGTTCCGTCCAGTTAGAGAGCGGGAACACGCGAATGCTTTCGCCGGGCCCGATACGGCTGTTGAACAGATTCCATAACTCAGGCCGCTGATTCTTCGGGTCCCACTGGCCGTGGACGTCGCGGAACGAATACACGCGCTCCTTGGCGCGCGAGCGCTCTTCATCGCGCCGCGCTCCGCCGATGGCGGCATCGAAACCGCCCTCGCGCAGGCCGTCAAGAAGCGACTGGGTCTTCAGCAAGCCGCAGCATCGCTGGGTCCCGAGAAGAAACGGCTGCGCGCCTTCATCCAGCGCCTTCTGATTCTTATGCACGATCAGCTTCACGCCGAGCTCGCGTGTATAAGAATCGCGAAACTCGATCATTTCGCGGAACTTGTAATTCGTATCGACGTGCAGCAGCGGAAACGGAATCGGGGCAGGAAAAAACGCCTTCTGAGCAAGCCTTAGCAGGACCGAAGAGTCCTTCCCAATCGAATACAGCATCACCGGCCGCTGAAATTCGGCCGCGACCTCGCGGAAAATGTGGATGCTCTCGTATTCGAGGGCCTGAAGGTGGCTCAGCGATGGCATTTCAGCTTCCAGTATACATGGTATTGCCTATAGACAATATGATGTAAGTACCGGAGCCGAAGGTTCAATTTAGGTCTAACTACTTGTCACCACGATAGATTACGCGCCAGATCTTACCCTTCTGGCTGTCGGTAATGAACAGCGACCCGTCCGGAGCCTCGGCCACGCCGTCGGCGCGGGCAACTGCGGCGTTGGGGTCCGTAAGCGGCGTCTTGCCAGCGAAACCGTTGGCAAAAATCTCGAACTTACCGGACGGTTTCTGGCCTGAGAACGGCTGGAACGTCACGTTATACCCGTCCTGCGGCATCGGTGCGCGATTCCACGATCCGTGGAAAGCGATGAACGCGCCTCCTTTGTATTTTGCCGGAAACTGCGAGCCCGAGTAGAACATCACGTCGACCGGAGCCCAATGCGCGGGGAAACTGGCGACCGGATTCGTCATCTCGGTGCAGCGCCCGACCTTCTTCCCGTCTCCGCCGTATTCGGGATTCAGCAGGAACTTCTGCTGGCCATAGTCGAAGAAACAGTACGGCCATCCGAAATTGACACCGGTTTTGTCGGCGCGAAACATCGGCTCCGCGGGCCGCTCCGCATTATCCTTCGCGGTGAAGAATTCGGGCCAGAACACGTCCAGTTGATCGCGGCTGTTCATGACGATGTAGAGTCCGCCATCGTGCCAGGTGATCGCCGGCATTTGGCGCAGGCCGGTGGCAAAGCGGACTCCGTCAGACTGCTTCTGGCCGAGCTTGTTCTCGTCGAACTTCCAGATACCGCCATTCTTCTCGAGCAGGGGGCAGGGATCCTGGCCAGGAACTTTCACCCGGCGATCGGGCGATTGGCAGGCATTCGAAGGCGCGCCCACGTTGACGTACAGCCCTCCCTTGCCGTCGAACGCGATGCCCTTGTCGCCATGCTGGCTCACCCCGGGCAGACCGTCGACCACGATCTCGGCGGGACCGGATGGCTTCAACTGGCCCGGCGTCATCTTGTAACGCTGCACCGAATTCATCAGCCCGACATACAGATATCCATTGCGAAGCGCGATGCCGGTGGTGCTCGCCTCACTCCAGCGCTCTTTCATTTCGAAGCGTCCGTCGCCGTTGGTATCGCGCAGCGCGACGATGCCGCCCTTTTGCTTGCCTTCAGACATCAACGCAACATACGCATCCCCGTTCGGCGCGACGGCCATGTGTCGCGCTACGCCTAAACCATCGACGGCGAGGAACGCGCAGAAGCCCGCGGGAACCGTGATGCCGCCGTTATCCGGATCGCACGCCGGAGCGGCCGCGCGCAGGGAAAGAGAGAATGCAACCGCGTATCCTATCCACAAAATCCCAGCGGCCACGCGATGCTTCAAGAATGTCATGATCCAATGGTCCTTTCCTTCAGAATAGTTCTTCAGAATAGAATATGAGAGGACGCTCTCGTGAAAACCAAACTTGCGATCGCCCTCGCGGCGATGACTATCGCCTTTCAACTGAAACTGCTTCCTCAAGCCCCGCCATCGGTGTGGGACGGCATTTACACGCCGGGCCAGGCTGATCGCGGCGAACCGCTTTATGCCAAGGAGTGCGCCGGCTGCCACGGCGAGACGCTCGAAGGAAAGGGCCAAACGCCTCCTCTGGCCGGCGACGATTTCAAATCGAACTGGAACGGCCACAATGTGGACGACCTGTTTGAAAAAATTCAAACCACGATGCCCGCCGGCGGAGCGGGAAAGCTGAAGCGCGACCAGACCGCGGCAATTGTGGCGTTCATGTTTAAGACCAACGGCTATCCGTCCGGCGCCAAGGAACTGCCTCATGACTCCGAACCGCTTGAATCGATCCGCATCGAAGCGGCTAAAAATAAGTAATCAGCTATCCTGGAAACAGGACAGTGACAATTATACGCGGTTCGTATAATTTTTCGCGCTTCCTTCGCGGCGCCATGATCCTGGCGGCCCTGATGGCCGCGTCATGCCGCTCAAATACCGGCGCGGCGAGCCCCCGGGTGGTGGTGGCGGCGGCCGCGAATTTAACCGACGCCGCACAGCTCCTGGGCCGGGAATTTGAGGCGCAGACCAAGATTCACGCCGTGTTCAGCTTCGCCTCCACCGCGCAACTGGCCAGTCAGATCGAGAACGGCGCACCCTTCGACGTGTTCCTCGCCGCCGACGCGACCCATGTGGATCAGCTCGATGAAAAACACCTGCTGACTCCCGGATCGAGCGCCGTCTATGCACAAGGAATTCTGGCGTTATGGGTGCCGTCCCGCACCGACGTAATTAAGAAAATCGAAGATCTAACTCACCCCGACGTGCAAGTGATCGCCCTGGCCAAACCGGAACTTGCCCCCTATGGCGAGGCGGCGCGCGAGGCGCTCCAGCAGGCGGGCATCTGGAATGCGGTGCAATCCAAAATCGTTTATGCCGAAAATGTGAACGGCGCGAAGCAGTATGGCGTTTCCCGAAACGCGGACGCGGCGTTGCTACCGTACTCGTTGGTGTTGAAGGAAAGCGGCGAAGTTATTCAAATCCCCGAGTCGCAGCACCGGCCTATCGTCCAGAAACTCGGCATCGTAGCGGCATCGCCGCGCCTTCCCGAAGCGCAAAAGTTTGTCGACTTCGTGCTTCACGGCGGCGGACAGGAAATTTTCCAGCGGAACGGCTATCGTCCGCCGATAATCGGCGCCCAGTGACCTTGCCGTAGCATCGGGCGTTCACCTTAGGCTAGAACGCGAAGGCTCCTGCGTGTTTTGACGAGTCCGTCGAGCCGATCCGGGGCGAAATAATTCGCGTAATGGCCTTTTCGAGTTCGGTTCATCGACTGCTCCTATCAAGCCGGAGAATCAATATGCTCAAAAGCCTGCTTATCGCTCCAGACGATCGCTTGAGCCGTGAAGTAACCGGCCTGTTGCCCGGGATCCCACAGGTCGAACTAACGAGTACCCTCGCGGCTTATCCGTCGACTGATCACCTTTTGCGAATTGTTCGCGTGCGCAAATTGGATTGCCTGTTTCTCGAAGTTGACGATTTTTCACGCGCCGCGGAACTGTTGGCATTTTTGGACAGTTCGATTCCTGGGTTCCCCGTCATCACGCTGGGTAGCCAAAAGAACTTCGACTTGCTGCCTAAGCTGATGCGCCTAGGCGTCCGCGAACATCTGACCTCTCCCATCGAATTCCCCGCCCTGCTGGAGGCCGTGCGCTCCACTGAGCAACACTTGAAGGCTCATCCGGTGGCGACGCCGCGTCTCTCGGATCTGTACACATTTCTGCCGGCCAAGCCTGGGGTTGGTACGTCTACGATTGCGGTGAGTGTTAGCTGCGCGATCGCGGAGGCGCTCGGCGTGCGAACGCTGCTTATGGATTGCGATTTGGCCGCTGGCGCCATCCAGTTTTTGCTTAAGCTCGGAAAGAGCGCTTCCATCGCGGATGCCCTCGTGCATTCTGAAAACCTGGACGAGGGCCTGTGGGCACAGATGGTTGGAAAATGGGAAAAGCTCGAGGTGCTGCATGCGGGCGATCTGGAGCCTCTGCCAAACCCCGGCATGAAGGATCTGCAGCGTGTCCTGGGATTAGCCCGGTCCCAATATGATGTGATCTGCGCGGACGTCGCGAGCAGTTTCGACACGTTTACCGTCGCGATGCTGCGGGAGTCACGAAGAATATTCCTGGTAACGACTCCGGAAATCGTCGCGCTCCATATGGCCACCGAACGGCTACGGCGATTGACGGAACTCAACCTAGGAGACCGCGTGAGTCTTCTGCTGAATCGTAAGAGCCACAGCAAATTTGACGACGGGGAAGTTGCGCGCGCGGTGGGAATCCCGGTCACTCATTGTTTCGCCAACGACTATGCCGGAGTCCAAAGCGCAATTCTCGACGCTTCTCCGATTCCTCACAAATCGGATCTCGGCCAAAGCGTTCTGGATTTAGCACATTCTTTGGCCCCCCAAGCCGAGGCGAGGCCTGCCGTTCATCCCCGGAAGTTCTTGGAATTCTTTCACGTATCGCACGCCGAGGATCCTGATATAGTTTGGCGCGGATGAAGTTTGGCGTGGCGAAGTTTGGCGCGGGTCCGATACGAATGTTTAATCAGACCGCCCTGGATCTGACCGACGTAGGCACACGTTTTTCGATTGCAACTTTGCCATCCATCGCCGTTCCCACGACGATGTCAAAGCG
>DATGGL010000058.1:0-12482 GCA_035308605.1 Bryobacteraceae bacterium
CGCGATGTTGCGGAGAACGCCCGGTTTCTTGGCGTAGTCGACGGAAACGCGAAGACTGAGGAGAGGCGTAATCACGGGCCGGGGCTCTTGGCTTGGACGGTCAAGTGTTCGGCGTCCCAGAAGGTGTGGGGGAAGAAAGCGGTCGGCTTCACGCCGGCAACCTGCCCCGATACGGCCGAGAGAGCGTTCGGATGCAGCAGATAGATAATCGGCTGCTGCTCATGGAGGATCTCCTGCACACGGTCAAAATGCTGTTTGCGGGCGCGGTAGTCGGCGGTGGCAGCCTGGGCGAGCATCAGGCGATCGATTTCCGCTTCCCACGCGGTCTCCGGCTGTTTTTCGTTGGGATTCCAGGGATGATTGCTGGCGGAGCTGAGCAGCACGTTCATGAGACTGCTCGGGTCGGGGTCGACGTTGACCAGGCCGAGCAGACAGGCTTCGTAGTTCAGGTTGCGCGTGATGCGCTCGATGAGCGAGGGGAAATCGGGCGTAACGACATTTACTTTGATTCCGAGACTGGCGAGGTCCTGCTGAATCATCACTGCGATTTTTTCCCGCGTCTTGCTGCCGGCGTTGGTGACGATGGAAAATTCAACCGCGTTTCCGGCGCGGTCGTAGAGGATCTTGTTGCGGAGTTGAAATCCTTCGGATGCGAGCAGTTTCGCGGCGGCCGGCGGATCGAACGCGGCCGCGCCGGTGTTCTTGAACCAGGTTTTGTTAGCTGGCGATATGGGGCCGGTGGCCGGGCTCGCATGACCGTGATAGACAATGCGGCAGAGGTCCAGACGATTGATTGCTCCCGAAATAGCCTGGCGGAACGCAGTGGAGCGGAACCAGGCTTTTTTGTATTCGGGGATGGGCGATCGAGCAGCCATGTTGAACCAGAGGAATTCCGATTCAAGCGTCGGGCCGGCGTCGACTACGGTTTTTGCCGCTGCTGATTGCGAGGCTTCTGATTGCGACGCTAGGCGGTCGTAGAGATCGGGCGTCAGCTTGTCGATCAGGTGCAATTCTCCGCGCTGGAACCGGAGCAGTTCAAGATCGCGGTTCTGCTGGATGTCGAGGTGGATCGATTCGAGGCGCGGCAAGGGGGAGCCGGTTGCGTCGCGCTTCCAATACGCCGGATTGCGTCTCAGGACGATGGAGACGCCGGGCTTTCGTTCGGCGATCAGGAACGGGCCGAGTCCAGGCGCCGGTCTTTGGCTGGCTTTCGAGGAGACGATCGCGACCTGGTCGAAGAGCTGTTCGATGCCGCCTGTGGGCGCGGGGAAATCGGCTATGACTGTGTAGATTCCTCCGGCGGCGATTTTGACTGAGCCCTGGTCGGTTTTGAAAGTATCGGCGATTGGCGAGTGCAGGGCTGGATCGAGCAGGCGGTGGAAGGAGTCGACGACGTCCTGGGATGAGAACGGAGATCCGTCTGGAAACGTGACGCCCTGTCGAAGCGTGAAGGTGACGCGCTTGCCGTCCTTGGCGATTTTCCATGCCGTAGCCAGGTCGGGCTCGGGCTGCTGGGTCTGACGATTGATGCGGATCAGCACACCTTCCGTCAGGTAGCTGAGGGCTTCGGCGGCTTCGTCGGCGGCGAGAAACGGGTCGAGCGTTTTGGGATCGTCATGCAGCGAGAAGCGAAGTTCGCCAGCGGAGCTTCCGGCGACGGCGATGCTGGAGACGGTCAAGATGAACGAGAGCAGACGGCTCATACGGAATAGTCCTCACGCGGCAGGATGAGTTGAAAGCAACCGATTAGGGCGGCCAGCAGAATCGCCGGCGCGAGCTGCCAGGGCTGGGAAAAGGCGCTGGCGGTTTCGAGTTCGCGGAGCATGCTGCCCCAGGACGGCAAAGGTTCGGTGACGCCAAGGCCGAGCATCCCAAGAGTGGCTTCCGCCAGGATGTAGACGGGTACGGACACCCAGAATTGAGCCAGAAGCACCGGCATCAGGTTCGGGATCAGGTGACGAACCAGCAATCGCCATGGGCTTGATCCGGTGGCTCGGGCTTGAAGGAGGAAATCGGATTGCTTCAGCCTCTGGACGGCGGCACGAACCACGCGGGCCGGTGCTGCCCATCCGAGCGCGCCGAGTAACAGGAAAGTGATGGTTACCGACGCCATCGGCGAGATGTTGAGCGGCAAACATGCCCGGACCGTGAGTAACAAGAAGAGCCACGGAAGCGAAAGGAACAGGTCCGCGGAGGATTCGATGAGGCGATCAGCCCAACGGCCGGCTAGTCCTGCGACGGCGCCGAGGAAGGCGGCCTCCAGACACGTCAGCAACGCGGCGGCGGGAGCCAACAGAAGCGAGACGCGAGTCCCGTACAGGAGTCGCGAGAACCGGTCGCGGCCGAGCGCATCGGTGCCCAGCGGAAATCGGGCGGAGGGCGGAGCGTCGACGGATTCGCGAAATTGGGTTTCGTAACTGGCTGGCGCCCAAAGCTCAGGCGCAATCGCGGCGGCTGCCGTCACGATAAGAAAGCCGCACGCGAAGACTCGGAGTGGAGACAATTTGCTCATCGGCGTGCATCCGCGTCCATCGGCGGCTCAAAGCTCTTAGAAACTGCCATCGCGGCCGTGGTTGCCAGCGCGATCAGCATCGTCAGATTGACCAGAAGAGGCAGGTCCCGGGCCATGGCGGCTTGCCACGCGAGCCTTCCCAAGCCGGGCACGTCGCAGATGGCTTCGATGGGAATTGCGGCGCCGATGGCCATGCTGATCGACGCGGCGGCGAGGGCAAGCAACTGCGGAGTGGTCGACGGCAGCACGTGCGCCGCGAGGATGCGGAATTCGGGAATGCCGCGAACACGAGCCATCTGGACGTGCGTCGCGCCATAGGCCTGAACGAGAAGATTCCGGCTAAATCGGAAGATTCTGGGCGCCAGCACCAGGATCAGAACGATGTTCGACTTCGCTCCCGCGGCCAGACATAGATACGCGAGCAGGGCGGCGGGAAAGGTCAACAGAAGACCGGCGCCAGTGGAGACGGCGGCATCATACGCCCAGGCCTGCCGGAACCGGCCGGCGGGGATCGCGAAACCCAGACCCAACAGCCATGCTCCGAGGAGTCCGGCGGAGATTTCTTGAAGGGTTACGGGGGCTCGATCGGCGATAAGGGCGGCGATAGGAGTATGGTTCGATTCGGAATAGCCAAGATCGCCATGAGCAAGCCCGCGAAAGTAGCGCATCAAGACGACGCTGACGCTGCGATTCGCGGCGTTTTCGGCGCGCAGTGACGCGAGGCTCTCGGCGCTCAGGCGCTGGTCCATCTCACGCTCGTCAATCAGCGCGCCGGGCGACCATCGAACCAGCAGTGCGGTTGCGAGGCCGGCGGCCAACACCAGAACGGACATGCGCGCGAGCTGTCGCAGGACGGCCTTCATCGTGGAGCGGCAGCGTCCTGCATAAACCTCGCGTTCGCGTCGAGCGCGGATGCGAGCCGCGCGCCGAACGAGGTCAACAACTGAAGATGCTCTTTGGTAAATGCGTTCGATTCTCTGGCGTACAGCGACAGGACGGCCGTTACGCCGCCACCGCTTTCGAGCGGCACAGCCAGCGCCGAGCGGAGAAGGCTGAACTTGGTGGGGTCGTTTAGATAGCCGGGCTCGACCGACGGGTTGCCGTTGATGATGGACTTGCCATTTTCGGCGACCCAGCCGGACAATCCCATGCCGAGCGGGATTTCGAGCGAAGCGAACAGCCGGTAGTCCTCGCCGTCCAGATATTCCGGAATCAGATGTTCCCCTTCGCGCGCGTAGAGGGCCATCAACTCGTAAGGAATCAGGCCTCGCAGGGCTTCGCGCGCGGTTTCGAACACCTCCGCGCGATCCTTGCAAGCTTCCAGCGACTGGGTCAGTTCGTTGAGGACCCGGGAACGGCTCTCCGTTTCGGTGATGGATTTTTGGAAATTGACCAGATCCTGGCTGGCTTTATGAGCCTCGAATCCGGCGGCCGGAGCCGCGCCGCGTTCGATTTTCAGGTCCGTCGACAGCTTGGCTTTTTCGGCCTTAGCGACCACGCTGGCCATTTTTTCGAGTTCGACATAGCGCCGTGACAAAACTTCCACTACGCGCGCATCGAAGCTCTTGCCCGCTTCGTCCCGGATGATTTGAATGGCTTCGTTTAACGGCAATGCACGGCGGTACTGGCGATCCGAGGCCAGGGCGTCCAGGCAATCCACAGCCGAGAGAATCCGCGCCCCGAGCGGGATGCGCTCCCCGGAAAGACCGTCCGGATAGCCGCTCCCGTCCCATTTTTCATGATGGGATCGGACGATCGGCGCGACATCGTAGGGGAACCGCACTTGTTCGAGAATTTCGCCGCCGACCACGGTATGCGTCTTCATCTTTTCGAACTCGTCGGGCGTCAGTTTGCCGGGTTTCGAAATGATGTATTCAGGAACGGCGAGTTTCCCGATGTCGTGCAATAGCGCGGAGGCGCGAAGGGCATCCAGCTCGCTATTGGACATGCCGAGTTCCTTGCCGACTTCGATCGCATAGACTTCGACGCGCGCCAGGTGATCGCTGGTGGTTTGATCTTTGGCTTCGATCGCGAGCGCGAGAGTCTTGATGGTCCGGCGATGCAGGGCCGCGACTTCTTCGGCATGGATGCGCGCCTCCTCAGCCCGGTTCTTCTCGGCCTGAAGGCGATCCACGTACTGGCGGTGAGACCGGTAGATCACGTACAGGATCGGTAGCATCAGCAAGGACGCCTGCCAGCCGAAGTGCTGGCTGGTTTCGTGAATCGTCCAGGCGACGCCCGCGCCTACCAGGTAGTTGGGAAAGGTCCAGAAATAGGCTTCGCGCCAGACGGTCCATGCGTTCTTCGATTCCGTCACGGCGATTACCACCGCAATTGAGAAAGTATTGGTGACGAAGAACGTGCTCGCGCCCAGCAGGAGCATCATGGGCGCGTCGAGAGCCTTCACCAGCGGGGTGTGGCAAACCGAATAGGACGCTGCAATGGAACACGCCATACTTGCGACGCTGAAGCTGACTTGCACGGCCTTGAGCCGGGTGCGTGCAAAGTAGACGCACTGGACCAGCATGCCCAGACAGCCCATCACCAGTGTTTCGGGAAGGCTCAGTTCGGCGATGCCGATGAGCACAAACAGGAAGTTCATGGACATCGTTCCCATCACCGACGGAAGTTTTACCTTCATGCCGGAGGCGACGAGGGCGATGGCGCAATAGGCGAGGTAGCGCGCCCAGTCCTGGGTATGCCAGTCGAACAGGCTGAATCCGAGAATCGCCGTCCCGGCCGTAATCACCAGCGAGATATACGCGATTCCTTTGCGCGACATCGTTAGAAGAGTCCTACAGGGCCCCGGACACGCCGAGTTGATAAGCCGCAAGCAGCGGCCGGAGCCTCCGAGCCTCCACCTTCTATCGGAGGAAAGTTTTCGAGACTTGAGGCTCTAACTCTCACAAAACAAGGCGTTCGAACCAGGGAATCCCCGATTGACAGACCCCCGGGGAGCACTCCGCTAGGCCGACGGAGTGACACTATCCCGCTCGCCGTCGATCTTGACCCGGTAGCAGAGATACTCGAGGTACATCAGCGGAAGGGCGAGCAGTGAAAACATCCAGCCGAAGTGGCGGTTGGACATGATCATGACTGCGGCGACCACCACGCCTGCCAGATAGTAACCAAGCGAGAGGCGAAACCACTCCTGCCACACGGCTGGGAAATCGCGATTTTCCACTTGAGCGAGGATGCCCGCGACCAGCATCGTGTTGACGGCGAAGTATGCCGGGGCGGCCAACAGGAGCTGCAACGGAAAAATCGTCCCGCCATATTGCCCAGCGAAGTACGCCGCGGCTGCCGCGATCGAAGAAGAGGCGGCGTTGAAGATCACCTGGACAGGAGTAGGCCGGATCGCCGCGCGCCAGACACATTGCACCAGCATGGAAAAGCAGGCGATCAGTACGGTCTCTGAAAATGTGAGATCGACCACGCCGATCAGGACAAACAGGAATGTCAGGGAGTAGGTGCCGGTCATACCCGGCAAACGCACTTTGAGCGCACCGGCCACGCAAGCAAGTAAGAAGTATGCGGCAAAGCGTTCGGGATCCGCGGATCGCCAGTGGGCGCCTGCCCCAGCTAGTACGCAAACTCCCAGAGTAATGACAAGCGCCAGATAGGCGCGGACGTACTTCGGTCGCGACGGATTCACTCAATCCATTAAACGGAAGCCTCGCACAAACGCGGCATCCGTAAATCGCCGGATGCGCTCCTAAGAACTCGACTTACCGTGGGCGAGCGGCAGTACGATCGTACGAGTATGGCTAGACTAGCGCGTGACAAACTGGCGCACTATCGCGACATGGTGACGTAGTCCTATGACTGTGATACAACGCCTACGTTGAGTTTTCAGAAGTTTATGTAACTGGCATGCCGGTTGCTTTATTCGTGCCGCATGCCCTTTCTCAAAATCAACCGCGCCACGCAGTTCCTGGGGCTGGTTCTCTTAACTATCGTTTCGGTCTTCGCGGACTCATCCAAGATTGCTCCGGATTTGCAACCGCTGCTCAACAATCCTTCCGCGCAGGTCAATGTGATCGTGCAATATAACACCCCGCCATCGTCGGGCGGTGGTTTGCTGGGAGGATTAGTCGGCGGCGTCGTCAATCTGTTGGGCGGCGTCGTGAAGACGGTGTTCTCATTGATCCCGGCGGTTTCGGCGACGCTGACCGGCAACCAGATTGTAGCCGTATCGAATCAGCCGAACGTTGCTTACATTTCGCTCGACCGGTCGTTGAACGCGACGCTCGATTACACGACAGCGGCGATTAACGCGCCGTATGCGTGGAACTCGGGTCTGGATGGCTCGGGCGTGGGCATTGCGATTATCGATAGCGGGATCTACGCGCATCCCGATGTGGCTTCCCGCGTGGTGTACCGGCAGAGCTTTATTGGCGGGAACAATTTCGACGATTACGGGCACGGAACGCACGTGGCTGGAATCGCGGCGGGCAGCGGACTCGATTCCTCGCTGCCAGGGGCGACGCAGACGTTCAAGGGCGTAGCGCCCAATGCGAACCTGGTGGACCTGCGGGTTCTGGATGCTCACGGGATGAGCAACGACAGCGTTGTGATCGCTGCCGTCGAGCAGGCCGTTAAGCTGAAGAACAAGTACAACATTCGCATCATTAATCTTTCGCTGGGCCGTCCCATCTATGAGAGCTGCGCGCGCGATCCGCTGTGCCAGGTGGTGGAATCGGCGTGGAAGAATGGCGTGGTTGTGGTCGTGGCGGCCGGGAATCTCGGGCGCAATGGCTACGCGACCATCCTGTCGCCGGGCAATAGTCCCCACGCGATCACGGTCGGTTGCATGCGGACCATGGGAACGACGACCCGCACCGACGATCTGATCGCGAGCTACAGTTCCAGGGGGCCGACGTATATCGATCTGACGGTGAAGCCGGACGTGGTGGCTCCGGGCAACCTGGTGACTTCGCTGCTGGCGCCGGGGTCGACGCTGGTGGCCGAGTATCCGGGAAATGTCGTCGCTCCGTCAACGTATACAAGTTCGCATTCGGCTCCTAAGAATCAATACTTCGTCTTGAGCGGTACCAGCATGGCGACGCCGGCTGTTTCGGGCGCGGCGGCGCTGATGTTGCAAAGCAACCCCGGGCTGAGTCCGGACACGGTGAAGGCGCGGCTGATGAAGACGGCGTCGAAGACCTTTCCGCTGAGCAGCACGGCAACCGACGCGGCCACCGGCAAGACCTACGTCGATACGTATGACATCTTCACGGTCGGGGCGGGGTACATCGATGTGTACGCCGCGCTCCATAATACGGATCAGGTGAGTGGGGGCGCAATTTCGCCCAGCGTAACGTATGTTCCGTTCCTTCAATTGGCACTGCTGTTGGATCCGATTGGAGCGACGTGGAACAACGGAAACTGGAGCCTCGGCAATGTGTGGGGGACGCAGGTCATTCAGCCTACGTCGGCGGCATGGGGATCGTCGGCCGCTTGGGGAAGTTCCGCGGCGTGGGGAAGCTCGGCGGCCTGGGGATCATCGGCGGCGTGGGGGAGTTCCGCTGCGTGGGGATCGTCGGCAGCATGGGGATCTTCGGCGGCATGGGGCAGTTCCGCGGCCTGGGGCGACAGCGTCAACGGCAACGGCGATAAGCAGTAGCGATCATCCGGCGTAGGCGGCAATGCGGCGCATTACGTCCACTTGCGGCGAGCAGACCAGGCGCGGCGTGCCGCGGCCGCAGGCACAGGGTCCGGTTTGAACCTTTTCGTACAGCCCTGTGAAGCGGGACGATTCGATATGCAGACCGTCGTGCGCTTCGCATTCGGTGGCGAGTAAAACGCCGGCTTCATCGATGACCTGTTCGAACGCCGGGACGCGAAACGCCTTCCACAACGAATCGCGGTTCGCGTCGGTAAGCCCAGGGTCAAGTTGGCGGCGTATGACGATAACCGCATGGGAGGGCGCCGCCCGCCCGTCCAAAGCGTTCAGTTGCCGGAGAGACCCGACCAACGCTTGCGGCTCGAATTGCTTTGCCTCTTCCGTCCATCCGTCGGGAAAGATGCGGACGGAGTGGGTCCCGCGAAATAACGGACTCAGCACGGCAGTCCGCGGAGCGGGCGGGATCGGATACACGAGCGGAGCCCTGCGCGGCGTCCACACCAGTCGGACCAGCATGGATACTCGTCGGTTCAATGCCCAATTATTCTCAGAAGATTTTCACTGAAAATGGACTTTGCGTCGGCTTCGCTCAGACCGATCTCATAAAGCGCGGTCGCCTGCTCATCGAAAATCTGGTGGTGCCAGCCGCGGGGAAAAAAAGACGAATCGCTCCCGAATAACAATCGTTTAGGCCCAACCACGTCGAGCGCGCGGCGGAAGACCTGGCGAAGATCCAGATGCGCTTCCTGATATCGCATCCAGGAATTCGAGCTGGACGTATCCAGATACACGTTCGGGCAAAGATCGGCCAGCATCAGGGCTTCGCGAAAATAGCCGGCTCCGAAATGCGGAACGATGATCGGGACGGATGGGAAATTTGAAGCGATGGCGTGGAGGTCGATGGGATTCGAAAAGCGCATGTCGAACGGGGAGGGGAGCCCCAGCTTCTTCCGTATGCCGACGCTCAAGACCCCGCAGTGAACGAAGACGGCCTTGTGGTTTTGACTGGCCCATTCGAACACCTGCCGCGCCTCATCGCTGTGGATCGCGTAGCGGTGCATGGCTGGGAACAGGCAGATCACGTTGATCGCCGCCAGTTCCGTGGGGCGCCAGGCGCGTACCGGGTCCACCATGGCGAATCCAAAAAAACGATCGGGATGCGCGCGGACGGCGGCTATTACGGAGGGTTCTTCTCCCGGCAGGCTCGCGATCAAAGCTGCGTGCGCGACGCCTTGCCGGTCCAGCTCCTGTAGCCAGACAGCCGCCAGTTTTTCCGGCTCGGCGGGAGGAATATTCCAGCCGAGTTGCGAGGCGACCGCTTCGGCCGTCGCGCCCGGTTTCAGCATCGACAAGAAGCGGTGCGAAAAGAAGTGGACGTGCGCGTCGGCTACCGGGATCGGCCCCCAAGGGGCTTCTCTTTGAAGCGTAGGTTCAGTCGGAGTCATTCGTTGCGGCTTGGCCGCGGGGCAAGTGGGTCAACCCGGTGGACAACGCAAGCTGCGTGAGTCCGGCGACGTTGTTCACGCCCAGCTTCTTCATCATGGTCTTCCGGTAACTGCGGATGGTCTGCTCACGCAGATCGAGCATCACGGCGATCTCCTTGCTGGTCTTGCCTTCGGCCACCATTCGTAACACTTGAAGCTCGCGAGGAGAAAGCACGGACAACGAAGAGGGCGCCGGATGCGACTCGAGATCGCCCTTTTGAATCCGCGTGAGCAGGCGATCGGAGACTTGCGGGCTCAGGTAAGCACCGCCGCGGGCGACCACGCGAAGGGCTTCGAGCAGGTCCGTGTCGGACGCCTTTTTCAAAATAAACGCGCGCGCGCCGGAGCGGATGGCGCCGACCACGGAGTTCTCATCGTCGTACATCGAAAGAATTACGATTTTGCAGTCCGGATGGTGGCGCAGGATTTCGACGGTGGTCTCCACTCCATTCAGGCCAGGCAGGCCGATGTCCATCAGGACGAGATCGGGGCGCAGACGTTTGACGGATTGAACCGCGTCCGTCCCGTTTTCGGCCTCGCCAACAACGCGAAATTCCTCGCCGCGGCTCAGGATTGCCTTGATCCCGTCGCGCATAATCTTGTGATCGTCGACCAGTAGGACGTCGAACGCCATAACCGATCAATTGTACCTTGCGGTCAGGCTCGGGAACGGCTGGAGGTTTTTCGGCCCGCGAAAGGCGACGGTTTTAGTTCCTGGCTGAGCGCCCGAACGCGGTCAATGGCCTGGTCGAGCGTTTCGGTCACTTCGCGCACGCTCTCGGCCGTTTCGGGAAAGTCCATGCGCAGAAGTTGGAGGCGCAGGCCGGCGCCCGAGAGGAGGGGGCCGATATCGTCATGCAGAACTTTGCCCGCGTGTTCGAGCTTGCGATCGGTCTCGCTGGACTTGGGCATCGACGTTCTCTTTAATCTAGCATCGCCAGTTAGCCCGGTCCCGCTCAATGGCAGCCGCGGAGCGCACTGAGCCGCGCGCGGCAGCAAGCGGGTCCTGACGTGTTTCCAGAATCCTCTCATTGACCGATGCTCGCGGAAGCTGTTGGATAACCGGAGCATTCGCAAGGCGTGTGGACCCGCTCACTGGCGTTCGCGGCTCGGTGCCAGGATGATGCGCGGTTGGTGGGTTCAGACGGGCAAGCGCTTTTAATCAACCCTAAAACGCTACACTCTATCCGATGCGCGTCCTGGATGAGTTGGCTGCCATGAAAGGACAGTTCGGCCGGGCTGCGGCCGCCCGTGCGGGGGAACTGCTGGATAAGATTCGCACGTCGCGCTTCCGGGAAGTGAGCGACTGGATCCGGCTGCACGAGGTTGTTCTGTTCCTCAGGGCTTACCCGCAGAGTGCCCGGGTGTTGCGGATCGCTGACGAAATCCTGTATTCCTTTGCGGATCGCTTGAAGCGCATGGATCGTGAGGCGTTTGAAGATCCGGAAGTGTCCGGCATCGCTGGGACGGGGCTGTCAACCAATTTCAGCTACGAAATCGCCAGGGGCCTCGCGGCAAGGTACGGGCGAGCCGTGCGGATCGACTGGGAGAATTACCAGCGTCCCGACCGGCTGGGACCGGTGCTCGCAAAGCTGATTCCGATGGCCGGCGAGGACGCGACGGTAGAACCGCACGTAAACTGGCAAGAATGGTTTGAAGCCGCGCACGGGAATCTGCGATGGCTGCTCGACAACGTCGACCCGCAGACTTACGATCTTCTGGAAGTCCCGCTCCGCTGGGAGTTGGGCGATGCAGCGGCCTCACGTTCGCGGAGCAGAATTCCGCGGCGTGAGATCTTCTATCATGCGGGTCCATTTTTGAAGCGGGCCGATGTTTCCTTGGAGTCTGAATTCACCACGCCGCGAATTGATGTGAAGAAGCTGAAACGGCCGGATAGAATGTTGGATCTGATCGCGGATACCTCCGCGGTGAGGTATCGGGAGTTATGGGGCTTTACGCATCCCGATGCCGCGCATGTTTATCACGCCGATCTTGGCCGCGGCGTCGATGTTTTCTTCTTCGGCGTTCCCAGAGAATGGCGGCTGCCGCTACGCGCGTATCACGCTGGGATGTTCTTCAAGAACGGCGTTCCCATCGGTTACGTCGAGGGGCTTTCGCTATTTGAGCGGATGGAAGTTGGTTTCAATCTCTATTACACGTTCCGCGAGGGCGAGACCGCGTGGCTGTATGCACGGCTGCTGAAGCTATTTCGCGAACGCCTCGGCGTGACCTGTTTTTCGGTGGATCCATACCAGCTTGGACACGAGAATGACGAAGCGATCGATTCGGGGGCCTTCTGGTTTTATCGAAAGCTTGGGTTTAGGACGACTTCAGAGAAAATCGCAACGCTGATTGAGCGCGAGGAAGCGAGGATTCGCGTGGATCCGGCTTATCGGACGCCACCGGCGACGCTGCGAAGATTGGCGGCGGCGCCGCTCATCTACGGTGGTGGACGCGAGTGGGATGGGTTCGAGTTACGCCGGCTTCGAGTGATGCCGCGAATGGCTGCCGATTTGGTTCGCGCGAAACATGCGCCCGAGGAGACACGATACCTGCGGCTCATGCAGCGCGACACAAAGTTTCGCGCCCGCGTCATCAGGGCGGGCCGCCGTCCCGCGGCAAAATGAACGCTAGCCGATCGCTCCGCGAAATATACCGGCGATCTGGGCAACCAGATTCAGGCTGATCCGGGTATCCACCAGGAACATCGGCGCGAAGGCGAGCCATGGCGATGCAGCGAAATATTCGAGCCCGGTGAGCACAAGGAACGGCGTCAGCACGCGGCCGAAGGCGTAGACATCCTCCCAGACCGAACGGCTGCGAAGAAAAATCGCGGCAACGGCCAGAGCATAGACGGCGG
>DATGGL010000059.1:0-34709 GCA_035308605.1 Bryobacteraceae bacterium
ATCCTGGCAACACGTTAAGATGTGCTGATTCGGCAGCGTGTATAATCAAGCGATTCAAAGCCTGCCACCATGAAACAAGCCTTCTGGATTTCGTCGGCCGTGGCCTTTGCCCTGGAGGTCACGATAGCCCAAACTCCTGCGCCGGCCCCAAAGGACACCACGAAGAGCCCAGCCTCGCAGCTCGCGCCGAAAACAGTCACTCCCCAGAACTATCCCATCGAGCAGATTCAGGCCGGGGAGCAGCGGTTCACGTCCGAGTGCGGATTCTGTCACGGACGCGACGCCGCTGGAGGCGAGACTGGCCCGGACCTCACCCGCTCCGCGCTCGTAGCCGACGACATAGGCGGCGACAAAATCAGTCCCATGGTCCGCGCGGGACGCCCCAGCAAAGGGATGCCGGCCTTCAACCTGAGCAATGCGGATCTGGCTGCGATCGCGGCGTACATTCACAACCAGAAGAAAAAGTTCGAGGAACTTGGAGGAGGACGGCGTAGCGTGGACCCCGCCGATCTGGCAACTGGCGACGCCGAAGCCGGCGCCCGCTATTTCAATGGACCAGGCGGCTGCACCGGATGCCACTCCGCCACCGGCGATCTTGCTTCCATTGCCTCGAAATATCAGGGCTTGGAGTTGCTTCAAAGGATGCTTTACGCGGGTGGTCGTAAGCCCCCGCCCGCGCGGCCGAAAGTGACCTTGACGCTCCGATCCGGACGGACCCGTGTTGCCCCGCTCGCGAGCGAGGACGAGTTCTCGATTGTGATCCTCGAACCTTCCGGCGCTCAGCACACCTACAAAAAATCCGACGTAACGTTCAAGATCGACAACCCTTTGTCGGCTCACTATACTCAATTGGGAAAGTACACGGACGCGGATATGCATAACGTCTATGCCTATCTGAATACGTTGAACAAATAAATGCCCACGCGGGAATCGAGCCTTCGAATATCGAGCGTGGGAGCACTGGCCATCGGCCTCGCCACGTTGATCCCCGCCCAGAACGTCACCCCGGGCGACATTGCGCATCCCTCCAAAGACAGTTGGCTCACTTATCACGGCGATTATTCGGGTCGCCGTCATGTCAGCCTCACCGCCATCACGCCCGATAATGTCGACAAGCTCCGTCAGGTTTGGCAATTCAAGACCGGGCAAAATCCGGCGATCAAGTCCTCTCCGATCCTGGTGAATGGCGTTCTCTATCTCACCTCGCCCGACAACATCTGGGCGATAGACGCCCGCACAGGAAAGCAGCGCTGGCACTATCAGAATCCGTCGAACAATGCCTTCCACATCGGCCATCGCGGCGCCGCGGTTTATAAGGACACGGTGTATCTGACCACTCCCGACTGTCACCTGGTCGCCTTGAAAGCCAAAGACGGGACCGTTAAATGGGACGTCGTGATTGCCGATTCCGCCAAGGGCTACTGGTCGTCGAATGCGCCGCTCATCGTCGGCAACCATGTGCTGGTCGGTGTCTCTGGAGATTTCGATAACCTGCCCGGTCAGCTAAAATCCATCGATCCCGACACCGGGAAGATTCAATGGACCTTTTACAGCACACCTCCTCCTGGCGCTGACGAGCCGAAAAGCGGCGGGGCCACCGGCGGCCAGATGTGGACCACCGGCACCTACGACCCCGATCTGAATCTGGTCTTCGTTGGCACCGGAAATCCAACACCGGTGCTGAATGGCGATGCGCGTCCGGGAAACAATCCGTGGACGTGCAGCATCGTCGCGCTCAATCCGGACACCGGCAAATTGGTGTGGGGCTTTCAGGTCTCGCCGCATGACACGCACGATTGGGACGCGAACGAAGTTCCGGTGCTGGTGGACGCGGATTTCCAGGGCCAGCCCCGCAAACTGCTGCTGCAGGCATCCCGCAACGGCTATTTTTTCGTCCTGGATCGAACCAATGGGAAGAGCCTGCTGACGACGCCTTTTTCATTCGTCAACTGGGCCAAGGGAATCGATCCGGAGGGGCATCCCATTCCGGATCCGGCGAAATTCCCGGTAAAAGACGGAGTCCTGGTAGCTCCCAATGAAAGCGGCGCCACCAACTTCCGCCCTCCCAGTTTCGATCCAAAAACCGGCTTGCTGATCGTGAGCGCGCAGGACGGCTATGGCATCTATTTCTTCAAGTCCGAGCACGGTGCGTACGGATGGGCGGGCGCCGATTATGGCGTCGCAGGCAGGGCGTTTCTTCGCGCCATCGATTACAAGACGGGAAAAATCGTCTGGGACCATCCCATCGGTGACGGGGCTGGGTCGGCCGGCGTGATCACAACCGATTCAGGCCTCACCTTCAGCGGGGACGTTTCCGGCAACGTGATCGCATTTCGCACCAGCGACGGCGCAACGCTGTGGCACAAAGCCATTGGGAGAGTGCAAAACGCTCCCATCGCGTACGAGCTGAATGGCAAGGAGTATCTGGTGATTGCCGGAAGCAATGCGTTGTACGCATATTCCCTGAAATAGGGCAAAGACTGCTTCGGCAGGCTTGTAATAGGGAAAAGACTGCCTCAGCAGGCTTGTAATAGGGAAAAGACTGCTTCAGCAGGCCTGCTGTGTTTGGATGCGGAGAGGCTGGCGATGAACCACACCACCGGATCCCAGCCGCACGCGAACCGGCGCTTCCGATTGTTCCATTCCGGATTTTGATCGGAAGTCAGCCAACGTCAGAAGGCGTCCCGGCTCCAGGGGAGTCGGACGTTTATCTTCGCGAAACGACAAACCTATCGTAACCGGACCCTTCTGCGATCCCTTCAGAATCATCGCCATTTGCCATGGTTGGGTAAAGAAGCGGTCATGCACCGCCGTGTCGTGCTCGTCCGGCGCTGCCGCCCGATTACAAGCTGTGTGAAACCAACCCACGGGAACAAGCCCGTCCAGGGATTCGTCCTGCGCAGCGTCTGTAAGAAGCTGCGTCAGATGGTCGAGGTCTCTCTTGGACAACCGGAATGCCGGTCCGTGTTGATGGTCGCTGATGATGGGCCGGTAGCACTTGATATGAACGCCATCGGTCTCGGCCGTACCGAAGAAAACGCCGCCCACCTCGATTCCGCCCCACAGCGATCGCTCGTACCCGCCCAGTAGAACCGTTGCAAGGTCCTCCATCAATTCCTGCGAAAACCAAAGGGCCAGTTCATCCCCGGTCATTCCGGGCGCGGATAAGCGGACCGGAGCCCTGTGAGTCACGACTACACGAGAAGTCACGAGGTTCCCGAACAGTTCCCAATCTTCAATGTTTAAAAGGTTGGGGAGGTCGCCGGAAGCCGTTTCGTGCTGCAAAAGCGTTTCAAATAGTTTGCTCATGCCTGCAGTAGGAGAGAAGTGGAACACTTCGAACGTTTCAAGATCCAGGCACCCTGGCTTTGGATTTCGTACTATCCGTTCCAGGTACTGGCAGTCCCGCAAACGCCTCTGTGCGAGCACCGAACCGCGAGCGACAGCGCGCGGGTCTTGACGTTTCGCGACAACGCCGTCAGGTCACCCGCCTCGGATCCCGAGCAACTCAATCTCAAATACCAGCGTGGCCCCGCCCGGAATCACCGGAGGACTTCCGCGCTCGCCATACCCAATGCTGGCCGGGCACACCAATCGCGACTTTCCCCCGACCTTCATTTTCTGAACCCCTTCGGTCCAGCATCGGATTACCTGATTGAGAGGAAACTCCACCGGCTCATTTCGCTCATACGAACTGTCAAACACCGTCCCATCCACCAGCGTGCCGCGATAATGGACTTTCACGGTATCCGTCGCCTTGGGTGAAGGACCATCGCCGGCCTTCATTTCCCGATAAATCAGCCCGCTTGTGGTTCTGATCGCACCTGGCTCGGCCGCGGCCTTGTCCAGGTATGCTTTAGGATCTTCTGTCCCCATATTGGTCCTTTCAGCTACGTTCGTCTCCCGCGTCCCGGAACACGACATTAGGCAAACCACGGGAAAGATCAAGATTAACCGGCGCATCTGCCTATCTTAACGAACAGCCAGCATGGAAGATCGAAACAGACCCGACTCGCTATCGCTCGCGGCTCAGTGTCGGCCCCGTGGGATCGATTGCTCAACACCGAGCCGCGCACAACAGTAAGCGGGTCTCAAGGGCGCCCTCCGGCCCCGTGCGAGCCAGCAAAGCGCCCCCGTTCAGCCGGGCTCAGGCAATGTCGTAGCGGTCAAGGTTCATCACCTTGTTCCACGCAGCCACGAAGTCCTTCACAAACGTCTCCTTCGAGTCGTCACACGCATAGACTTCGGCGAGCGCCCGAAGTTGCGAATTCGAACCGAAGACCAGATCCACCAGGGTGCCCGTCCACTTCAGCTCGCCCGTAGCGCGATCCCGCCCTTCGAGCACGCCTTCCGATGTGGCCGACTTCTGCCACTTCGTGTTCATGTCGAGCAGATTCACGAAGTAATCGTTGGTCAATGTTTCGGGCCGCTTGGTGAAAACGCCGTGTTTGGACTGCCCGGCGTTGGCATTCAGCGCGCGCATGCCGCCGATGAGAACCGTCATCTCCGGCGCGGTCAGCGTCAGCAACTGAGCCCGATCCACCAGTAACTCCGCGGCTGACTCGGTCTGTCCGCTGCTCATATAGTTCCGGAACCCGTCCGCGACCGGTTCCAGTGGCGCGAACGCGTGTGCATCGGTCTGCTCCTGCGAAGCATCGGTGCGACCCGGCGTGAAGGGTACCTTTACTTCGTGTCCAGCCTTCTTCGCCGCCGCCTCGACGGCCGCGCAGCCGCCCAGAACGATCAAGTCGGCAAGCGAGACCTTTTTTCCTTTTCCATTCGACTGTGCGCCGTTGAAATCCTTCTGGATCGCTTCCAGCTTTTGGAGAACCTTCGCCAATTCGGCCGGTTGATTTACTTCCCAGTCCTTTTGTGGCGCCAGGCGGATGCGCGCCCCGTTGGCGCCGCCCCGTTTATCGCTGCCGCGGAAGGTCGCCGCCGACGCCCAGGCCGTCGTGACCAATTGGGAAATAGAAAGTCCGGATGCCAGGATCTTGGCCTTCAGCGCCGCGATATCCTGCTCCCCGATCAACGCGTGATCCACGGCAGGAATAACATCCTGCCAGAGCAGCGTTTCTTTCGGGACCAGCGGGCCAAGGTACCGCGAGAGCGGCCCCATGTCTCGATGCGTCAGCTTGTACCACGCCTTCGCAAACGCGTCCGCGAATTCCTGCGGATGATCGTGGAAGCGCTTGGCGATCGGCGCATAGATCGGATCCACTTTCAGTGCGAGGTCCGTCGTCAGCATGAACGGAGCATGCCGCTTCGATGGATCGTGAGCGTCCGGAACAGTGCCCGCGCCGGCCCCGTTCTTGGGAGTCCACTGGTTCGCGCCGGCCGGGCTCTTCGTCAGCTCCCAATCAAAGCCGAACAGGTTTTCGAAGTAGTTATTACTCCACTTCACCGGGGTCGTGGTCCAAGCGCCTTCCAACCCGCTGGTGATTGTATGGGCGCCGTTGCCATTGCCATAGCTGTTCTTCCAGCCGAGGCCCTGCTCCTCGACGCCGGCGCCCTCCGGTTCGGCGCCGACGTACTTGCCCGGATCGGCAGCGCCGTGCGTTTTCCCGAAAGTGTGCCCGCCGGCAATCAGCGCAACGGTCTCCTCGTCATTCATCGCCATGCGGGCGAACGTCTCCCGGATATCCCGCGCCGCCGCCACCGGATCCGGCTTTCCGTTGGGACCTTCCGGATTCACGTAAATCAGGCCCATCTGAACGGCAGCAAGGGGATTCTCCAGTTGGCGGTCGCCTTTGTAGCGCTCGTCCCCCAGCCACTTGCCCTCCGGCCCCCAGAAAATGTCCTCTTCCGGCTCCCACACATCCTCGCGCCCGCCGCCGAAGCCGAAGGTCTTAAATCCCATCGACTCCAACGCCACGTTGCCGGCGAGAATCATCAGATCGGCCCACGAGAGTTTCCGGCCATACTTCTGCTTGATCGGCCAGAGCAGCCGCCGCGCCTTATCGAGGCTCGCGTTGTCCGGCCAGCTATTCAGCGGCGCAAAACGCTGTGTGCCCGATCCTGCTCCGCCGCGGCCGTCGCCGATGCGGTACGTACCCGCGCTATGCCACGCCATTCTAATGAAGAACGGTCCATAGTGACCATAATCAGCAGGCCACCAGGGCTGCGAGTCGGTCATCAGGGCATGCAGGTCCTTGACCACGGCATGCAGGTCGAGGGTCTTGAATTCCTCGGCATAATTAAAGTCCTTGTCCATCGGATCGGACAAAGAGGAGTGCTGGTGCAGAATCTTCAGGTTCAGTTGATGCGGCCACCAGCCCGCGTTCGTCGGACCGCCCGCCACTGTGTGCCGGCGAGGACCGCCCGCTACCGGGCACTTGGCTTCAGGTAATATGTTTTGCTCTTGTTTCTCGGGGGAATCCGCCCCGGTCGCTGTGATTTGATTTTCCATGTGTTCCTCTTCCTACAAATTGGTTTAAAACCTGTTACGAACTGCAAGCTAATCCCGGCTGTCGCATATTTCATTCAACGGGAACCGCGCCGCGGAGCGCACTTGGTGCAGAGCCCGCGGAAAATGAGTTCGCATTCGCGAAGAATCCGCTTACCCAGGGAGCGTGAAGCGGGCTTGGGCACGTCGTACCATTCAATGTCCTCGACATCGCCGCAGCGGTCGCATATAAAGTGGTGATGCCGCAGGCCCTTCGCATCGAAACGGGCGGCGCGGCCCTCCACGGCCACCTCGCGCACCAGACCCGCCTGCACCAGGTCCCGCAGATTGTTATAAGTAGTGGCCCTGGAAGACCGGGGATCCACGCGATTCACGGCTTCAAAAATTTCCACAGCCGTCGGATGCCGGTTGTGTTCCATCAGGAACGCCATCACGGCGTAGCGCTGCGGTGTGCACCGCAATCCGCTGATCTCCAGGGATCGTTTGATAGCTTCAGCGTCCACGAAGTATTTAGATTATATCTAATCTGATATTTTGTCAAGACTCACCCCGCAAGCGGAAGGCTTGGAGAAATTGTTCTCTATTGAAGACCGCCGCTGGTGCGATCGCCTTTTGGCGCGTGCGGAATCGGCGACGCCAGCGCCAGAGCCATGGTGGCCCAACTCGTGCCCGCCGCCGAGATCCACTGATCGCGGTCGTGCGGGAAACCCACATCGAAGTATGGCTGAACCGCCTGAGAATGGCTCTTGATATACCACGACCCGTCCTCAAGCTGCGTCGATAGCAGGAACCGGACGCCGCGTTGGTAAGCCGGATCGCTAACCGCAAGCCCTGATTCGTGCAGCGCGACCATGGCTTCCCCGGTAGCGAAAGCGGTGCTGCTCATCGATGGAATATCGGACCATCCACCGTCGGACCGCTGGCTGGCGATCAGATCTTTTACGGCTTTCTGAAGCGCGCCTCTACTTTCACCAGCCTCCTGACGAGCCCAGGCCAGGCCCAGAACCCGGAATGTCAGATCTTCGTTCGTCCTCGCCTCAGCCTTGGCAAGCCAGTCGCCTGCGAGCTGAATCGATTTCTGATACTCGGCCTTGTCGGCATTCGGGGCGTAAAACTGGAGGGACCGCATCGAAAGCGCAGTATTCGATATCTCGGCTCCGCAAAGCGGCGCTCTGGATCCGCCGCACCCATATGCCCAATGTCCATCCGGGAACTGCTTCATCTGGATGTATCGAGCAATCGCATCGGTGGTGCCGTCTGGCGTGTACTTTTCGGCATGCATTCCCACCAGCGTGTACGCCGGACCACCCGGCGCGACGCCCTGCAAAAGGCGGTCCCGCCAGCCCTCCCAAAAATTCGTCACTGCCTTTAGCTCTTGCTCCGCCATCTGTTCGTCCACTCGATAACCCGCCTGACGGGCGACGGACAGCGCCATATCGGTCAAGCCTTCGTTGTGGCAGGATGTGCATCCAGAGCTTTTCATGAAGTTCAAATCCGCGCGCTGGATCAGTGGAAGCGCCCGCTGGACGGCCTCCTGAATCGTATTGTCTTTTCGTACTTTCAAAACCGGCGCAGGATCCTTGTCCGCCTTGGCGCCGGATTTGAGCAGGAGGCTCACGATCGGCGTGTTGCCGTGCAGCTTCGCCAGATACAGGGGCGACTGGCCGAAATGATTCTTCGCGTTTACGTCGGCTCCGTGATCGATGAGCAGCTTCACGGTTTCGAGCGTCTGGTAATCGGAGTTCGCGGCGAACAAAATCGGCGTGCGCCCGTCCACGTCCTCCACATTCACGTTGGCCCCGTGATCCAGTAGGAATCGAATCGCTTTCACTCTTTCGCTGTGGATAGACAGCGCCAGCAACGCCGTGGAATACTCCTTGGCATTGACATTTTTCTCCACCAGTTCGATGCACTTCTGACAGTCCGCTTCAAGCGGCCCTTCCAGCGCCTCGGCTCCCGCTGCCCGGATGTTGGCGCCGTGGTCGATCAACAGCTTCATCACTTCGTAATCCGCAGCGGCGGCGGCCTGGCGGAGCGGCACGGAATCCGTCGTACCCGCGGGATTGGCCTTGGCGCCATGTTCCAGCAAAAGTTTGACGATGGGCGCTGTCCCGGCCTTGGTCGCGGCAATCGACAATGCCGTCCGCCCGTCGTTGGACCGAGTATTCACATCGGCGCCATGTTCCAGAAGCAATCGCGCCTTTTCGAAATTGGTCGCTGCCCACATCAAAGCCGTCGCCTGCGCGTCATTGCGCTGGTTCACCTGTCCGCCTTTTTCGATCAGCTTGCTCACCGTAGCGGCATCCCCGTACAGCACAGCGAACATGAAAGGCGTCGAGCCATCCGGCCCACGAAGATTAAGAGACTTGGGATCTTCCGCGACGAATTTCTGGAATGTCGCAAGATCGCCCGAGCGCATCGCCTCGGCCATCTTTACGGCCTTCGCATCCGCCGGCGGCAAATCCACTTCGCCCGCCAGATCGTCCGGCCATTCGGCGCCCTGATCAATCCAGGCTTTGAATACGCCGGCCGCTTCCGCGCTCAGCGGTCCGGTCGGCGGCATCTGCTCGCCAAACTCTGTTCCAATCAGCCGCAGATACAACCGGCTCGATGCGGAACTCCCCGGGACAATCACGCTTCTCGTCCCGCCGCGCATCGCCATACTCCGGCGATCCAGGCGGAAGTTGTTCATCTGCTTGCCTGGCCCGTGACACACGACGCAATTCTGCCGAATCAACGGAAGAACGTCGCGGCGGAAGTCGACGCTTTTTTCATTCTGCGCTGACAGCGTTCCAGCCAGGAACCAAGCGCCGAGAATCGCAACAGCGGACTGTCTCAACTTCGTTCCACATTGCTGTGCCTGCCACATTTAGCGCCTATTGTACTGGAATTCTTCGACGGCGTGGTCTCGTCACGCAGTGGAGATGCCTGCTTCCGCGCAGCGCATCGATTACTTCGGATAGTAGCCTTCGCGGGCACGCACTCGGTAGCGCCTGGATCCGTGGACTTCGATTTGTAAGCTATGCCAGGAAGGCTCAGCCCCCGAAGCGGGCTGAAAGACCAGAAGGTAGCCGTGCGCCAGATCCTCCGATAGCTTCTCGAAGACGCCGCGAATTTCGCCGGGCTGGTGAATAATGAAAGAAACGCCCCCAGTGGCCCTGGATATCAAGGCGAGCTGCTTTATGAAATCCGGGTAGAGAAGCGCCTCTCCCTGAGCAATCGTATAGACAGGAATCCCCGCCGTCTTAGCCCGCAGAATCGCGATGTCCGACGTCAACGTGCTGGAATTGTCGTTTCCATCAGTGAATACAACGATGACTTTCTTCCCGGCGCGGCCCGAGAGATCGCGCCCCACCCGCGTCAGCGCGTCAAACAGCGCGGTCTCGCCGAAAGCCTGCGTACCCATAACGGCGCGTTTCGCCGCGTCCTTATCGGCCGTAAAAGGCTGCAACTCCCTTACCGAGCTGTCAAAGCTGTAGACCGCGACCTGATCGGAAGGCCGCAACTCCCCAATCAAGCGCAGCGCTGCATTTTTCAAGGCCGGCAGAGCGCCCTGCATGCTACCCGTAGTATCGAGAACCAGCGCCACGGCTACCTCAGACGCGCGAGGCTCAAACGCGGTCAGCTTTTGGGGAGCGCCCTCATCCAGGACCGTGAACGCATCCCGTCCTAAATCGTCCACAAAATGGCCGGCCGGATCAGTGACCGCGGCATAAACCTCCACCAACTGCGCGCCGGCATGAAAAACCACCGCTGTCGGATCGATATCAAGAACGTCCTGTCCTGGAGGAGCTGATTCCGCCAGCGTGGGACGCGTTTCGACGTCTCCGGCCGCCGCCCGTCCGCTGACCGCCAGCGAACTCGTGACCCGATCTAAGTTCGCGAATCCACCTCGCAAATACGACCCCGGAGAAGTATTCGAGCGCACCAGAGAGGAAGCCGAAAAGATCAGCGATCCGGCGAATTGATGCTTCCGGAGAAGCTGCGGATCTTCGTTCACCAAAAGACCGTTCGGATCGAACGCAGCCGCGTAGACAATTCCGCTCAGGGCCGCCAGAGTCTCCTCGGGGGATCTTGGCAGCCTTGCCAGACGCGGAATCTTTTGCAGTTCCACGACGCGATCGAAGGCTCTGCGGTCGAAGGCGTTCAACCGCAAAAGCCTCTCCGGAACCGCGTTGTCCAGCTCCGCGCCGGGACCAGTGATCTCGCGAAGAACTTTCAGCGCCCCAGCCGAAGGGTCGTTCGAGCCAAGCGTGTCACAGATCATGCGGAACGCCGCAGCGGATCGCGTCGAATCGAGCGACCCCGCCGCCTGCCCGCGCGCGATCAATTCGAGCAATGAGTACCACTCCCCGAGTGCGATATTTTCAGCGCTCGGTGAAAGCTTAGCTACCGCGGCTGTGAATGCAGCGAGCGCCCGGAAGTGATCCGGTCCCAGGCCGGAGAGTTTTTCGAAATAGGGGAATAACGGCTGCCATTCCCTGTAATGCGTCTCGAGAAGGCTGGCGGAGTCGGGATCGAGCGGAGCCTTACGCCGTTCCTCGATCCGGGTCAGCGGAACCAACGCCTCCCAGGAATCTAAGTTATCCGGCGTCCAGACTTTCGGCCCGCCCGGAAAGCGAACGGCTTCGCCTTCCATAGGTAAGGACCGGAAGAGAGACGTCCGCCAGCCGGCGGCGTGCCTCGCGATTCCGCCGCGAAATTCCTCGGAATCACGATACCAGCCGTAAAATGCCGCGGCAGCCTTATCGCTTCGCGTGAAGAATCGTTGACGCGCGACGTCCGTACTCCACAGCACGTGATAGAACGCTGCCAGGCGGCCCTGATCCTTTTCGAGCAGAGCCCGGAAGAAAGCGGATGCATCGCGCGGACTGGCGCCGGCGAGCTGCTTCCAGACGTCCTCGGCTTCCGCGCCGCCCGGAATCACCGCGTGATTGTTCGAGACCGAAAAGGCCTCGCCATAACGCGCCAGCGCATCGGCGTGGCGCGTGACCAGCGTCCGCAGACCCACTCCGGTGACCAGCGCCGCCGCGGCATCGGGAGCCATCGCCGCCAGGCCGGCGTATGCCTGCGCCAGCCGGACATCGGTGGCAAACGCCGCTGCGATTCCGCCGGGAAGACTCCTGTCCCTGAGCAGTTCACTCCAGGAATCGCCTCCGATCAGACGGGCGTCGTCGGAGGGCAGGTCGAACCGGAACGTCTGCGTGCTTTCCAGAGCCTGCTGCATGTCGATCGCGTCAATGCCTAGAAACGCGAGGATCTGCTGCTTATTACCATCGTCAGGCTGGTCCCCCGGCTCGACGTGCGTCGAACCAGCCGTTTGCACCAGCTTCCACCCGAGCAGCGGAAGGACACGTGCGGCTAAATCGCGTCCCGCCTGGTCCCTCAAAGAAAGCGTCACGAACGTGCGATTGTCCCGATGTTCGCCGATCAGGCTGAGCGCCGCAACGGAAGTCATGTAGGTGCGAAGTGTTTCGAGATAGTGCGGAATGCCCTGCCCCGTTCCGAAGGACAATTCATTCGCGATAGCCCGGCAGTAGTCCGCGAAGAAATTCTGCGACGCCGGCGTGATTTGTAAGTGCGCCGCGTTAGCCAGCGCCTTGATTCCGCCCGGAACCCAGGCCACACCCGTCCGGCCCAGCGGAAGATTAGACGCGATCCCTTCCAGTTCCGCGCCGACATCCGTGGCGCCGGGCTTACCCAGGTTGTCGATTCTGGTGCGGACAGTCTTGGCATCCGTGGCTTTCGGGTCCAGGTCAAGATAGCGCGACATGTGCTCGCCGGCGGAACTGTAATTGTGTTTGGCTTCGAGGATCAGACCGTAGACATACTCGGCGCGAGGGACGTCGTGCTTCCGGTCGAGACGCAGCGCTTCGCCGGCGCTCGCTTCCGCTCCGTCAATATCCTTGGTCTGATAGCGCGCGATCGCCTCATAAAGATACGCCTCCGGATACTGATGCTTTGGGTCGGCTTTCATTAGCGCAGCGGCAGTTTTCGCGGTGGTCTCCCAATCCTGTGCGGCCACACTTAACCGTGCCACCGCCAGATACGTGGGCAGCAGCCTGGGATTTGAAGCAATCGCATGCTGGTACGCCTCGCGCGCCTCGGTTTGTTTCTGCTCGTACAGCAGAACGCCGCCCAGCGCATTCCACCCCTGGGCGAATCGGGGAGAAGCCTGGAGGACAGCGCGCAGTTGGTGCTCGGCCCCAGGCCAGTCCTTGGCATGGACGAGTTTTACGGCGCGACCCCAGGCGCCTGCCGAAGCTCGCGGCACACTCGTCTCCGCCAGCATCTCGAAATTAGGCTGCGACCCGCGGCGCGTCAACACCAGAGTCGGCAGAACGGGATTGCTGAACGACGTCAAGTCATCCACATCGATGACGTTCGATTCATAACCCGGCAGGCTCGCCCGCACGGCACAAGAGCCGTTGCGGCCCACACTGTTCATCGTGTCGCTGAAAGAGCCGACGATGCCGAAGGAAAATGAACCTGGCGACCGGAGACCGGAGCCGTCGGCATCGACGGTCGCATGCCAGATATACTCGCCGCGTGCATTCGTGGCGGCGATGTGTTGCGGCGTTTCGCCGCAGAAGCGCTCTATCGCGACCGTCCGGCTGGGGACGGAACCATCCTCCATGACCACCTTGCCGCGAAAGACCGACCCGGTGCCGCCAATCGCGGGCCTCACCAGCCCCAAGAACCCAAAGACACTAATCCATAACAACCGCCACACCATCTCGGACGATTTTACTCTATGTACATTTTGATAGCGTCATCATCGCCGGCACCGAACCGCATCGCGATAGCGAGCGGTCCCCGCAGGACGCTCTAAACGTGAATGGCCTTGTACTGCGCCAGATCCCGCTTGATCGCCTCCATCCGCGTCGTGCCGCTGGCGATATTGGGCCCGTGAGTCAACAGATAAAACTTGATCCCGCCCGGACCTTCGGCCGCATCGAAAATATCCTTCCACGGAAGCGTTCCCTTCCCCAACGCAGGGATGTGCCCATCGCTGTCGGTGGGCCCGTCGGTCAGCAGCAGGCTGTTGCATTTGCCCGGATATTGCCGGATAAACGCCGCTACGTCGGAGCCCGCGCGCACCGCGACATTCGTGTCGGTGGTAAACGTCAGGTCCGGCGCCTTAGCCAGAATGTCGATCGGCCGGCCCACGCCATTCTTTCGCGTCTGGAACTCCTGAATATGATTATGGAAGCTGAGTACGAAACCCTCTTTCTTCAGCATCACCGCTGCGTTCTGTAGTATGTCGGTCAGCTCCTTCCAGCCCTCGGCTTCGTTCTTGGACTTCGGGTGGTAACCGATCGCCGGCTCGTCGCCTTTCTTCGCAGCCGCCTGTTTCCCCGCGTCACCTTGCTTGCTCCCTCGTCCGCCCTGCGGCGCATTGTCCGGATTATTTGACGCCGGCATCGCCGCCGCTGTCAGACCGCGTACACAGCTAATCGTCTGCGTCCCCAGGATGTGATTCAGTTCGAGCATCGCCTTCATCTTGTCGCCCGGCACGAACAGCACCGGCTCGGTATGGGTCGCGAAACATTTCAGCTTCAGCGAATCCATCAGCGTCCGGACTTCCTTGGCTTTCGCCGGCGTCCAGTTCGCGTAGTTCGTGATCTCAAGTCCCTCGAACCCCATCTGACCAAGAGCGGTGATGGTTGCGTTGACATCTTTGGTCCAATCTTCGATCACGGCGTAAACCAACACACCGACCGGTACTCTTTTTCTGGTTTGCGCCTGCAGGGCGCCTGCCGATGCAGCAACCGTCGCAAGGAAGCTTCGGCGAGACAGCGTATTCTGGGTGTCCATAGGGGGCACATTATCACAAACTCCGAGGCGCGTGGCCGCGCCTCCGCCCGCGTCATGGGAAGCACCTTACGGGGAATCGCCCCAACCTTGTGATCGGAGTCCAGTGAACCATTTGCTCGGATAAGGCGAAACACCGACCAGGAACCGCACTTCGGCTTAAACGAAAATTCTAGCCGTTCCGATATTCTGGACTCCCTGGTTCATGAGTCGAAACTCACACCACACCGGAAGGGTTTTAGTTTTCACCGCCGTCGCCCTTTTCGCGCGAACGCCGGCATTCTCCCAGGACGCCCCTTCATTTCCGCCCTGGCTCGTAAGCTACTCCGGAGCCACCGCGACGGTCGTTTCAAGCGGTGCCTTCGTCGAATCCAGCTATAGTATTCCCGGCCCACCGGCGAGTCTCATCGAGCATTACCGAAAACTGTTTGAAGCGGCGGGGTTGTCCTTTCAGCCCAATTCCGACGGCGTCGGCACATCGATTCGAGCGTCGGCTCCCGAATGCGACCTGCTCATCCAGATCCGCAGCCGCGATGAGGGCGCTTTTGCTAAAGTGACTTGTTCCGCCAAGTCTCAGCCCTCGGCCTCATTCTCGCCCGGCGATGTCAAAGTGATCGCCAGCCGGCCGCAAACTAACCGCGTCGCCCCAACTCCCATTAGATCGGCCACACCCCCGCAACACCGGAGCAGCGCCGATTTCATGCAGATGCATCAGCAAAAGGTGGCCGAGATGGGAATCCACCGCGAGTATCACGACGCGCCCGCTCCACCGCTGATCTGGCCGTCATGGCTGGTGCACGTCAGCGGCGCGGACGTTCGGACGGAGCGCGGCGTGGATCAGTCGAAAAACGCCGTTCTAACCGCACGATACACGACCAACGTGCCCATGACCGAAATCTATCGCTTTTATCGCGAGCTGCTGACGGCCCATGAGTATCCGACGCAGAGCAGTTTGTCCACGGGACACACGCTAAGCGGCATCCAGCAGAACGCCCTCGGATATGTCGAGGGCTCGAACTATCCCGACGGCGCACCCGGCGCGTACAGCGTCATCCGTGTCGGCTTTGACCGCTCCGTGCTCAATGGACCGATCACCGTCACCATGCGATTCACCACCCACGAATTTATCGCCAAGCGGGGTTACTGAGCCAGGGGTAACTGAGCTATGCGCTGCGCCCTGATTTTTGTTCTTTCGATCGCGTGCGCCGCCGCGCAATTTGTAACGCCGGTTCCGTCCGTGATGCCCGCCTGGCTGACCCCGTACCCCGGCGCCGCCGCGCAAAACCGCCAGATCATAAACACAGTCGAGTCCAGTTACACCATTGCCGCGCCGCCCCACGATATCCTCAGCCATTTCCGGACTCTATTTGCATCCGCCGGTCTGCCCTTTCAGCCCGATGCGATGGGCCACGGATTTCTCATCCGCGCAGCCGCGCCGGAGTGCGACCTCGATATCTCCATCCGGCGTCGCGACCCGGACACGATGGTCAAAGTCACCTGCTCCCCGCGGCTGGCCGTCAACGATCGGATCATCAAACAACAGGCGCAGGAAAGAGCCGAGCACGCCCAAAGCGACCCGATGAAGAAGTTCGATACGCCTGTGTATCCTCAGCCGAAAGCCGCGGTGGCGCCGCTCAGTTGGCCGTCTTGGCTTGTCCGCGTGGATGGCGCGAGACTCCCGGTGGAAAAATTCCCGGGCCGCCTGAAGAGTTCTTTCCTCTCGCAGCCTACGCGGGAAGGTATCCAGGCTTTCTACGCAGACTTGCTCACGTCTCATGGTTTTCGCGTGACGCAGGGATTGGCAGCGGTGCCGGAAAAATTCGGTTCCTGGGTGCAGGGTAGCGCCAACCCCGACGATCAACTCGGCCGCCGAGTCGTAATTTGGGTCAAGATCAGGCCGTCCGGTCAGGACTTCGCCGTCGAACTCAGTCTCCAGTGATTTTCTATCTTAGGACACCGGTTCGCCCAGCGAGAACATGCGCTTGAATGCTTCATGGCGCTGACGGGCGGCGGCTAGAATCCGGCTGAAATCCCGTCCCTTGCGAAGCCCGTCGAACAGAGGATCCGCCGCTATATAAGGATAAGAAAAGAATCCGCTCTCGATACTCAGCCGCAATACCCGCAGCGCCGAGCCCTGGTCCCCCGAAACCGCGTACGCCTGCGCGATCTTGTAGATCGCTTCCGGATCGCCCACGCCGCGATCCGAGACCAGTTTTTCCGTTTCGCGCAGGATGCGCAGACCATCGGCATCGTGATGCCCGATCGCGTCACTCAACGCTTTGCCGATTCTCGCGTGCAGCAGCGAGGGATGCATCTCAAAGGCGCGGTCGAAATGTTTTGCGGCCAGCTCGAAGTGGCTCTTGTAATACTCCGCCATCCCGCGATAAAAAACGATCAAGGGTGTTTCGTCCCGCGGCAAGCTTTGGAGAAATTTGTCGTACTGCCCCAGGTACAGATAGCCGTTAAGTGTCGACGTGCTGAGTTTGACGCCTGGATCCAGTTCCCGCGCCCGTTCGCACTCCGCGACCGATTCTCTTAGCATGCCCGCAAAACGATACGCGTATCCGAGCTCCCAATGCGCCTCCGCATAACTGGGATTAGTCCGCAGCACGTTTTGAATCAGCGGCACTGCATTCTCCACCCGGCCCGTATCCGTGAACCGGTTCGCCATATAAATCTGCGCTTCCATCTGTGACGGCTGAAGCGATAAAGCCTTCTCATAAGCCGCCTGCGCCGCATAGTAATCGTCGCGCCCCGCCAGTTCGAAGGATGCGTTCGCCGTGTGCGATCGTCCCAGGCTCGCCCAAGTCAACGCGTACCCCGGATCGATCTCAGCCGACTTTTGGAGCATCTTGATCGCCGTCGGAAAATCGTTTCGCGAATACAGATCGACGCCCCGCAGGTAGTATTCATACGCAACCGGATCCACGGCCTTTTCGGGCTTCAAGCTCTCCGCCTCGAGCGGAGAAAGGCTGAGTTCCAATCCTTTGACAATCTGCTGCGCGACGTTGTCCTGAACCGTGAGAAGCCGGTCATACTTCAGGTCGAACGTCCCCTTCCAGATGAGATTCTCGGTCTTGACATCGATCAACTGCGATGTGATTCGAAGATCGCCGCCTTCGCGAATAAAATTGCCCGTCAGTAGCGTATCAACGTGCAGGTCCGCCGCAATGCCCCGAATGTCGATCGCTTTGTTCCGGTATTTCTCCACCGCCGATGACGGACGAACCGTAAGCGAACTGACATATCCGAGCTTGGTTATGACCGCGTCGGCCAGTGAGAACCCCAGAAAATCGCTCTTCGGATCTTCCCGCAGACTCTGAAACGGCAAAATCGCCAGGCTTCGTGGTCCTGCGAAATGCCGTCCGGTAGCGGCCGGTTTCCGAAAAATGGAATAGCCGAGAACGCCGAGCCCGATGACGACCAGGCCCAACGCGACCGTGTAAACACCTTTGTAACTCCGAAGCTTCGGTTCGAGATCGTTCGTTTTCGGAACCGCCGCCTCGATCGCAACGGCCTCATCAGGCACAGTGGCCGCCGGTTCGGGCGTAACACGAGCAACCACCGGCGCCGCAAAGCGATAGCCACGGCCCTGAACCGTAACCACGTAGCGAGCTTCGCCGGCGGTCTCACCTAGCGCCTTGCGAATCATCGAGATCTGCTGCGTCAGGTTAGATTCCTCGACGAAACTGTCAGGCCACAGCGCCTTCATCAGTTCGGTTTTAGAAAGCATACGCCCGCCGCTCTCCACCAGAATGACCAGCGCATCGTAAGTTTTAGGAGTGAGAGTAACGGGTTCCCCGTCACGAAAAAGAGCGTGCTGACTGGTATCCAGGACAAATGGCCCGAACTCATATAAAGGCTTGGTTTTCTGAGTCATGGCAATTTTCCTAGAATTTTGAGAATTCTTTTAGATGGTCCGAAGGACTCCCGGCCGCCAGGCAGTTTAAGATGAGCGCTGTCGGTTTATCACGCCCGGCATCCGCTTCGGGCAATAGTAACACGAAAATCGAAACTCAATCAAAGGCCAAAAGTAACCTGGATTCAGTATCTTAGAAGCGCGCATGCCAGGAGAATTGTTCCGGCGATTGTTCCAGGGGTCAGGTGATCACAAGCCATGTTAGCCGTGAAACGTAAGGATCGCATCGTTTTCCCGCCCTTCCAGCTCGATTTGACCGCCGGACGCCTTCAGCGCGGCTCGACGCCGCTCGGCCTGCGGCCCAAAGCCTTTGGCGTTCTTCAGTACATGGTGGAGCGGCCCGGCCAGTTGCTATCCAAGGAAGAGCTTCTCCAGGAGAATTGGCCCGGCGTCCACGTGGGCGACGATGTGCTGAAAGTCGCCATCGCGGAAATACGAAAGGCGCTTTCGGATCCCCCGAAGGCGTCTCGCTTCATTGAAACCGCTCATCGCCGGGGCTATCGATTTATCGCCCGGACCGAAGCAGCCACCCGCCTGCCGTCTACCCATTTTCCAGTCCCGGCCGGCGGCCAGATCATGCATCCGGACGTTCCCAAAACGCACTATACAAAGTCTGGCGATACCAACATTGCCTTCCAGGTCCTGGGCGACGGCCCCCTCGACCTGGTCTTCGTCATGGGATGGGTTTCGCATCTCGAATACTTCTGGACGGAGCCGTCATTCGCCCGATTCCTGCGCCGCCTGTCCTCTTTTTCCCGACTGATTCTGTTCGACAAGCGGGGCACCGGCCTCTCCGATCGTGTTCCGCCGTCGGCGCTACCCACGCTCGAAGAGAGAATGGACGACGTCCGTGCCGTCATGGACGCCGTCGGATCCAGGCGCGCCGCCCTCTGCGGAGTCTCCGAGGGCGGAGTCATGTCGGCCCTCTTTGCCGCCACCTACCCCGAACGAACCGCCGCTCTGGTCATGATCGGCACGTACGCCAAGCGCATTCGCGATGCCGCCTATCCCTGGGGACCGACGGAAGCGGAGCGGGAAAAATTCCTCGACGAGATCCACCAACAATGGGGCGGCCCGGTCGGCTTAGGGCAGCGCGCTCCCTCCATGGCCTCCGACCCGCAGTTCCGCGAGTGGTGGGCCGCCTATCTGCGAACCTCCGCCAGCCCCACGGCCGCGGTGGTTTTGACAAAGATGAATTCCGAAGCGGACATCCGAAACGTCCTGCCCGCCGTCCGCGTTCCCGCGCTGGTGATTCACCGCACCGGAGACAAATGCCTGAGCGTGGAAGAAGGCCGCTACGTCGCAAGCCGGATTCCCGGCGCCCGTTTCGCGGAGCTCCCCGGCGTGGACCACCTTCCGTTCGTCGGAGATCAAGACGCCATTCTCGATGAACTGGAGGGGTTCCTCACCGGCGTTACCGATCCGTTCGGCGCGGAGCCCGTTCTAGCCACGGTTCTGTCCGCTTCTTTCAAATTGCCACAGGACGAAAGCACGCCCGGGTTGTACCTGTGGAATCGTCTGCAACATCACGTCGCCCGCGAACTGGACACGTACAGAGGCCGGGACTACGGACGCGGGAGCCGCAATCTGCTCGCCTCGTTCGATGGCCCGGCCCGTGCGATTCGTTGTGCCTCCGCAATCGCTCAGTTCGCCGCCGGACTCGGCGTGGAAATGATCGCCGGACTCCATGCGGGCGAGTGCGAAATCACGGAAGATTCCATCCAGGGCCTGGCGGTCGAGACCGCGCGTCAAATTGAGCAACAGGCGCAGCCACAGGAGATCCTCGTTTCCGCAACCCTTCGCGATCTGGTCGCGGGATCGGGCCTGCGCTTCCAGCCCAGGGGCTTTCTCTCCTCGCGCTCACCGGAACCGCTCCCGCTGCTGAGCGTGGATCGCTGCTTCCCGCAGGGAATCGGGGCATAGCCGCATCCTCACGGCGTCACCTGACCGCTGGCATTCACCTGGAACGCGAGTACACCGTTCGCGGAGGAGGCGCTGCTGCCGCCCGGAACGACGCTCACCGTATGGTTCCCGCCCGCCACTACAACAGAAATTGTGTATCCCGTCGATGCCGCCAGATCGGTAATCACGTGGCGCGTCTGCGCCGCCGGCACTACATAGTTGAGCGGTCCGGCGATCGCCGTGCCGGCGGGAGCGGTTCCCGAGATGACCACGCTGTTGCCCGTCGACGATTGCAGCAGCGCCCCCACTGCCGGCCCCGTTGTAACGTTCACACCCGTCGCCGATGCGACTTGCGCGGACGACGGCGCCAGATCGAAAACCGTCATCCACCGGCGCGTGGCCGTCTTCGCATCGGTCGGACGAATCTCGCTGCGCCAGACCTTGTTCCACACTCTCGTATCCGTCGAGAGCTGGCTGGTGGTAACGATTGCCGCGTTGGCTGGAAGGATAGTCGTCATCGACCCCGCGAATTGTCCCGTGTTCACGTCGAAACGATGCAGCCCCGGGCCCGGCGCCGTAACTTCCACGGGATTGGCCGCAAAGTGGAACGCCAGATACTGATCCAGCGAAGCATCGCAAATGCCGCTTCTGTCGTACACAATGAATTGCGATGGACGCAGATACACAATCTGCCGCGACAATGACGTCACCGCCGACGACGCGCCGCTGCATATAGTCGCCTGGCCGGTGGAAGGATCATGGAATGCGTAATACATGTCCTCCAGGAACTGCCCCACCGTCAACACGTACGATCCGCCGTCTTCAAAGCGTCCGATCTTTGTCCGCGCGCCATCGTCGCGTTGCCGCGAGCTCTGCCCGAACGGAGCAATCAGATTGCCTGAGCCGTCCACCTGCCGGACTTGGAACGTGTTGTACAAACGCCGGTTGCCGATCGTGTGATCCGCGCTCCAGTTGCCATACCGATCGTCATACGTTGCCGTCCAGCCTGGATCGCCATTGGGATCGTGAGAGAGCCACGCGTCGGCGTTCACCAGCAGCGGATTCCTGTTTCTCAGGATCGCCAGCGATCCCTTGTCGAACGATTCATGACCCGCGCCCGGATTATTGATGTACGGAGCAGATACGAACGACATGAACGTCGCGCTGGTCGACCAGTCCGAACGCACCGTGACTCCGCCCATTCCCGGAGCCAGGAAGGAAGCCGGCATGGTCGTGTAGTCCGCATCCGGAGCGTTCGGATCCCAGAACAGGAAGTCGATCCAATCCGTGCTGTCACCGACGCCGAGCGCGTCGAGCGCCGTCTTCGCGTCTTTCGCATACTTATGCATCATCGGAGCCGCCGGATCTCCCAGCATGCTGAGCAGACCAGCGGAGAATCGATACGCATCCATGCGCCCGATCCCGGGCCAGATATTCGGATCGCCCGTGCCGTACAGCTCTCCGCGATCGTCGATGATGTCGCGTGTCGGCCACGTGAACGCCATCAGCCAGCGCGGATTGTCCAGCGGATACGTGTAAGACTTTGTTGGATCGCCGGCCTGAATCAGGTCGAGTCCTTTCGCCGTCTTCACCGCGAGTGCGGGCCACGAATGATTGCGCGTCCCCAGGATGCCGTATTGCGCATACCCTTCGGTCCATCCGCCGCCGGCCAGATTCGCCCGGAAAAACGGCGCGACGTGCCCCAGGTGCTGGTTGTTGTACCAGTCGTTCCACCACGTATCCCCGATCGGATCGTCCCCCTGCACCGCTAAAGCCGCAACGCACTTCGACGCATAGTAGCCCGCGTAGTAATTCCCGTACTGCGTCGCGTATTCGAAGTTGACGATGTCGCTGGTCTCGAACGTCGTGAACCAACGGGCCAGCGACGTCCGCAGTTGAGCCCGCTGTGCCACCGTAAGAGCGTCGTAGAACCAGTCGTAGCCCATCCCCATTCCAAAACCGAAATTGCGGATGCCGTAGCCGTCGTCGCGCAGCGTCACGTCGCAATTGCAATCGTCGGCGGTCTGATTCGCCGGGTCGGACATGGCCATCAGGATCGAGACTCCGGCGGCAGCATATTTCGCGGCCGTGGCCGGATCCGACGCCCGGAGCGTCTGGTAACACAAGCCCAGCGGCATCAAAGCGGCAACGTATCCATCGCCCTGATAGCCTTCGCCCACGTTCGGACGGTCGATGTAATCGTTCCCGTTGATGAATTGCGCCGTGCCTCCGATGTAGGAATCGCAGTTGGCTTTGAGCGTAGTCCATTCCGCTGTATGCGCCTGCATACGGGAGCGAAGCGTGGCCAGCGTCGGCGCTTCCAGAACGATTCGTGGATGCACGCCGGTGGTCTGCGCGACGATCGTGATCGCCGCCGACGCGCTCTTCGTCGCGTCCTGATTGCTTGTCGCCGTCACCGTGAACGAGCCGGTCGTCGAGGCGGCCGTGTATAGACCGGAGGATGAAACCGTTCCCCCCGTCGCCGTCCACGTCACCGACGTATCGGCCGCATTGGTCACCGTCGCAGTAAACGATTGCGTGCCGTTAGGGAACAGCGTCGCGCTGGTCGGATTGATGCTGATTCCAACCGGCTGCGGCGCCGTGATCGTGACATTCGCCGACGCGCTCTTCGACGAATCCTGAACGCTGGTGGCCGTCACTTTAAACGACCCAGTCGATCCGCCGGCCGTAAAGAGCCCGGAAGCTGATATGGTCCCGCCCGTCGCCGTCCAGCTAACCGCCGTATTCGCCGCGTTGGTAACGGTTGCGGTGAATTGCCGCGTAGCGCCCGTCGCCACCGACGCCGATGTCGGCGAAATTGTGACGGAAACCGCCGCTCCCATGCTGACAGTAATAGTCGTCGTCGCCGTTGCTGAGCCGCCGGCATTCATCGCCGTCAGTGTATAAGTTGTGGTCGCGTTCGGCGCGACCGTCACCGAACTGCCTGTGACGGTTCCGATTCCAGGACTGATGCTGAGCGCGCTAGCGCCCGTCACCGACCAGCTCAGCGTGACACTCTGTCCGGGCTGCACGGTGGAAGACTCAGTGAAACTGGTGATGACTGGCGACGCCGGCGTACCCGAGCCTCCGCCGAACTTGCCGAACAGATCGGCAGCCTCGCCGTTGCCGATCGCGCCGATATTCCCTCCCGTGCCGTCCTGCGGATCACCCGCGCCGATCAGCGGGCTCCCTGAAGCCGGGGTATACATAAAGCGGTACGTCGACAGAACATCCGAGACCTTCTTCGCGCGGCTCCAGATATCCTCCGGCAGGAACGGAAATGGAAGCGCGGTAGGCGCAGTGAACTTCGGATTCACGTGGCCGTTGTACCCGCCCAGATCGTGCAACCCGAAGCCCGCCGCATTCGCCGATTTTCCAACCACCCCCAATCCGTAATTGACCTGATTCGAAGCATCCGGGTTATAGAAATCGTTGTAATCGGAATAGCGAAGCCGCGCCAGCGGAGGATTCGTCCCTTCGCCGAGATCGCCCGCCAGGAACGGCGAGCCCGCCAGGTCCGCGAAATTATAGAAGACGTTGTTGCGCAGGCTTCCGATAAACGAACCCGGCAGAACCGCGACGGGAGTTCCGGAGAACGCCATGAACGCGCCGCCTCCGTCCATCACGTTGTTGTGGAACTGAATGTTGTCGGCGTTATACATCACCCGCAGCCCCGTTCCGGGACTGTAATACGTCTGGCTGACCGTGAACGTGATGATGTTGTGATGCATATTCGTGTTGCTCAGCGGACCTTGGATGATCTGGTCCGAATTGCCGCTGGCGTCGATCAGGTTGTAGCGAAGCTCGCCGCCCATCCCGCGAACCGGCCAGGACGAACTGCGAATGATGTTGTGCTCCACCAGGAACCCATCGCCATCCAACTGGAAGTTGTCGCCTTGCGAGAAGCGATGCGGATAGTTGTGCTGGCTGTAATTGCCGCGCAGCACCATGTTCGACGATCCGCTGACCGTGAATCCGCAGCGCACGCCCATCAGAACGTTGCTCTCGCCATCCGTGCTGCCCCCGATCAGCCAGTTGCGAGTGCTTTCGAACACCACCGTCGATAGTCCAACGTTATTTCCCTGAAACAATTGTTGCGCGCTGGAATTGCCAGTCGCGTGGAAGACCGGAAGCGTCTGCCCGGCGTACTCCGTTGGAAGCTGAGTCACCGGCACCAGCGTGTTCTCGCGAAACTCGTTGTTCCGGACAATCGCCTGCGCCTGATCGTTCGTTCCAATGGAAACAGTTCCGAACGTGTCGAATAAGTTGCCGGTCAATTGAACCGATCCCGATCCGTTGACCGTAACGTCGATTGAAGGATTAGTGGCCGTGCCCAGCCCGCTAATATCGCAGTTCGTGATATTCAACGAGCCGTTGAATCCGGCGGCCGAGCGAATCTGGAAACCGTTCCCGTTGATCGCGCAGTGATTGCTCGCGGTCCCGGAATACGTCGCGTTCTGCGATCCCGACAGCACAACGTCGGAGGTCAGATTGAAAACCGGTCCCGAGGAAACCGCGGGATTATCGACGTACACCGTCACGGGCCAACTGTTCACAACCTTGTTCGCAGTCGAGGTGATTTGCGTGGTGATCGTGTACGTTCCGGCCGCGACGTTATTCACCGTGAACGCCCAATATCCGTTGCGCGAAGCGTCGCCCGCATACGTCCCGACCGGCTGGCCGTTCATCAGGAACTTGACAGTGAGGGCGTCCGGATCGGCGGCGGCGCCGTCGAAGGCATCGGCATAAATACGAATCGTGGCCGGCGCCGTGAAGTGCATTCCAGAAACCGGGCTTTGCGTTACGACGTAAGGCCCATCGAACATTCGCGGCACCGGCGGCAGCGCAGTGGTGACGCTGCTGATGACAACCGCGGCCGTTCCGCTCTTACTCGCATCCGCCGCCGACTTCGCGGTCACCGCAAAATTTCCCGCGCTCTGGCCCGCCGTGTAAAGTCCGGATGACGATATCGTCCCGCCAGTTGCCGTCCAGGTGATCGCCGTGTTCGAACTACCCGTAACCGAGGCCGTGAATTGCTGCGTCTTGCCCGGCTGTAACGCGGCGCTCGTGGGTGCGATCGTGACGGAAACAGGTGCAGCCTGAATAGTGACGCCTGCCGATGCAGTCTTGGTTGAATCGGCAACCGGAGTCGCCGTGACCGCGAAGTTGCCGGCCGTCGACCCGGCCGTGAACAGACCGCCGCTCGTGATGGTCCCGCCCGTTGCCGTCCACGTCACCGCGGTATTGGAGCTGCCCGTCACCGCCGCGGTGAACTGCCGCGTTTGCCCCGCCTGCAAACTAGCGCTGGTGGGCGAGATTGTGACGCCAACCACCGGTGGGGGATTAATGGTCACGCTCGCCGAAGCCGCTTTGCTCGAATCCGCTACGGAAGTTGCCGTAACCAGGAAATTGGTGCCCGTCGTCGACCCTGCGGTGAACAAGCCACTGCTGGATACCGTGCCTCCACTCGCCGTCCACGCCACCGTGGTGTTGGAACTGCCGGTCACAGCCGCCGTGAACTGCTGCGTTTTTCCGGGTTGCAACGTCGCGGCCGTCGGCGAGATGCCGACCTGAACTCCAGTCGCGCCTCCAATAACAATCGTCAACATCGGCCGCGTCTTTTGAGGACCCACCGTGCTGACTGGCCGCGTAATATCCCCGGGAATGTTGTTAACCAGCATGATCCCCTGATTCATCGCCGGCGAGTCGATCCAGGATTGAATCTGGTTCCGGTCCAAAGAAATCGTCACCGCCTGAGAGCCCACAGGTTTGAGCGCTGGAACCTGGAAGCTCTTTCCGGCAACCGTGTCTGCTCCCGCCGATGAAGCCCCCGGAGCCGCCCAGTCATGATAGCCGTCCCGATGCAGCCAGCCAAGTCTGTTCGAGGCAGCATCCCAGGAATTGTTCAAGTAGAATCCCGTTATATTTCCGCTATCGGCGTTCCAGGAATCGAGCGACATCGTGAGCGTGGCGGAAACCACCGTCGATCCCGCGGGAACGGAGAGGCCTCCGAACTTCAACAGATACCTGACCGCATAAGACCCCGCGCCGGTCGTGGTGTAGCAGCCCAATTCCGGATCGCCGCTCCATGGAACGCCATTGCCGCCGTTGTACTGAGAATATTGCGTGTTGATCGATACATCCTTGGCCCCGGAGTATCCATTCACGCCGTTTTGAAACGTGAGCACGGTATCGGCATGCAATGTCGAAGCCGCGGACAGGACGACAAGCAGGGATTGCAATAAGCGTTGTTTGTAATTTAATAACGGCATAGTCATATAAACCAGTCGTATATATCTCTACTTTTTTGGATTATCGAAGCGTCAGGCTTTCCGATATTAAGCGGGGCGAACAGCGCTGTCAATAATCGCTGACTGGAACGAATATCGCAACAAAAGTCGCAGAATCAGCCACTGAGAGCCTCAGTTAAAGTGTGCTCAGGAAAGCGGCTTCTGACACATCAATAACTGTTATTACATCACCAGCAAGTAACCCAAACCGGCGCTTTTCGCTTAAAATGCACCATCGCCAGCCTGCCCGCTCGATCGCGGCTGTGAGCCTTAGTCCGCCCGCCATACTCGCTATCGGGCAACACAGTAAAAATCGTGACAACTCCCCGGATCGACGTTCCAGCCTGGGTTCTAGGAGAAAATTTTCGCCGGCCTCAGTGTCACACCGCTCATGGGACCTAGGGCGTTCGCGCAATCCGCTCGCGAAATACGCAGGTAGATTTTAGAGCGGCATTCTTGCACCGCTCGGGTTGATTTGTCCGGAGGAGAACCATGAGAATGAAAGCCGCGCGTGCAATGGTCGACAACGGTGGGTGCAGAGAAGATGCGCGTCTATAGCCGTGAGTTCCGGATGCAAGTCGTGCGCCGCATCCAGGCGGGCGAAAAGGTGCCCAAACTGGCGAGCGAACTCGGCATCCATCGCAAGCTCCTCTATGAGTGGATGCGCCGCGTGAATGAGGGCGGCGAGTCAAACCTCCGCGATCCTGGACGTCCGCGTAAACCCGACAGAGTCGGCGGGATCAACCCCAGCGCGCCTCGCCAGATCGCCGAACTCGAACGGGCGGTCGCAAACCAGCAACTGATCATCGAGTTTTTCAGACATGCCTTGCAGCGAGTAGAAAAGTTTCGCCACAGCAGGACCGCGAACGGCGCGACAGCATCTTCCGAGCCATCCAGGCCATGATGCAGCAGCAAGGCGGATTGAGTGTGGAAACGATGTGCGAACTCGCTCGCGTTACCAGAAGCGGCTACTACAGGTACTTACGCACCCGAAACCCGGGCGACTAGTCTTTGGGGTGGGCGGAGCGGCCGCTTTCCGATTCGACGCTGGCCCGCCGCTCTTCCTCCGCCACCACGTAGTCGCGAACCTCATCAAGCGTGTATCCAGCCCGCTCCACGTCAGACTCAATGGCATGGAGCTCCTGCCGGACCTCCGCCCGGATATCCGGGAACTCGCCAGCCGGATCCCCCAGATCGCATTCAACCAGTCTTTCGAACGCGACCTTGAATCTGTCGGCGAGCGGATAAAATTTTTCGATTCTAGTACGCGGCATAGGTCACCACCTGGTAGATGATGTACGGGCCCAAGCGGATGCGGGTAACCGTTATCTTCGCGGACGATGCCGATTAAGAGGGCCGCGACAATGATGGGAAACGCGAGCGCGAAAAGCGGGTCGAAGAAAAGCGGGTCGAAAAGCGGAAAAGCGGGTCAGCCTGATCTTGCACATTTTCGGTCGAGCAAAAAGGTGCCAGAGCAGACTGACACTTTTCGGGAACAATTCGAGCAAGCGAGGTAACTTCCTCACCGCCCCGCGAGCCTGCCTCGCCGGAGAACGAATGCCTTCAATTGCATAGAGTTACAAGCAACCAGACGCCGCCTTGGACACCGAACCGGGTGCTGGAGGCGGCGAAAGTGCCCTCTGAATGATTCTTAGAGCACACGTCATTCGCCGGAGTCTCGTCGATGCGGCAGAGCTACTGGCCTCGTCAAGAAGCCGTGTTTCCTCAGGCAACGGCACGTTTCTCTCGCAATTGCACACGATTGCGGAAACGCGAAAAAGGGACAGAGCGCTCTGCCTCCGTTTCGTGATGACGAAAATGTGCAAGTTCAGGCTGACCCGCTTTCTCAGATGCATCCTCCCCGAACTCGCCAAGCGGATCGCGAGACACATCTACACCTCCTAAACGACCGGAGTGGAGTGCTCGGCTGGCGCCTCATGACCGACCACGTCCATTGGGTCACCCGAGCTTGAAGACTGTTTGGCCGCCCTATTTCGACGCGCACACGACAGAACGAGTGCGGAAAACAGTATGGACAAACGGGGAAAAGCGAGGGAAAATCGGGTCAGCCTGATCTTGCACATTTTCGGTCGAGCAAAAAGGTGCCAGAGCAGACTGACACCTTTTCGGGAACAATTCCAGTAAGCAAGGTAACTTCCTCACCGCCCTGCGAGCCTGCCTCGTCGGAGCGGGAATCTTCGGCGTCGTGTCCGTGTTGGTGATCGCCGACCTGACGCGCGGCACCGGCCGCTTCAACCTCACTCTGGGAGCCATCAACACCGCCGTCGGTATCGGCGCGGCTCTGAGCCAGGTCATCGCCGGCACCATCGTTCACCACGCGGACTTTCGGACCGGCTTCCTGTTCCTGGCGGGCGTGGCGTCGGCAGCATTCGCGATTCTTTATTTCTTCATGCCCGAGACGCGCGATCAAGGATCTGGGAACCCGTCATCCCAAGGAGCGCCGGCCCAGTGAGCACCATCATCCTGCTGTCACTGGCTTCCCACACCGCCGTTTCGGATCAGGTTCTCAACTGACGAAAGCCGGCGCTGACCGGGAACACCCGTAAATCAGCGCCGGGTCCTCCGAGGACCTCACTGTCTCCAGTCGCCGACCGGGAACTGCCGCCGGGCGACACACAAGATGACGGTGCCCGGGTCCGTGATGACAATCTGGAGTTCATTCCCGCTATCGTCAATCACGAAAAAGGCGTGCACTGTGAGACCAGGGGACGAGACCGTGTAGGTTCCCGTGCAGTCCGGGTTCACCGTGTAGGTGCCCTTGCCTGTTGACGGCGCGACCATTCCGGCTACACTCGCCGTCCCGGAAGTCGTCATATTGCCGTTTCCATCGAAGGTATCCACGCCGACTCCGGCGAACTGCAAAGGCGCCGCGTTCGGGCCTGGAAAGATCCATCCGCTGTCCCTGTCCGCGAAAGTGCCCTGCAGGGTCGCGGTAGAGCACCCTTTATTGTCCGCCTTCGCGCTGGGCGCGATGCTCAGAGCGAGTGCGGTAACGGTAGCGATTGCAAAAGTCTTTGCGATGGTGCTGCGTTTCATGGTTATCCCCTTTTATTCACAAATTGTGTTCCGGGGAGAGACCTTCTGACTGCCTGTTCTCTTCCCCACCCGTAAAGGCGGAGTCTGAGCGCGAAACCCGCCACGAGTGTCATACTTTTTTTTGGACGAGGAAATTACCGAGCTGCTCAAAGCCTGGGCCGCGGGCGAGCCAGCCGCACTCGACCAGTTGTCGAAGCATGTCTACGGCGAATTGCGTCTGATGGCTCGCCGCCACATGAAGAATGAGCGGCAGGGTAACACCCTTCAAACCACCGCTTTGGTCCACGAACTCTATCTGCGCCTGATGGATGTGACCAAAGTCGAATGGCAGCAGCGCGCCCAGTTTTTCGCGATGGCGGCCCAGATGATGCGCCGCATTCTGGTGGATGCTGCTCGCGCACGCGCCTCAATGAAACGCGGAGCCGGCGCAGTGCACGTCAACTTCGACGAAGCGGCCGTGGTTTCACCTGAGCCCGATCATTCCATGATCGCGCTCGACCAGGCGCTGGACTCATTCGCCCAAATCGCGCCGCGTCAAGCCAAAGTGGTAGAACTGCGGTATTTCGGCGGGCTGAGCGAAGAGGAGATTGTGGAGGTCCTCAAAATCTCGCTTCGCACCGTCCAGAGGGACTGGGAGTTTGCCCGCGTCTGGCTCGCCCGTGAACTCCGGGCTTGATTTTGCGGGCGTGAAATCGAACGCCGGGCTATCATTGAGTGCCAGGCGGCATGACACCGGATCGTCTTCAGCAAATCGAGGAGCTGTTTCATAGCGCGCGGGAGGCCTCCGCCGATGAGTGCGTCGCTTTGCTCGGCCGGGCCGATCCCGAATTGCGCCGCGAAGTAGAGTCTCTCCTCGCGCGTAGAAACGATCGGCTGATTCTCGACCGCTCGGCCCAATGGCCCGGCGACCGGCCGACGACCGTATTGCACCCCGGTGACCGGCTGGGGCCCTATCAGGTGGAATGCAAACTCGGCCAGGGCGGCATGGGCGAAGTTTTTCGAGCTATCGACACGCGACTGGGCCGTGCCGTCGCCATCAAAATAACGGATGAGCAGTTCAATGAGCGTTTCGAACGTGAGGCGCGCGCGATTTCGTCGCTCAATCATCCCAACATTTGCACGCTCCACGATATTGGTCCGAATTATCTCGTCATGGAACTGGTGGAGGGCGAGACGATCGCCGCCCGCTTGAACAGCGGCCCCCTTCCCGTGGAAACGGCGCTGCTGTATGCGTCGCAAATTGCCGCGGCCCTGGCGGAAGCCCACGGCAAGGGCGTCATTCACCGCGATCTGAAGCCGGGCAACATCATGATCGCGAAATCCGGGGTGAAGGTTCTCGATTTCGGGCTGGCGAAGTCGGAGGCGGACGAAACGCTTACGGGCAGCGAAATGGTGATGGGCACGCCCGCCTACATGGCGCCGGAGCAAAGGGAGGCGAAGCTAGCGGATGCCCGCTCTGACATCTATTCGTTCGGTTGCGTTCTCTATGAAATGGTCACCGGTGTGCGCGCCGCTGTGCAGCGAAAGCGCGTCTCGCCAAGAAGGCTGGAGCAAATCGTCGATCGGTGCCTGCAACCCGATCCGGCCCGTCGCTGGCAATCCGCCGCGGAGCTGGAGCGCGCGCTCACGCGGCCAACCATGCCCTGGAACGCGATCGCCGCTGCTCTCGCTGCCGCGGTCCTGGCGGTATCGGCAGGCACCTACTTTCTTCTTCACCGTGCGCCGAAACTCACGGACAAGGATACGATTGTTCTGGCCGATTTCGAAAACAAGACCGGCGATCCAGTGTTCAACGACACTCTGCGGCAGGGTTTATCGATGGAACTGCAGCAGTCGCCGTTCCTAAGCCTGATTCCCGACCAGCAGGCCCAGGCGACGCTGGCGCTGATGCGGCAGCCGAAAGACGTGCGAGTGACTCCGGAGATAGCGCGGCAAATCTGCGAGCGAATCGGAAGCGCTGCCGTCCTCGAAGGCTCGATTGCGAGCCTGGGGAGCCAGTATGTATTGGGCTTGATCGCGAAGAACTGCACTTCCGGGAGCGTTCTGGATCAGGAGCAATCGGTGGCGGCGAGGAGAGAAGATGTCCTCAACGCGCTGAGTCAAATCGCCCGCAGATTCAGGATCCGAGTGGGCGAATCGCTTGCCTCCGTCGAGAAGCACTCCACGCCTTTGGTGGAAGCCACCACACCTTCGCTCGAAGCACTTAAGGCTTTCAGCACCGGTATTAAGACGGCCATGTCCTCCGGGAATGCCGCAGGTATACCTTTTAACTTGCGCGCGATCGAGCTCGATCCCCAATTCGCCGAGGCCTACGCATTATTGGGTCTGGCGTACAACAGTAACGGAGAGTCCGAGTTGGGTGCCGAGAGCACTCGCAAAGCCTGGCAATTGCGGGATCGAGTCAGCGACAACGAGAAATTCTTTATCGACTTCAGCTACGACCGGCAGGTTACGGGAAATCTGGAAAAAGCTTACGGAACCCTCGAAGCGTGGATCAAGACTTATCCCCGCGGAGGACAACCAAACGCTCGTTCATTACTAGGGGGGCTCGCCACCCATGGGACTGGGCGATTTGAAATAGCCCTAGAGGCATCCAAGAATGCCCTGGCGGAGGATCCTGACTCCGGTCTTGCGTATACCGCGCAAGCCTACAGTTACTTTCTCACCAGCCGCTTCCCGGAGGCTGAGAGTACACTTCAGCGCGCCTCCGAGCGGAAGTTAAAAACGCCCGACCTTCTGGTCATCAGATACAACATCGCGGCGCTCAAAGGCGATCAGGAGCAAATGGACCAGGCAGTGGCGCTGGCGAGGGGAATGCGACGGGCGGAATACTGGATGTCGCACCAGCAGGCTCTCGCTCTGGCTCGGTCCGGCCGGTTACAGGCTGCCGGGCGGTCATCGAGCCGGGCCGTGGATCTTGCTCTGCAAGAGGGCGCGCGCGAGGAAGCAGCAAACTACCAGGCCGCACGCGGCTATTGGGAAGCCGCCTACGGAAATGCAGCGGAAGGGAAAAGAAATGCCATAGCATCGCTCGCGCTTTCAAAAGGCCGCGATGTCGAATACGTCGCCGCCCTTGCTTTCGCTTTTTCAGGGGACTCTGCGCGATCGCAATCGCTGGCCGATGACTTGGAAAAACGTTTCCCGGAAGACACTTTCTCCAAATTCGGCTACGTCCCGGTTCTTCGAGCGCTCGCGGCGCTGGCGCACGGCAAGCCTGCGGAAAGCGGGGAGCAACTGCAAATGGCTCTTCGCTATGAACTCGCGGCGAACGGTCTCAATTTCAATCGTCTGTCTCTTGGCGGTCTGCACTCGTCCTACGTGCGGGGCCAAGCCTTGGCGGCTCAACACCGGTACGCAGAAGCCGCCGCCGAATTCCAGAAGATCCTCGATCATCGTGGACTCGCGGGGCTGGACCCCATCGGCGCCCTAGCGCACTCGCAACTGGGAAGAGTGTTCGTCTTATCTGGAGAAAAAGACAAGGCCAGCGTTGCCTACAGGAACTTCCTGACGCTGTGGAAAGACGCCGACGCCAACATCCCGATTCTAAGGCAAGTCAAAGCGGAGTACGCCAGGCTAATATGAAGACGGCTTAAAACCTTCCGTTGTCCTCAAGGCGGGTCGCGGAAGATGCGGCCCCAAGGACGGAACGAAATCACCCATCATCGGAAGCTGCTGAGCGGCCCACGCAAGCCACTAAAGGACTTTTCAGCCATGCTTGCGGTGCGTTGTTTTCTGCCCTGATTTGATCGCCGTTGTCTCCTCGCGGTCCAGTCCTTTGTGTTTCCATGACCCTGAGATGCCCGCGGAGGCGCATCCGGACTAACTCTTGCCGACAGCCTCCAGCACCTGGCCGGCTTGCGAAAACGTCGTCCGGGTCACCTTCCATCGGATGACCTTGAGATTACCGGCCTGGTTGCTTCCCGCCGCGATAGTCTCGCCCAGATCCGACGGACTTGCACCGCCCGGGCGTTGCCGTACCGCGATGGAACCGTTGGTTCCCAACGAGTCCGCTTGCACCGAGCCCTTTCGCAGCACCTGCCCGGAAGGCGACTCGGGCATCTCCCAATAAATCAACTCCAGATGACCGGACCCGTTGCGCACGGCCGTCACGATCGCATTGTCACGCACTGGCTCGCAACGAACAGCATTCGCGGCGCCAGCTTGCAGGTCCGCCAGACGCGTGAACGATCCATCCGGATTCCAACTCCAGCCGATCACCTTCAGATTGCCGCCCGCCGTGATTACGGCCGTCGCCAGGAACCAGGCTCCCGCATACTGATAAGTAGCCACCGCAACCTCCGCGATCGCCTCCGTCGTGCTGGTTTCCTTGATCTTCTCAATGGAAGCGTTTTGGTCAGGCGCCACATGCACCCGCCACGTCCCCAGCTTCAGATTATTGTTCGCATCCTGAAACGCCACCATGACGTCCGCCGACATCATGTTGCCATCGAAATCATCGGCTGTCGCCGCGGCTGCGATCGCAGGACTTCGGGCATCTCCCTGTTTCCAGGAAGTCATTTCTCCCATACCCATGAACGGCGATTGTCCCCAGAACGCCATCCACGCGGTGATCGTCAGTTCGAACGTCTCACTGGAGCAAGCCGTCACTACCAGATAACCCCGCGCTCCAACCGAACTCACCGGGCCGCCACCGGGAGGCGGTGGAGTTACCGGCTGCGGGAACGGAATGTTCCTGCTGAAGCTTGTAATGGAGGGATTGTGAGACGTCTTAATCCCGGTTGCCTCTCCCTGGAAATCGATCCCGGCCCACGAATACGTGTGCAGGTGATCGTTGTGAGTCGTGTAGGCCGCCGCCACGATCAATTCGTTATCGGGCGTGGTCGCCGCGACCCCGGCAACCGAGTCGGATGCGATGGAGTTCATCAGCGTCAGGCTTCCCGACGCCTCCAGGCGCCACATCGCCTCCTCCAGATAGCCGTTATGGTTGCGCGCGACGGTGGCGACGTAATCGCCCGACAGCGTGACCAGATCGCATTCGAGGACGCCATCCGCCACACCATCGCCAAGTCTCGAGATATTGTAGTCAGGCATGGATTCTCCCTTCGGACCTGAATCGGCCGATTGTCTCTGTGACAACAGAAGCGTCGCCTTCGTTTCAAACCGAATTACCTTAGACGCCGGGTGTCCAGCGAGGTGTCCAGCGAGGTGTCCGGCGAGGCGCACGTCTAACTGGTTGAAACCGAACCGTAAATAATCGGCTTGAACAGGCGTATATCCTAGGTGGAAGCCATGAATCTCTTAACCAGCCTGATGGGAACTAGCAGGATCCCGCGCGTCCTTCTCATTTGTCTTCTGGCAA
>DATGGL010000060.1:0-12883 GCA_035308605.1 Bryobacteraceae bacterium
GGAGGGGTTGCAGCCGCCGTCCTCGCGGTACTGATCTGCATCTGGCTGCTGACCAACAGCACCTTCGTCGAAGCGCGCGACACGGGAATCGCAATCGCCGTCGGGCTTGCCATTTATGTGCTCCATCGCCGGATGCGAAAAAGCGCAGCCTAGCCCCCTTATGGCTCGCCAGCGCCGTCACTGAACCGCGGCCGCCAGGACGCGGGTCCGCCTTTCTGGCGCTAACGCCTCAACTCGCCGCCTGCGCCCGAAATTCCTCAATCTCGCCGATCTCGTCGGTCGAAAGCCGGAAATCCATCGCCCCCAGCACGCCCTTCGCCTGATCCGCCGACCGCATGCCGACAATTGCCGCCGTCACCGCCGGATGACGCAGCGTCCACGCGATCGCGACCTCACCCGCCGATCGCCCATGCCGCGCACCAATCTTTTTCATCGTTTCCGCCAGCGCGAGATTCCGCGTCAGATGCGGCTCCTGAAAATTCAGCGCCCGCTTGCGAAAATCGTCCTGCGGAAAATTCGCCACCCGTTCCTTCGTCATGGTCCCTGTGAGCAATCCCGACTTCATCGGCGAATAAACGATTACTCCGACGTTATGTTTCAAACAAAAAGGAAGAATCTCGGATTCCACTTCCGGAGAAATTGCCGAATATGGGGGCTGCAGCGACGTTATCGGGCCGCCCGGCAAACAGCGCTCCATCTGCGATGCATTGAAATTGGAAACGCCGATCCAACGCACTTTCCCCTGCTTCTTGAGTTCGTTCAACGCACCCCAGGCTTCCTCGACATCTTCGTTTGGCTCGGGCCAATGGATCTGGTACAGATCGATGACATCCGTGTTCAACCGGCGCAGGCTCGCCTCGCATTCCTTCTTGATCGAATCGGCCTTGAGCACTCCTTTGATCTCGCCCTTTTCGTTCCACGTCCGCTCGCACTTGGTAAATACGTACGGCCTGTCCGGCCGCCCAGCGATCGCCTTCGCGACGACCTCTTCCGAATGCCCCAGCCCATAAACGGCAGCCGTATCGATCCAGTTCACTCCATGATCCAGCGCATATTGAATCGCGCCGATCGATTCGGCGTCGTCTTGCGGACCCCATGCAAAGGCCCACCCTCCGCCGCCCATGGCCCAGGCGCCCACTCCGATCGGTGTCAACTCCATGTCGCTATTGCCCAAACGTTTCTTCTGCATCCTTATAAAATAGCGGGTATGAGGCTGATGTTGTTTGTTCCGCTAAGCCTTCTGTTACATGCGGAAGACAATCCGCGAGAGATCGTGCGCAAAACCATCGAACTCGACCAGACCAACTGGGTGCGGATGAAAGATTACACGTGGACGTCGCACGAGACGACGCGGCATCGCGACTCGCAGGGGAAGATCACGTCCACTGACAGCAAAGCGTGGGAGACGATCATCTTATTCGGACGGCCCTATCACAAAACTACCGAACGGCACGGAAAGGCGTTATCCGAAGACGAGCAGAAGAAAGAACAAAGCAAGATAGATCGGGCTACCGCCAAGCTGGAACGCGAGAGTGCGGAAGAACGGCGGAGCCACCTGGCCGATTACGAAAAGGAGCGCGAAAAGAATCGCGTCTTCCTGCGCGAGATTCCGGACGCGTTCGATTTTCGCCTGGACGGAGAAGACAAGATTGATGGCCGCGATGCGTGGGTGATCCACGCCTCGCCCAAACCCGGATTTCAGCCAAAGCACGGCGACGCGCAGGCATTCAAAAAGGTCGCAGGCAAGATCTGGATCGACAAGACCGAGTTTCAATGGGTGAAGGTCGAAGCCCAGACCATCGACACCATTTCGTGGGGCCTGTGCCTGGCGCGCCTGAATCCCGGCGCGAAGCTGTTATTCGAACAGACCCGTGTGAACGACGAAGTGTGGTTGCCCAAACGGGAAGTGGTAAGCGGTTCCGGCCGGATCGCGGTCCTGAAGAAAGTCTCCGAGGAGCAGGAGACCACGTGGAGTGGTTACCGCAAATTCCACGTGGACTCCAAGATCGTTTCTTCGCAGTAACCGCTCCCGAGCCACAAGCGACAGCGCGTGGGTCCCGGCGCGCAGCCAGCGCCGGTCTAAAACGCGAACCGCACGGCCAACTCAGCCTGCTGTAGGTTCCCCGCCGCCAGAATCTTGCCGAAGTTCACCGAAGTCGCAGAAGTGGTCGCGCCGGTGTGGTTCGTATCCGCCCCCAGGTTGGTGACGCCGAATAGATTGAACGCCTGGGCTTTCACTTCGATCTTCTTGTTCTCCCGCGTCCAGATGGGACGGGAGAGCACGATATCGAAACTATTGAAGCGGCTGCTGTCGATCTGAGAAGCGGCGAACGGGGCTAGAGGACTTGCCAGACTGGCGCGATATGCGTTTACCGCGCTCAGCACCGCCGCGTTGTTACGATTCCCCAAATTGCGGGACAGGCCCGGCACGTACTGCGTGACGCCATCCACCAAAACAGTAGACAGCGCGCTGAACGGAAGCGAGGATCGGATCTGCCAGATCACGCCCAATTGGATCTTCCACGGCAGGCTCGCCGAACCGCTCGCCACCAGCGAATTGCGCTGATCGACGTTGGCCGGGCCCCAGTCCAGAGCGTAGTTACTTTGATTGGTGACGCGCGCCTGCGGATTGTCGTCGCGGTTTGACGCGAGTGTGTACGACACCAGGAATTGGTACCTCTTCGCAAAACGCTTTTCCGCGCGGATATACATTCCCTTGTACTTGTACTGCGAGATGGACTGATGATCCAGCACCTGCCCGGTGGTGGGATCGGGGCGAATGCCCGCAGCGTTGGGCAGATTCATGTCGACCGTTTTCCAGTCTTTCACCGAGTGCATGTAAACGCCGTCCACGTGGATCAGGAAGTCACGCGTGATCTCGCGAGAATAGCCAACCGTGAACTGCTGCGAGTAGGGCATCGCAAAATGCTGATCGAGGACCGTCAGATTCGGCGGCGCGCTGGAGCAGAACGACGAAGGGCTCTGTGAACCGTACGGATTCGGATAAGACGGATTTGGGATCAGCACGTTGCACTGGGAGACGTTGCGGTTCTCCGGGAAATTGAGCAGCGTCTGGATATTGTTGTAGTAGAGCCCGTATCCAGCGCGGATAACATCTTTGTTGTTTCCGCGGACATTCCACGCCAGACCGAAACGCGGACCGAAATTCTTACTTTGACCGCGCTGGCTGGGATTGCCGATGAATGGGATGGTCCTGGGGAAGGACGCCGGATTGACGCTTTCGTTGTACGAGCCAACCTCTTTATCCCAGCGCAAACCCAGATTCAACGTGAGGTTCGGGCGAACGCGCCAGTCGTCCTGGATGTAGGCTCCGTATTGAGACACTGGGACCGACGTGTACTGGCCCGGGAACGCGGCCGTGAACTGGGTCGGATTCTTCAGGTTTGCGATGGTGGTTGGGTCCTTCGGATTGAAGAGCTGATCGGTGGCGAAGGTCCAGCTTCCCTGGTAGTTGATGACCGTATCGTCCGCAAAAGGAATGTGGCTGTAATCGAAACCCATCTTGATGGCATGATTGCCGCGGATGTAGCTCACATCGTCCTTCGCTTCCCAGCGTGTTTCGATGCCAAGTTCGCCGTAACCCTGGCCATAACGGTAGCTGGGGAAGATGTAGACCGTTTGCAGCTCCGCGAGCCGCGCAGCCGAAAAATTTCCAAGATCTGTGTAGATCGGTTCGCCCGACGGTCCAAGCTGGTAAGACGAATACGCGTACTGGAAATGGAAATCGTTGATCAGCGTCGGCTTGGGTGTCCAGGTGTGGCCCGCGACGAAGCCGCGGCGCGGGATCAGGCCGTCGTAGCAGTTTGCCTCAACGGTGCCGCCGCAGCCCTGCCAGGTCTGCTTGTTCCACTCCTGCGCATAGCGCGCGAAAGCATGCTGATTGTTGCTGATCTGAAAATCGCCGCGAATGCTGACCATCTGGTCGTAGCTCGGCTTGTCGATCACGCCCTCATTCGAGGAATAGAACTGATGCGACCCGGCGGCGAAGATGGTGAAAGAATCGTCCACCTGGGTGCGTTCGTAGGCGGCATAAAAGTGCGCGCGATTTTTCACGATGGGCCCGCCGACGTCGCCGCCGAACTGGTTTCTATTAAAGGGCGCCGTGCCCGTATTGCCGAGCTGCTGGAGCGCGGCTTGCGTGAATTTGTTGTCGTGATTGAGCGCTGCATTGCGCCAGTACTCGAAAGCCTCGCCGTGAAACGCGTTGCTGCCGCTCTTGGTGATAATGTTCACCATGCCGCCCATCGCCAGTCCTTGCTCGGCTTTGAACTGATTGGTATTGACGTTGAACTCCTGCACCGCGCCTTCCGGAAAATTCTGGCGCGGCTCGCCCTGCTCAGCCCAGGTGTTGGTGACGCCATCCACCGTGAATCCGTTGGCGTAGAAGCGCCCGCCGCCGCCGATCTGGACGTTGTTGTAGAAGGTCCGGGAAGCAGCCTGCGTCGTTCCGGGCATCAGCAGCGCAAGATTCAGATACTGGCGGGTATTCACCGGCAGCGAATCGATCTGCTGCTGCGTCACAACACCGGACACGTCGCCCTTGGACGTGTCGACGGGAGGAACTTCGCCGGTTACCGTTACGGCTTCCTGAACATTTCCCACGGTAAGCGCGACGTTCTGGTCAGCATGGATTCCGATATTCAGCACAATTCCGGTCACGGTCTCGGTCTTGAATCCGGTGGCTTCCACTTTAAGAGAATAACGACCGGGCGGGACGACGAACCGGTAGCGGCCCTCTGCATCCGCCGTGAAAACGCGCGCCACTCCGGAGTCCTGATTCGTCAGCGTCACCTTCGCCGGAACTGGCGCGCCGCTCGGATCTTTGATCGAACCCGCAACCTCAGATTCACCAACCTGCGCGACAGCAATAGCGCCGACAAGAATGCCCAGAATCGCTACTGAAATCCATAACCTCACTGAAGACTTTCCAAAAGACATAGAATCCCCTTTACGTTTAAACTTGCCACCAGTGCGAGTATCTACTCAGACGAGCAGATCCTCAAATTGTTCCGGAAAAACTCATTACCTGTTCTGGTTTCCGGATCCCTCGGTCGCCGTTTCCCGACGCGATGGTTCCGTTTCCGATCCCGGCAGATTTGGACGGAGGCGCTCGATTCGCCACGTCACTTTGCCCCCCTGCTCCCGCTCGGTTCGATTGATGCGGAGCTTCCCTTTTGCGAGATATTCGAGATGCGCGCGGTCGAACGCGAGACCAGCCGACGCCATCAGCTTCATGTATTCCCCGTGTGCGGTCTCGTCCGGCGCTTCGGTATAACCCGAGTCCCAGGTGACATCAGGTGAGATGCCGCCGACACCTCCGCTGCCCGGCGCGACCTGGCCCCCCGCGCCGCCCCGGCCGCCGCCCGCGCCCTTCAGCCCCATGTAAATCCGGATTCCGTTGACGATCGGCTGCTGCATATTGTCGGGCTGCCAGCGCTGGCCGAAGCGCTGGTAACGAGCGTTCATGCGAGCCTCCAGATCCAACAATCCCGGCACGCCTCGCTCCGCTTCCACGATGCGATCTTGCAGCTCGTAGATCACTTTTTCGCTGTAAGGATGCGTGTCGTCGCGCAAGTATGCCAGGCTGGTGAACCATCCCCGCGGGATCCACCACGTGCGGCCATTGTTCGCGCCCTGCCGCGACTGCACCCAGCCCGAATACTCGGAAAACGGCTGGACCCACTCATGCGACGGATATCCGTGCGGATTCAGAAACGCATCCGGCAGCCATGCTTCGAGCAATTGGCGGCGCGTTCTCGATTCCGGATACACCGGATCGAAATCGGTCTGGCCGTTGGCCACATCGGCTGCCAGCGCGCCGTGGTAGCCCGGATGCAGCATATTGTTCGGCGTAATCTCGGCGAGCTGCACCGAAAGCTCCGCGCCGTCGGTGTTGGTGATCGGATGCAGGATCACGTTCACCTGTTTGAGTAATGCACGGGTCGCAGCGTCGTTTAAAAGCTGATCCCCGAGCTTCAAAATATGGCTAGTGCTCGAAACTTCATTGGCGTGCTGGCGTCCGGAATAGACGATCGAAGCCTTGAGCGTGGTTTCCTTCGCGGGAGAGCGAAGGACGGAAGGCGTGGGCAGGGTAACGTCAGCGGCCCAGAGATTTTCCCCCAAGTAGCTGCGGCCCATCCAATACACGTTCACGCCGGGCGACTTGGCGAAATGCGCGAGCACGGCCGCGTTTTCAGACGGCGGTATCGGCTCGTCCCACTGGACTGTTTGAGAGCGGCCCAGGTCCTTCGCAAAATCCCCGATCATCGGACGCGGAGACGCGGGTGGAGCGATCTTCAACGCCACATACTCACGCGGCGTCGCCGATTCGACTTTCGCGGTGAGCGGAAGCGGCATCTCAAACTCGAAGGCAATCTGCCGCAGGTGAGGATAGGCGAGATCGTTCTTATACAATCCCGCCGAGTGCATCGCTTCGATCCAGCGGAGCTGACCGCGAGCCTGCTCTGCCGGGAAAATACTCCGCTCCACCTGGTCCTTACCTTCGACGTTCACCCACTCGGCGTACTGATCGTCTTTGAAATCGGCCGGCATCAGCCACGTCAGACTCTCCGGACCATTCGAGCCTTGCGCGACACGCGCCTGAATCAACCGCGGCTGCATGGCCCCTTGAAGGACCCACAGATCGCGCTTCTGCTCATGACGCTTGCCCTGCGCGTCCGTCCACGCAAGTTCGACGCTAGGGCTGCCGGCGGGCTTCGAATAGAACTCGATGTGAACATGCCCGTCCTTGCCATCGTCGGAGGCGTGCACGATCGGAATGATCCGGCCGACGTAGGTGACGGAGCGCCCGACCATCAGGTCGCCCATCATGTTCACGAAGTTCTCGGTCGAATAAAACGTGTCTTCCTGCAGCGCTTCGAGCGAGGAGATGCGTTCTTTGTCGACGCCCAGCTCGTAGTTGGGCTCGCTCATATGAATGTCGATCTTGAGCGTATCGAACGGCGGCGCAAACTCGGGCCGCAGTTCGCCGTGATAGCTGGCCATCACGGTCCGGAAGACCTTCGGCAATGTCTCTTTGTGATAGTGATCCCAAAACTCTTCGATATCGGTGGCGATGCGCTGGTCAAGCACCGCCGTCGAACCGGATTCCATCCGCACCCAGCCGGTATCCACCTGGACTTTTTCATATTCCGGCATCACGCCGTTATAGGGACGATCGACGGTTGTGACCGTGAATTCGCGCGTCAGGATTTCCTTGCCGGCCTTATCGTAGGCGTGGGCGCGATAGGTAGGCGCGTTGGGGCCCGGCTCGAATTCATCAAGCTCGATCTTTTCGAGCGGCAGCGAAAGTTCGTTCGCGAGCATCTCATCGACCGGATAGAGCTCTTGCACCCAGCGAGCCGGCGAAAACATGGCGCGCGTGTGCGTCGGGTCCTGATTACGTTTGAATTCGATCCTTAAAGACCCGAGCGCCTTGCCTTTGAGTTGCGGCGCGACCGAATCCATCAGCCAGCTCACGCCGGGTTTGTAGGCTGAGAGTACCTCGACGGTACTCGACTTCGGAAGCATGTCCTGAATCTGCTTCTTGAGCTTCTGGCGGGCTTCGGGACCTTCGCTGACACGCGCCAGCAGCTTCACCGGCTCACCCTGCTTCAACTTAGGCAACGCATCCTTGACGGCTTTCACCAGCCGCGAACCCTCCCACGGAATCACGATGTCTTCCTGGAACGCCGGCGTGCCTTGATGGAACGTATAGCCCGGCTCGCGATAATGCAGCGCAGGAAGCTTTTCGCAGCATTGGGTGCCTGCATGGAGACTGGCGGCCTCGACTTTAACGCCGGTGACGCCAAGACGCTTTTCGAGATCGCCGCGAACCAGATCCTTCAATCCCGGCTCGGCGATATCCACGTAAACCTTCGCTTCCACGTTGCGCGGCGTGCCCGATTTCTTGATCTCCTCGGCCCATTTGTTCAGCCGGTACAGAGCGACGCTCGCCTGCCCGGCGGACGAGCGCAGAGAGAAGAAACGATGCAAATCGTAGCGGATCTCTTCGATCGACAGATGCTGCTTTCCGGCTTCCCAGAGATTCGGCAGGTGATCGGAAAGCAGGCCGAGAGCGGCGCTCGCGCCGGAATCGTCGCCGCGCACCAGCACCGCGGGCTGCCTGCCAAACGCCCGGTCGACCACGCGCAGCTCACCTTCCCCGGCGGCCAGTGACGATTCGGATTGCCCGTGCACAGTATCTTCGTCCCGCAGTTTCCGCGCGGCCTCCTTGCCGACGTCGGAGTTCTCGACGACTACGGATTTGGTGCGAATATCGCGAACAGCGGCACTCGTCGAAGGAGTAGCAAGGGGTAGCGTAATTCCTGTGGTCTCCAGTCCCATTCGTGCGGCGAGGTTCGCCATCGCAATTCCTTCGCGGCCCGCTGGGACGTAAAGCTGCGCGTCGAGATTGGACGGAATCGGCATGCGCGGCGTACCGCGAAACAGCCCCCGCATCGTGTACAGCGTCGCGAGATCGAGCCGCGCGGGCCCCGCGCCCTCCGCGTCGCCGCCGCCCGCCGCGGCATCCGGTCCGGTTCCCGCTGGCGGCGCCGGCGGAATCGCAGCCATGGCCTTCGAGCTGACAGCCGATTCGGTAGAGCCGTTCGCCGTGACCGACAGCTCATGCACGTTCGCCAGTCGGTCGCCATTCACAGCCGTTTGCAGCGCCGACGCAGCAACCGGGACGGCTGCTTGCAGGAAAGCCCGATGGATTCCGATTTTCTCTTTCAGATAAGTAACACCGGTCAAGGAAGCGCGCGCGCCGGACGCCGCCTGATCGACAGCCCCCGCGATGCCGCCCAGTCTTTCGCCCGGGACGCGCCAGATGAACGGCGCGCGAGCCGCAAAGGCCTGAGCCGCGGCCAGCAACCCGGCATCGTCGTGCCCAAGAACCGCGATATTCGCTTCCACGGCGAAAACGCCGCCTTCGTCGGCTTGCAGCCTATTGAATTGCGCCTCCGTCGCGGACGACATGCGCGAAGGAACCGCGCCGCGCCCGACGTAGATCCGTGGACCGTCGCCACGATCTTCAGCGGCGGAGATTACGGCGGGCGGCGTCAGCCCCGTGGATCCGAATCCGATTCTCGCCGCGATATCGGCGGCGGCAGCGTTCTCGGCTGCCGACGGACTCGCGGGCACCACGACTTTTCCGGCAACGAAGTCCACCACTCCGTCGCCGTTGGTGTCGCTGAGCATCCAGCCCGTGGAAAACGGATCGGCCAGGCGACTCGACGTCACAACTGGCGGCTGAAACGCCACCATCGACGAAAGCGCGAGCAGCAAGAAAAAAGCACTGAAAACCCGAAAGCGACTGGTAAGCATGGGAATGCGACCTCAGTTACGACTGCATGAATGTTGCAAGTTTATCACACGTGTTTTGGTCAGCCTAAGCAATCAGCTTGACCGCGGAAACGAACAAAATCGCAATCAGCACCGCGCGGAGAATCGGCTGCGGCAGCCGCGGAGCCAGCCGCGATCCGATCGCGACGCCCGGCAGCGATCCCGCGAGCAGCCAGGGCACCAGGCTCCATTGCACGCCACCTGAGGCGACATGGACGGCCGCTGTGACTGCCGCGAGAATCGCGGCATGGAAGATGTCGGTGCCGACCGCGCGCACCGGCGTCAGTCGATGACCCAGCAGTAGAAACGGAAGGATCAAAGACCCGCTGCCGATGCTGGTAAGCCCCACCAGAAACCCGACGAATGCGCCGCACGCGAGCGTCATCCGCCTGAGATGGCGCACGGGTTTCAACGATGGCACGTTCTTCTGGAATAACAAGACCAGGACAACGAAAATCAGAACCACACCGATCGCGATTCTCAATTGCGCATCGGAATGGATCGCCCGGGCTAGGAACGCACCGATGATTCCCGACGGGATGCTCGCCGAAAGCAGCATTTTTACGGCCGTCAGATCGACATGTCCTTGTTTCCAGTGCATCGTCGCACCCAGCGCTTTCGTGATGGTCGCGTAAACCAGGTCAGTCCCGACCGCCAGCGCGGGAGTGACGCCAATGATCAGGATCAACAGCGGGGTCATCAACGCCGCGCCCCCGATTCCCGTCAGGCCGATGAGAATGCCGGTCGGGAAGCTCAAGCCAACAAGGTAGAGAATCTCGGTTACCGCCATCGGAACAGTTTTAGCGCAACGGCGAAGCAGACGATGAGCCACGTAGCCAGCGTCCCGATCTGCGGAGTCAGTTGCGCGAAACTGGCGCCCTGTAGCATGTTGGCGCGCAAGGCGTCGATTGCGGCCGTCAGCGGCAGCGCCCTGATCACGGGCTGAAGAAAATCCGGGAAACGCTGCGCCGAAAAGAACACGCCGGAGACGATCCACATCGGCATCATCACCAGATTCATGAGACCGGAGACGGCTTCCACCGTTCGCGCGCGCGAGGCGATCAGCAATCCGAGTGCGCTAAATGAGAGCGATCCCAGGACGCAAAGAAACAACAGTATCGCGATGGACCCGCGCACCGGTACGTGGAAGACCAGCGCTCCGAATCCCAATAGCAGCGTCACCTCAAGCACCAGGAGCATCAGCCGCGACAGGATAAAAGACAACAGGTAGTAGTGCCGCGGCATCGGCGTCGCAATCAGGCGCCTCATCAATTTCTTGCGCCTCGCATCGACGATGGAAAATCCCAGCCCCCAAATCGCGCTGCCCATCAGGTTCATCCCGAGCAGTCCTGGGACCAGGAAATCGATATAGCGCGATCCGGGCTCGCGCATCTGCCGTTCGGAAGAAGCCACGGGATCCGCCCGCCCGGCGGACTGCTGGATCGCACGATCGGCCAGCATTCGCGCCGCGCGGCCTTCCGGATTCGTATCGTCGTAGCGATAAATGACGCCTCCCGCGGAACCCGGTTCCACCAGAAGCGCGACTTTTCCCGTGCGCAGTTGGTCTTCGGCCGCCTGTAGAGGGAGTTGCTGGACGTCAAGAAGCTTTTCGTGGCGCAGCGAGGCGGAGAGTTGTTCGCTAACCACAGCGATCTTCAAAACTTCCGCCGGCCGATTGCGGAAGGCGAGCCCCAGCCCTGCGGCCAACAGGATCGGGAAGATAAAGACCCAGAACAGCGCTTCCGGCTCCCGCGCGAATTCGAGAATCCGCGTGCGGGTCAGTTCGATCAACGGGTGTTCTGCCTTATTCATCTCGCAAGTGCCGTCCAGTCAGGGCGACGAAAACGTCTTCCAGCGTCGCGGAATGTGTGCGGAGTTCGGTAAGCGGAACTCCCTGGCGGGTAAGTTCACTCAACAAAGCCGGTACGGCCCGGTGCAGCTCCATCACGTGAAGCTGGATATTCCCGTTTTCCGTGTGCAGATCGCGCACGCCCTCGATTTCGCGAAGCGCGGCGGCATCCAGGGCTTGTCCCGCCGAAAACTCGACCATGTGCTCGACGCCGATCGACGCAATCAACTCACGCGGCGTTCCGAGAGCGATGACCTTACCGTGATCCATAATCGCGACGCGGTCGCAGAGCCGCTCCGCTTCATCCATGTAGTGTGTCGTCAGGACGATGGTTCGCCCGTCGAGCTTGAACTGATCGATCAAATCCCAAAGCTGCCGCCGCGCCTGAGGATCCAGCCCGGTGGTGGGCTCGTCGAGAAACAGGAGATCGGGGTTGCCAATCAGCGCGCAGGCGAGCGCGAGGCGCTGCTTCTGCCCCCCGGAAAGGCTTCCGACACGGGCGTCGCGCTTTTCTTCGAGCTGCACCAAGGCGATAACTTCAGGCACCGTCGGCCCCTCGCGGAAAAAGCTTCGAAACAGCCGCAGCGTTTCAAACACCGTGAGTTTTTCGGAGAGCTGCGTATCCTGAAGCTGGATCCCCAGCCGCTGCCGCAATTCACGGTCATCGGAAGCCCAACGCAGTCCCAGAATCTCAACTTCCCCGGAATCGGGTTCCGTCAATCCTTCGCAGATTTCGATACTGGTCGTCTTGCCAGCGCCGTTAGGTCCCAGCAGCCCAAAACATTCGCCCTGGCGGACCTCGAGATCAAGTCCGTCGACGGCCTGGACGTCTTTATAGGCCTTCTTCAAATTCCGGACACGTACGGCGGCGTCCGGCGAGGCAGGGGGCATAGAGTTAGTATCGCGGAAGTGGAGGCGGATAACCCGTTTCGGGGGATATCAAACGCGCCGAGAGCGGCTAGCTCACCGACGCCAGTTCGTACAAATAATCGACCTGCGAACGAACCGCGCCCATCATGCCTTCGACCTTCGGGTTCGTTGATTCGATCACGTAATATTCGTTGGGCGCATGCGCCCCGTTGCCGTGCCCGAGTCCAAAATGCCCGGCTGGCAGACTCAGCGGCTCGCCCGTGAAAATATACCCGGGCCACGACCCAGCGAGCCGCGGCCACAGGATCGGATCGTGACCGGCTCTCTTGTACACCGCGGTCTGCGCGCGAATCAGAGCCGATTTGCTGTCCGTCCCGGTCGGATCATAACCGCCGGTCATGTTGACTTCGATATCCGGAAATCCCTTCTTCGCTAGATGCGCCTTCAAAGCCGCCAGCGAGCCCTGAGCCGTCATACCCGGCACCAGACGCAGATCGAGTTTCGCGACGGCCTTGTGCGGCAGGATGGTTTTACCGCCCGGCCCGATGTAACCCGATACCAGCCCTTCGATGTTCACCGTCGGCCGCCCGACAAGCAGTTCCAGCGATTCCAGAAAATCCACGTTGTGAACCCAGTGCTCCACGCCGAGCTGCTGTTTGACCATCGCTTCGTTTTGCCGTTTGGCAGCGTCCCGAATCAGCGCCTTTTCTTCAGCGGTCAGCGGCCGGGCTTTTTCGGCATAGCCTTCGATTGCAGGCGTGTGGCCGTCGGCCGCCACCAGCGTGTTCAGGGCCTGCA
>DATGGL010000061.1:0-2287 GCA_035308605.1 Bryobacteraceae bacterium
TCTTGCGCCGGAGCGGCATCTTCATTCGCTGGAAGTGATGGGAACCGAACCGGCGATCCGGCTGCAAGTGACGCTGCCGGATACCACCACGATCTACGAAACCAAGCCGGACGCGCCTGAAAAGGGGATGGAATATACGCCGGTGACCTTATCGACCGGCAATAATCCCGACGAAGTTCCGAATGAGGGCAAGCCGGGTCGCGTGTTTTTCAATATCGATGAGCTGCAGAAAGAGCATCCGGGAAGAAGAGCGTGGAGCGATCTGGCGGTGCGAAAGAATCGGGCGCACGCGAATATCATTTGCGGGAATGCGGCGGATGTGAAACACACGCCGGGAGATCTGGGGCACTATCACACGGATTTCGCGGAGATCTGGGTCATCATGCGCGGCAAGCAATCGTTCGCGATCGAAGGGCTGGCGCCGTTTGTGGCGGACGCCGGGGATGTGGTTTACGCGCCGGCGAAGAGATGGCATTTGCCGGAGCCTGCGGGTGAAGGGATGTCGTGCCGGCTCGCGATGACGCCTTATCCCGCGGGGAATCATTTGTATCAGCCGAAGGCGGGCGGGTCGAATTAACCAGGCGGGAGCCGGCAGGCCGGGGACCTGCCCCGCTCACTTTGGTTACACTAACATCCACTGCCTGATGCAGACTTATGTCGACTAATACAACTCCAACCCCGGCGATCTCGCGCGCGAATGCGCGGAATGCCGTTGCCGCCGGATTTCTCGGCTGGACCTTCGACGCGTTCGATTTCTTTGTCCTGGTATTCGTTCTACCCGCGGTGGCGAAGGAGTTCGGGCGATCCATTCCGGCGATGGCTTTGACGACTACCGCGACTCTGGCGACGCGTCCGGTGGGAGCGTTCTTCTTCGGGCTGCTGGCGGATCGCTACGGGCGGCGGCCGGTGTTGATGGCCAACATCGCGTTTTATTCGCTGATGGAGGTGCTGTCGGGGCTGGCGACCGACTACTCGACGTTCATGGCTCTGCGGCTGCTGTATGGAGTGGGGATGGGCGGGAATTGGGGCGTAGGCGCGTCGCTGGTTCTGGAATCGGTGCCGCCGAAGTGGCGCGGTGTCGCTTCGGGATTTCTGCAACAGGGATATGCGGTCGGCTATCTGCTGGCGGCGGGCGCGCTGTATACGGTGTTTCCGCGCTTTGGATGGCGCGCGATGTTTTTCGTCGGCGTGATTCCGGCCATCATCACGCTGTTCATCTGCACCAAGGTCCAGGAATCGGAAGCATGGCATCAGGCGCGGACGAACTGGTCCACGTACCGGAACGCGATCTTCGGGAACCTGAAATTGTTTTTCTATCTTGTGCTGCTGATGTCGATGATGAACTTCATGTCCCACGGCACGCAGGATATGTATCCGACGTACTTGCAGCGGCAGCTTCACTACAATACGAGCTCGACGGCGCTGGTTAGCGCGGTTTCCATGCTGGGGGCGATTTTTGGCGGGTTGATTATCGGGAATTTCTCGGATCGCTTTGGCCGGCGGCGTTCGATGGTGCTGGCGGCGCTGCTGGCGGTTTGCTCGATTCCGCTGTGGGTGTTCGCGCCAAGCATGCCCCTGGTGATGGTGGGGGCGTTCATCATGCAATTCATGGTGCAGGGGGCGTGGGGCGTGATTCCGGCGCATATCAACGAACTGTCTCCGCCGCAGGTGCGCGGATTTTTTCCAGGATTCGCGTACCAGATCGGTGTGTTGATCGCTTCGAGCGTCGCCTATATTGAGGCGCTGCTGGGGGAGCACTTCACTTATGCGACGGCGATGGCTACGCTGGCGGCGGGCGTGTTTTTGCTGGGGGCGGTGGTGATTTGGGCGGGTCCGGAGGCGAAGGGTGTGTCGTTCGTCAAGGATACGGCGCACTGACATCCGCTTACTGGCGTGCGCGGTTCTGTGACGATTTATGCAATTCGGCGGGCGCTTCTGTACCTTGTGATCCTTCTGGCGGTCGTCTATGGAGCCGACTATTTGGCGGCGCGGACGAATCCGCTGGGATCGGTCGAGGTGGAGCCGTATCTGGCCATTCATCTTAAGAACAAAAAGACGGAATTTGATTTTAATGTTCCGACGGAGACGCAGTCCTGCGTGGCGTCGTTCGCTCCGCATCTGGGGCTTCCGCCGTGCTGGTATTTGAAACGAAACACGAAGCAGCGGATTGACGAGTAACGCGAGATACTTTTAGGGAAGGAGAAACAGCCAATGCCGGACCCCAAGCAGGATCAGAAAGCGCCCAGCGACCTGGCGCGGCGCGACTTTGTGGCTTCCGTGGCGGCGG
>DATGGL010000062.1:0-25886 GCA_035308605.1 Bryobacteraceae bacterium
TCCTTCACGTGTCGATCTACCGTGGCCATCACTTCCGCCGCGACTCGCGAGTTATCCGCATTCTTGCGTGTCATCGACGTAATCTCCTCCGCCGATGCCGAAGTCTCTTCGAGCGACGCCGCCTGTTCCGAAGCTCCCTGAGCCAGCGACTGGCTGGAACTGGCGACCTGAGCCGAGGCGCCGGCAATCTGCGATGTGCTCTCGTCCAGTTCGCGCGCCATCCGCTTTAATTCGCGGGTGGAGTTTTTCACCACCCATAAGACCCCGGCTCCCAGCATCGCGCACACACCAATCAGCAGAATGGTGATCCAACGGGAAAAGACAATAGCGGCATGACCTCGTTCCGCCGCCTGCGCGATACGATCGCGCTGCCTCTGGGTGGCCTCTCCGGCCGCCGTCTGGATCTCGGCGCCCAATGGAATCGCGCGCTCATCCAGAATCTTGCGGACCACGGGCAGTTGTCTGGCGCGGCTGGCCGTCCAGAGTTCTTCGTCCGCGGATTGCCAGGCGGACGTCGCCGCCGTAATCGCGTCGGCATTGCGCTTGCCGCCTTCGGTCGCGATCATCGGCCGAAACTCGGCTACGAGTTTCGCCATGAGCGCGGTTCTTTCGGCGAACGCGGCATGAAAGCGCTGCGCCGCGGCTGTATCGCTCATCGCGATGCGTGTGACAATGCCCCGCTCGAAGGACAACATTTCCGCCGCCGTGACGTCTATGGAGCGGAGCAGATCGAGCTTCCGCGTCTCTTTCTGTGCCACGTTATCGAATTCGCCCCCGAGGTAGGAGATCGTCCTCAGCGAATAGATTGCCAGGCCGATGGTCCCGGCGAAGAGCAAACCGAAACCTATTCCCAATTTCTTTCCAATGGTCACGCTGGTCTTGGTGTTCGTCATAGCGGTCCTACGTCGGACTCATCGGTCTGATTCGCGAGCGTCTTAGTCAAATGCGTAGGGCCGCGCCGGGCGCAGCGCCTTCGGGAAGGCGAGACCGCCGCCACCGAGCCGCGCGCGGCAGCAAGCGGGCGCGCGTTTGGCCCCACAGCGCGTCACATCTCCGTAAATTCATCTTCCATCGGAAAATCTTGACGTCCTGCTTTGACGGCGGCAGTTCCCTTTGATGCCGGCTTGCCCAGCGATTTCTTCGCCACGCCGACCATTCTGCGACTGCCCGTGTCCTCGTCTTCCTTGCCTGAGAGATCCCTCAGCCGGTTCACAATCTCGGTCAAGGACTGCGCATGCGCGGAAAGTTCCTCGCTTGCCGACGCGCCTTGCTCGGCGTTCGCCGCCGCGCCCTGCGTCACCTGCTCCATCTGCGACACCGCTTTCGAGATCTGTTCGATGCCGCGCGCCTGTTCCTGGCTGCCAAGATGCACTTCATCCACCAGCATTTTCACCTTCGCCGCGCTCTCCGTGATCGAACCCATCACCGACGTCACCTGCTGCAGCTTCTCGCCGCCCTGCGCGGATTTCGAAATGGATTCTTCAATCAAACCCGCGGTGTCTTTCGCGGCTTGCGCGGAACGCTGCGCCAGATTGCGTACTTCGTCCGCCACTACGGCGAAGCCCATGCCCGCTTCGCCCGCGCGCGCCGCTTCCACCGCCGCGTTCAAAGCCAGAATGTTGGTCTGGAACGCGATCTCATCGATCACTTTGATGATCTTGGAAATCTTCCCGCTCGACTCGCTGATTTCGTGCATCGATAGAACCATGCTCTCGATGGTCCGGTTGCCGTCTTTCACATGTCGATCCACCGTGGCCATCACTTCCGCCGCGACTCTAGAATTATCCGCATTCTTGCGCGTCATCGACGTAATCTCCTCCGCCGATGCCGACGTTTCCTCGAGCGACGCGGCCTGCTCCGAAGCTCCCTGTGCCAGCGACTGGCTGGAACTGGCGACCTGAGCCGAGGCGCCGGCAATCTGTGACGTGCTCTCATTCAACTCTCCGGCCATTCGCTTCAGTTCGCCGGTTGAGCGGCGCACCAGGACCATCACCCCGCATCCGATCAGAACGCATAGCGCCACGAGCACGCCCATGATCCAACGCGACGTAACGATCGCCGCGTGCCCCCGCTCCGCGGCCTCGGCGATACGGTCGCGTTCGAGCTGTTTGATTTCGTTCACCGCACGCTGCGTCTCGGCGGCCCGCGGCAGCACCTGGCTATCCAGGAGTTTTCGGACCACCTGGAGTTGCTTGGCTTTGCTCGCCTTCCACAAATCCTCATCCACCGACATCCAGGCGGAAACGGTGGTCAGAATCGCTTCGGTATCACGCTTGCCCGTCTCGGTCGCGAGCAATGGCCGCAACTCCCCGACGAGTTTGACGATCAATCGGGACTGCTCGGAAAACCCCTCGTGAAAGCGTTGGGCAACCGTGTTGTCACCCATCGCGGTCCGGTTGGTGACACCACGTTCGTAGGAGAGCATCTCGGCTGCCGCAGTCCCGATGGAGCCAACCAGATCGAGCTTCTTCGTGTCCTTCTGCGAGACGGTTTCGAACTCGTCTCCCACATACTTGAGTTCGCTCATGGCGTATACTGCGAGCCCGAACGTCCCCGCCATCATCAGGCCAAAGCCAATTGCCAGCTTCTTGCCGATGGTCATGCTTGATCTGGCTGCATCCATATCGCGTGTCACAGTGCACTCATCGGCTTCGCGCGCCGGGGTTTTAGTGTGCCGGACGGCCCGCGGGACGCAGCGCGAACCGCGCCAGCTCGGCCGCAATGCGGTCCAGCGGCAGAATCTCGTCGACCGCGCCGGCGAGGATCGCTTCGCGCGGCATCCCGAACACCACGCAGCTCGCTTCGTCCTGCGCGAACGTGCGCGCGCCGGCCTGCTTCATGGCGAGCAGTCCCGCCGCGCCGTCGGCGCCCATGCCCGTGAGAATCGCTCCCACCGCATCCGGCCCGGCCTGCCGGGCGATCGATTGGAACAGCACGTCCACCGACGGCCGCTGATATTGCACCCGCTCGCCGTCGCGAACCACCGCGCGATACCCGTTTCCGGCCCGCTCGATCGTCAGATGATAGTTGCCCGGAGCGATCAGCACCCGCCCCGGCTCGAGCCGGTCGCCCTGTTCGGCTTCCTTGACGCGCACCCGGCAGCTCTTGTCCAGACGCCGCGCGAACTCCGCGGAAAATACCGGCGGGATGTGCTGCGTTACGACAATGGGCGGCATCTCCGCCGGCAACTGCATCAGCACCCGGCCCAGCGCTTCCACTCCGCCGGTGGAGGCGCCAATTCCGATCACCGCCGCGGGCGATGCGTGCGCGGGAGCCGGAGCTGGAGTTGGAGCCGGCGCGTGCGCGGCTGCGTTCCCCGGCGTCTCGGTTCGCCGCAGCGATGCGTGCGCCGCCGCATGGATCTTGCGCGCCAGTTCCTCCCGCATCTCCGTCACCGAATACGGCCCGCCGGGCTTCGCGACCACGTCGACGGCGCCATACTGGAGCGCCTCAATCGCCACCCGGCTGGATGCCTGCCCGAGCGAGCTCACCATCACCACCGGCAGCGGATGAAAACGCATCAGCTTTTTCAGGAACGTCAAGCCGTCCATCCGCGGCATTTCAATATCCAGCGTCAACACGTCCGGCTTGAGCGCGAGGATCTTGTCGCGCGCGACAAACGGATCCGACGCGGTCCCGGCCACTTCCAGATCCGGATGCGCCGCGACGATATCGGAAAGCGCCTTACGGACGATCGCCGAATCGTCGACAATCAGCACCCGGATTTTGCGTCCAGCCGGCATCGCTTACCACGCGTCGCTGCTCAGATTGATGGCCAGCGTCCCTTCCGGAATCGCAAAACATTGATGTAACCCGCGATGTACTCTGCCGCGATTCTCGAAATCCGCCGCCGTCAGCTCCGGCGCGTCGAGCGCGACCAAAGAGTCCGGATGAACCCGGCTCAGAATCGCGCCGCAGATCATGTTTGAGAGCTCGCAGCAGACCTGTCCGGCCGCCTCCCGCGTCACCTCCGCCTCGTCGATGCCCAGAAAGCTGGCCGAAAAAACCACCGCGAGACCCGGCGATAGCATCAGCAGCAGTTCGCCGGACGGGGCGCCGCTAAAGCGCACCCGCGCCGAGGTCCATTCGCCGGCGGCGGGTGACGCATCGGCTTCGATCGAACGCTCCCACGCATCCGCCTCGAGCGCGTGCCGGCACTCGACGGGTACGGCGTCGGAAAAGAACATCGTGGACAGAACGTCCCCCAGCGCCTCGACCGTCGTCGCGAGAATGGCTTCAGTTCCGGCCGGCATGCTTTTCCCCCAGAATTCCGTCCAGTTTTTCGCGCAGCGCCTCCGGGCAAAACGGCTTCGCAATGTAGCCCTTGGCCCCGAGTTCGAGCATGCGATGCACACGGTCGCGCGTGGCGTCCGTCGAAATCACCACGGCCGGAGTGTGGAGCAGCGTTCCGTTCCTCTGCAATTCCTCCATCAACACTTCGCCGTTCATGTGCGGCATGTTGATGTCGGTGAGAATCACGTCCACGCTGCGCGTCGCGAGCTTCGCCAGCGCTTCCCTGCCATCCGAGGCTTCCACGCACTCGGCGTCTTCAAAACCTGCCAGCCGGACCACGCGGCTAATGAACTTTCTCATCGCCGGCGAGTCGTCGACGATCAGAACCGCCAGCGCCATATCATGCTCCTCCCGCCGTCCTGCGTGTGTCGCCGAGCTGCTGGTCGACGCCGTCCTCGCGCACCCACGTCTTTCCGGTTCCCACTTCGAGCCGCACGGTGCGGGAAACGCCGCCGCCCACGCGCTCGGCCGCCACCAAAATTCCGGCCTTCCACAGCAGCTTGCGCGCGGCCAGATAATTCCGCTTGCCGATCTGAAACACCTCATGCCCATCCAGCACCTGCGCGCCGCCCGCGATCCGCACCACCAGCCGGCGCGGATTCGCCCCGCCATTGCACACCATCTGGAGCAGCCCCTGGATCCCCGTATCGGCGAACATGTACGGATTGGATTCCGCCTTGGCTCGATCGAGCGAGGCTTCCGGCAGCATATAGTGGAGCAGGCCGCCAATCGCCGAAACCGGATCGTGAACCGCGACCGCGACGCAGGAGCCCAGCGCGTACGTGGTCAAAACGGCGTCGCGATCGTTCGTGACCTTGCAGTCCGAAATCCCCACGATCATCGAAGTCACCCGTTCCTCCTGCCGGCCGGTCCTCTGCGGTACACCGCCGGACAAACATAGTTCAGGGAATGATCGATCGAATGCAGGGTTTCCGAATGCCCGACAAAAAGGTAGCCGCCCGGCTCGACGCAGCGCGCCAGGCGCTGCACAATGTCCTGTTGCGTGGCCTTTTCAAAATACATGAGCACGTTCCGGCAGAACACAAAATGAAAGCTCCGGCTTGGAAACGGCTGGATCAGGTTGAGCCGCTCGAACTCGATCGCCGAGACTACGGCTGGTTTGAATTTGTAGCACCCCTCGTACCGGCCCTTTCCTCTGAGGAGGAAGTTTTTCCGCCAGCGGTCCGGGATGCCCTTGAAGCGCTCGATTTCGTAAATCCCCTGTTGCGCCTTGCTGAGTACACGCGTCGAAATGTCGGTGGCCAGGACGCGAAATCTGCCGGTCCAGGGGCACGCCGGTTTGGCCGCGAGATCGAGCAAGGTCATCGCGATCGAATACGGTTCTTCGCCGGAAGAACACGCCGCGCTCCACACCCGCAGCGATTGCAAGTCGCGGAATTCGCCCGTCACCGTTTGCGTCAAGAACTCGAAATGCGCCGGCTCGCGGAGGAATGACGTGAAATTCGTGGTCAGGGAATCGATCAATTGAATGAGCGCTTCCCCGGTGCTATCTTCGCGGACGTGCCGGTAGTAATCGCCGAAGGACGAATAGCCGCCGTCGCGAATGGCCTTGCCCAGCCGCGCCGCCACCAGGCCCTCCTTGCCGCTCGGCAGGCTCAGTCCGAAATGTTCGTGCGCGAGCCGGCTGATCTTCTGGAAATCGGCGGGCGTGAGCGCCGTCGCGTCCAACGGACTAACGGCGGGACTGATGCCGGGACTCATGCCGCGACCTGCGAGAACAATCCATCGGGATCGAGGATCAGTCCCACCCGTCCGTCACCCAGAATCGCGCCGCCGGCGACACCGCGGATCTGACCGAGCGAGCCTCCCAGATTCTTGATCACCACTTCCTGCTTTCCCTTCAGTTCGTCCACCACCAGGCAGAAGCGCCGGCCCTCGGCCTCGGTGACGATCAGCAGGCTCTCGCATAAGTCCTGCGACCTGGGATGCACGTCGAACCTGCGGTGCAGCCGGACCACCGGCATCAGCGACCCGCGGACCAGCACCATCTCGTCGCGATTCTCCACCGTCGACAACATCTCGCGCGTGGGCCGGAACATCTCGCGCACCGCGAAAATGGGCACGATATAGGTTTCCGCGCCGACGCCGGCGAGCAAGCCGTCGATAATCGCCAGCGTCAAGGGAACCTTCAACGAGAAGGTCGCGCCGCGCCCGGGCGTCGATTGAATCTCAATCTTGCCGCGCAGTTTTTGAATTTGTCTCTTCACCACGTCCATTCCCACGCCGCGGCCGGAGACATCGGTCACCTGCTCAGCCGTGGAGAATCCCGGCGCGAAGATCAGGTTGAAGATCTCGGACTCGGGAATCTGCGCGGCGGGATCCACCAAACCCTTTTCGCGCGCCTTGCGCAGGATCTTCTCTCCGTTCAGCCCCCGGCCGTCGTCGGTAATCTGCAACAGGATGTGCCCGGCTTGATGGCCCGCGTGCAGCGCCACCCGGGCCACCGGATCCTTGCCCGTCCGAACGCGCTCCTCCGGCGTCTCTACGCCGTGATCGACTGAGTTGCGCACCATGTGCATCAGCGGATCGGCCAATTCCTCGACGATCAACCGGTCGAGTTCGGTATCTTCGCCCGACATCTCCAGTTCCACCTGCTTGCCGGTCTTGCGGGAAAGATCGCGCACCAGCCGCGACATTTTCTGGAAGAGCTGGCGAATGGGGATCATGCGCATCGACATGGCGGTGCGCTGCACGTCCCCGGTAATCCGCGCCAGTTGCCCTAAACTGCGCGCCAGCCGTCCCTGCCCCGCCTGCGCCAGATCGGGATCGTGCATCACCAGCGATTGCGCGATGATCATCTCGCCCACCATGTCGACCAGAAAATCGAGCTTGTGCGTGTCCACCTTCACTGAGCGCGATTCGCCGCCGCGGCCCTCGCCCCCAGCCTCGGCCTCTTTTGGAACCTCGCCTTCTTTCGGCCCTTCCTGCGCCGCGGACAGCGTACTCAAGGCTTGCGAGACCGGATCGGCGGGCTTACCGAGTCCGCGTACCGACTGCAACAGTTCCGCATTATCGGGCGCCAGAGGCATCGCGCCCGTGGTGTGCACCTCGGCCAGATCGTTCAGGCAGCCGTTGAGGTAATCCTTGGTCGCCAGGATCACGTCGATCTGCGCCGGCATGATCTGGATTTCGCCGTTGCGCGCCAGATCCAGCACGGTTTCCACTTCGTGCGCGACTTCCTGAATCTTGGACAGTCCCAGAAAGCCGGCCAGCCCCTTGATCGTGTGGAATCCGCGGAAAATCGCGTGCAGCGCTTCCAGATTGTTCGGATCCTGATCGAGCGCGAGCAGGTGAAGCTCGAGCGCCGTGAGATGTTCGCGGGCCTCCAGAACAAAATCGTTCATCAATTCCGGATCGGCGGCCAGGTCGTTCAACCCCATCGGATTGGGGTTCGGAGGCTGTGAAGACATGCAGGGCTCCTATGCAGGTTCTCCTAAGCAGCCGCGCCAGCCAATCCGCGTACTTCCTGCGTGCTCATCAAGCAGTTGATGTCGAGCAGAACGATGACCTTGCCTTTCGTCTTCGCCATGCCAAGCAGATACGGTGTAACCACGCCACGCCCGAAATCCGGCGTGTCTTCGATATCGGCCGCCTGCAGCGAAAGCACTTCCGACACCTGGTCCACGATGACACCGGTGAGCAGCCGCACGCCATCCTGCTCCAGTTGCACAACCACGATGCAGGTGCGCTGTGTATACTCCTGTGGCGGCATCCCAAATTTCTGGCGAAGGTCCACTACCGGGATGACCTTGCCGCGTAAATTGATCACGCCCTTGACGTAGGCCGGGGTGTGCGGCACGGCCGTGACCTCCTGCACGCCCATGATTTCGCGCACACGCATCACCTGAATGCCGAACTCTTCATTGCCGAGCCCGAAAGTCAGATACTTACCGGCGCGCGGATCGGCCTTCACGCCGCCGGCGGGTCCGGATGCTGTCGCAACACTCGATTCCATGAAGCTCTTATCGGAGCGGGTCACGGATATCTAAGCGAAAAACGTTTTGTGCGAGGAATACTCCGGCTGTTCGAATGGGGAGCGTCGTTAACGAATCACGACCCGCTCAGTGCTCACGCCCACACCGAGCCGCGCGCGACAGCAAGCGGGTCCTAATTATTTCGACAATTCTTCGCCCAGTTGTGGACGCGCTTCATCGTTCTACTCGCGCCGGCGCCAGATCCACGGCCTGCCGCAGAGCCACGACCAGACTCCGTTCATCCGCGATGCCTTTGCCCGCGATGTCGAATGCGGTTCCGTGATCGACGGACGTGCGAATCACCGGCAGCCCGATCGTGATATTCACTCCCGCTTCCAGCCCGAGCACCTTGATAGGCCCGTGCCCTTGATCGTGATACATCGCGACGACAATGTCGTAATCGCCGCGGGCCGCCAGGAAGAAAAGCGTATCGGCCGGCAGCGGTCCCTTGACGTTCCATCCCTTGGCCTGGCAGGCCGCGACCGCCGGCGCGATCTTCGCAGCTTCCTCGCCGCGCCCGAACAAACCGTTCTCGCCCGCATGCGGATTAATTCCGCACACACCGATTCTGGGCGAAGCGATCCCGGCCCTGACCAGCGTCGTCTGCGCGCGCCCGATCACGCGTTCGACCAGCCCCGGCTCGATGCGCTCGATCGCGTCGATCAGGCCGATGTGAGTGGTCACGTGGATCACACGAAGCTTCGGCGACGATAGCATCATGGAGACTTCGGGCGTCTCCGTCAGCGCGGCAAGCAGTTCCGTGTGACCGGGATATTTGTGCCCGGCCGCGTGCAGCGCTTCTTTACTCAGCGGCGCCGTGCAGATGCCGTCCGCCTCACCCGCCTCAACAATTCTCACCGCCCGCTCGATATAGCGGAACGCCGCTTCGCCTGAAATCGCAGAGACCTGCCCAAAAGGATGACCCTTCGGAATTAATTTAAGATCGATGCATTCGACGGCCGTCGTGGCGAACCGCGCCTGCGCGGGCTTCTCCAGACGGTCGACTCGCAGCGAGCTGCCTACAATTTCGCCGGCTTGCCGCAGCCGCTCTGCGTCGCCGATCACCAGGGGATTGCAGATCTCATGCGCTTCCCGGTGCGCCAGCGCCTTCATGATAATTTCCGGGCCGATGCCGGATGCGTCGCCCATAGTGATGGCGATCGTCGGACGGTTCATTCCACGACTCCTGTGCGCCGGATCGACCGCAGGCGCGTTGCGATTCGGGTAAGGCTGCCTTCGTCTCCAAACGCGCCCGCCTTGGTTACCACGGGAACGGATACCTGGCCGCGCGTCAGGCCCAGCGCGATCCCCGGTTCGATTTCGTCAATAAGGCGCAGGCCGCGCACGCCGAAATGAGTGAACAGCGCCGACGCGGTTTCGCCTCCGGTGACCGCAAGGCCGCTCATATGAGACGCCACCGGCTGGAGTATTTCCCCAAGGGCATCGCTGACCCGCGGCCCAACGGAAAGGTCGGGACCACTCTCAGTTCGAATTTCGACCAGCACATCTTCTCCAGCATCGAGACCATCGATCACGCTTTCCTGAAACGCGCGGCGTCCGGCATCCGCTTCGAGCAACATCCTTAAGTGGGCCGCAACCGGACGTACCCCCGGCGACTGCGCCAGAACGCGAGCCGCAGACCGGGAAGCCGCGGCCAGCGAGCCGACCACGATCAGAGATCCCTGCGTGCTCTTTGCATGAACGACAGCGTTGGACCGTGTACCCGGCGTGGCCGCGGCCAAAGCATGGGCCAAGCCGGCGCTGCCGATAAAAAACACCTGTTCGGCCGCGGGCAGGCTTGCCTCCGCAATGCGATCGAGATCGTCCTGGGTGACGGCATCGCAAATTGCGGCGACATCGCCCGTGGCAGCGAGATCGGCGAAAGTGGCTCGCAGCGCATCCGCGCCGCCTCGAACCGTGGAAAGCGGAACCCTCCGGCCGGCGATCCCCGCCGTGGCCAGAACGTCGACCAGATCGGCATTCTGATAGCTGTGCTCGCGCTGCCACACTTCGGACTGCTCCAATGGTCCACCGCCGATGTGAACGTGGCCTTCCTCGGTAGTCCGCCCCGCGGCGGGAAATGCGGGCGCGAAGATGCCCAGGGCGGAGCCGAAGCGCGCATGCAAGGCTTCCATCACCATGGCGATCTCGGCCGCCGGCTGGCCGCGGAGGGTCGAATCGATCTTCTTAAAAAGGTTCGTGCCCCGGTCCAGGAATCCGCCCAGCGCTTCGCGATGCCGGCGGGCCACTTCGGGCGAAGGCAGGTCGCGGCTGTTCGTGTTGTACGAAAGTACGGTCGACGGTTCCAGCGTCTGGTCCCACCCCACAGCCGACTCAATGCCTCTCTTGGCAAACGCGATCGCGCAATCGGCCGCGCCGGTCACATCGTCGGCGACGATCAGCCAGCGGCAGCGCGCCGCGTCGTCTTTGAGATCGGAGCTCAATATCTCACGATACTCAAAATTCGGTCTTCAAAACTCGCCTGGCACATTTTTCCCGATGGATCTGCCATAAAATGGTTGTCGTCGTTATGCGGCGCGCCTCATTGCTGGTATTGATCGTCGCCGGTCTCAGCGCCTGGGGCATCCTGCATGCCCAGCGGCCCTTCAAACAATACGAGGCCACCGAGTACGACGATTTCCCCCTTCCCGGCGATTATCAGCAGGCCACCGAATGGACGCGCGCCCGGCTGCACTACACCAGCGTCTACGGCCGCTACCGCCGCGGATACGATCTGAACTGGACCATTGATTATCCGCGTTCCGACCGGCACCTCTTACAGGGAGTGCGGCGCCTGACGCGAATCGACTCGCGTTCCGTGGAGCAAGTAGTCGACCTCGACGGCGGCGATGACGTTTACAACTGGCCCATGATGTACGCCGTCGAAGTGGGGCATTGGGTCCTGGCCGACGATGAGGCGGCGCAGTTGCGCGATTTCCTGCTGCGCGGCGGATTCCTGATGGTCGACGATTTCCACGGCTCCGACCAGTTCCGGGGCATCAACGAGTGGGCCGTTTTCGCCGCCAGCATGAGCAAGGTCTTCCCGGACCGGCCGATCGTGGATCTCGAAAACCGCGATCCGATTTTTCACACCATTTACGATCTGTCCGACCGCGTGCAGGTCCCCGGCTGGCAGTGGACGCGATCGGGCCTGACCTACGAAAAGGGCGAGACCGGCCGGCCCGAGCACTGGCGCGCGATTTTCGACGATAAGGGCCGCGTGATGGTCGCGATCTGCCACAACATGGACCTGGGCGACGCCTGGGAGTGGTCCGACGATCCGCGCTATCCCGAGAAATGGGCATCGCTCGCGTACCGGATCGCGATGAATTACTTCGTGTACGATCTAACCCATTGATCTAAGCCCGGCCGCTAAGCGTCGATGGACGATGCAGCGTTCCGTCGACGACTTCCACGAAATTTCTCTCTTCGCGCAGGATCAGGCGCTTGGATTGCGCCATGTTGAAGTTCTCGCGAGCTTCCGCATCGGATCGCAGGCGGGCCCGATACGTCTCGTAAGACGCGAGGCTGTCAAATGCGATCAAACCCCACGCGATGTTGTTCGTCCCCTCATGCGGGAGAAAATATCCGATCAGGTGACCGCCGCAGCGCGGAATGATCCGGCCCCAATTCTCGGCGTACTTCTGAAAAGTGTCGCGCTGGAACGGATCGATCTCGTAGCGAATCACGCAGGTAATGGTCATGGGCCCTCTTTCATGGATTCGCGATTCGCCGCAGCCGGAGGTGAGCGCCGAGCCCGTCGCAAGCATGATCTGGATCGCATCCCGGCGGCGAATGTCCATGCGAATCAGTATGCCGGTTGTGATGCAGGGACACTTCGTTTACGATCAAACTATGAATGTCGATGCGCGTGTCTCCGCGATTGCCGCGGCGATCGGCGAGCCCGCTCGCGCCCGGATTCTTTACAGCCTGGTGGACGGGTGTGCGCGGACCAGCACGGAACTGGCTGTCGTCGCCGGCGTGACGCCCTCCACCGCCAGTGTTCACCTCCACCGGCTGAAGGCGCGGAATTTAGTCAAAGTTCACGCGCAGGGTAAACATCGTTATTACAGCCTGGAAGGAGCGGCCGTTGCCGCCGTGCTCGAGGCGTTGAGCGTTCTCGCCAGTGGATCCAGCGCCGTTTTCGTTCCCGCGACGCCCAACCGTTTGCGTGGCGCGCGCACCTGCTACGACCATATCGCAGGCGTGCTGGGCGTCGCACTGCATGACCGGTTCGTGGGACTGAACTGGCTTTCGGCCGGCACAGGATCAACCGACGCTTACGACGTGACGCCACAAGGGGCGAAGGCTTTCGAGGGGCTGGGTATTGGGATTGACGCGACCCGCGGGCTGCGACGCCGTTTCGCCTACGCGTGCCTCGATTGGAGCGAGAGGCGGCCGCATATCGGTGGGGCGCTGGGCGCGGCTGTATTGCACGTCGCGCGAAAGCGGAAGTGGGTGATGCAGGATCTCGACAGCCGGGCTTTAACAGTTACTGCCTTTGGCCGCCGCGAAATGCTTGCCCGCTTCGGGCTGGTGTAAGTCTGATCAGGATTCGGCTTTTTTATCGCTGGAGCTGGCCGCGAAGATGTCGAAAAAGATGCTCACAACGTATCCGACCGCCACGCCCACCGCAATGCATCCGATCGCCGAAAGCGTGAGGCCGACTTCGAATTTGGAACTGACCGGAGCTGCCACAACCACGCCGATCAGACCACCCGCGAGGCACGCGAACAAACGTGTCTGCACAATATACCTCCTGTTACATCCATCGGTGTACCCCCGCCAGGAACCGCTAGGGATTCATGTGCAGTTCATGGCATAGGTCCCTTAGAACTGCGACTGTTTTCCATCCAGTACCCACGCCTTGGAGGACCTAGGAGGTTGTTATGATGACTCGATGTCGAGCCTTCCGGTCAAAAAATGGTTGAATCTGGCCGCGATTAAGACGTTAGCGGCAGCGGCGGAAGCCGAGGCGCGAGCGCGCGACGTGCAAGTGACGCTGTGCATCGTCGACGAAAGCGGCAACGTCCTGTTTCTTCAAAAAGCCGACGACGTCGGGCTGAATACAATCCAGTTTGCGCAGAAGAAAGCCCGCTATGCCGCGCTGTACCGGCGTCCCTCGCGGATCGCCGCGGAGCAGCTCGGCAGTGGCAATCTTCAGGTGTTGGCGTTCCCGGACGGATTTCCGAATCAGGGCGGATTACCGATCCAGGTTGACGGGCACACGATTGGCGCCATCGCGGCGAGTGGCGCTGCATCCGAGGTGGATGAAGCGATCGCTCAGGCCGCGATTGACGCCCTGCTCACAAACTGAAGAAATTATTCGGCTTTTTTGCGGCGCATGATGATGACGCCAAGCAAAACTACTGCCAATACCATGCAAACAATGCGAACTGTCCCGGTGTCCATTTCCCCTATCTCCTCTACGGCGTCGATTTCAGAAAAGTATGCGCCGTAAGTACTCTAATCGGAGGGAAGGGCGGTAAGCGTTAGGTGTCCCCTGTCATTCCTTACGACCTAGGCCCTACTACTCAATCTGCTAAGCGTCAGTGGGTCGAACTCCCCTCCGAAGTACTTCCGCAAGGCGTCCATAAAGACCTGGTTATCAGAGGTTGCGTGCGCGAAGAGAGTCATTGAGGACCGGAACTTCAGGTCGTCCGGATACCCCAGAATCTGCTCGATCGGGCGGCTTTCCACCAGAGTCACCAGGCGCGCGCATTCCCGAAGTCTGGGGCCAAGAACTGGATGCTCCAGATATGCCGTGGCTTCCGCGAGCGAAGTAATGGCGAATTCCCTGGCGGTTGCGCTCGATCCCAGCCCATGGATCTGGGGAAAGATGAACCATATCCAATGGGATCGTTTCCGCCCCGCCTTCAGCTCGGAAAGGACCTGCGCGTAAACGAGATCCTGCGCGTTTATGAACCGCTTGAGATGGTAGGGATCGTTATTCATGCTCGCCCCTTGTCAAAGCACGCCCTTTCGAGAATGTGTATACTACACGTCCGGAGGCTCCCGCTATGAGACTCGCTCTGGCTCTGTCGGCCGCGTCGCTTCTTCTGGTTCCCGCGCAAGCCCAACTCGCTGCCCCGAACGCGGCAGGCGTGGCGATGGGGCATGTTCACCTCAACGTCAAGGATATAGACGCGCAGAAGAAATTCTGGATGGAGCAGTTTGCGGCCGTCCCTTTGAAAAAAGAAAATCTCCAGGGCGTAAAAATACCCGGCATGTTGATTCTCTTCAGCAAGAAGGACTACTCGGGCGGCAGCGAGAACACGATGATGGATCATTTCGGCCTCAAGGTTCCGAGCCTGTCGGCGGCTCTGAAGCGCGTCAAAGAGGCCGGATTCACCGTGCAGCGCGAATTCAAAGGGACGGAAGGCTTCCCCAACGCCTATATCTTCGGTCCCGATGAAGTGAAGATCGAATTACAGGAAGACACGGCGCTTCCCTTTCCGGCGATCGCCTATCACCTGCATTTCATGAACGGCGCCGGCGATCAGCTTAAGCTTCTCGACTGGTATGCAAAAACGTTTTCGGCAGTGGTAAAAAAGCGTGGCGAGCACGATGCCGCCGACCTTCCGGGAATCAATCTCACCTTCGGAATCGCGAGAAAGCCGCCGACCATCGGCACCAAGGGACGATCCATCGATCACATCGGGTTCGAAGTGAAGAACCTGGAAGCGTTCTGTAAGAAACTCGAAGCCAATGGCGTCAAGTTCGACGTAGCGTACCGGAAAATCCCCGCCGCCGGGATCTCACTGGCGTTCTTAACCGATCCGTTCGGCACCTACATCGAACTGACCGAGGGTCTCGACCAGTACTGATCGCCGTTAGCGCTTCCCGCCGCCGTTCGCGCCGCTCGCAGGGGCCTGCGGCCCGAGGTTTTCATACCACTTGATATTGTGCGTGGCGCCGCCGATCATCACGATGTCCGGACGCCCGTCGCCGTTCATATCCGCCACCTGGCAGCCGGATGCGGACATTCCCATGTGATCCAGTTCCTCGTGATGCCACTGCGTGCCGGCCTCATCCATGGAATAGAAAACGTGTGATGTCGAAACCTTGCCCTTGGCGCGATCACCGGCCACGATCTCATCCCGGCCGTCGCCGTTAAAATCGCCCACGCAGACTTCGTGGCCTTCGGTCAAAGCGTCGTAGATCACCTTGCGATTCCAGCCGCCCTTGCCGTCTTCCGTATAAACGACGACTTCGTTGCCGTGCCACGGTTCCACGGCCGCCAGCATGCGCTTCTTTCCCAAATGCGCGATCTTGACATCGCTGGTGCCGACCCGGGGAGCCGGCTCCGTGTCGTGCCCCTTCACGATGATCTTCTTTTCCCATTTCAAGTTATCGCCCTTGCCGGACGCCGAATAAAGCACGACGCCTTCAAACGCCGCGAGCATCAACTGCTCCTGTTTCCCTTTGCCCGTCCAGTTGACTACGCGAACCCGGTGCGTGATGCCTTCCAGATCTTCTGTGACCACCTGACGCTTCCAGTCGCTGGACCAATCTTTCGGAGTCCGATACCAGAACAGGGGCGTCTTGCCGACATAGGTCGGGGCCTCGTTGGCCGAGCCGACCAGCGGAGCGTTGATGAGTTCCTTCTTCCCGTCCCCGTCGATATCCGCCCAGGCAACGTGATGCGACGTCGGGAAGGTATCGATCTTCACCGATTTCCACGGCTCGCGCGGATCGCCCTGGTGAGAGACCAGCCAGTTGTGTCCCGGACTCTTGGCCTGCTGCATCGCGAAGCCGCTCTGAAGCGCCAGTTCGGGGATGCCGTCGCCATCGATGTCATACGCCGCGATGTTCACCTGGCCGAGTAAATCCTTCACGATTACGTGCGGCGTCCAGCTCGGGTTCTCATACCAGTTCAGATCCGGCAACTGCTGGCTGATCCCGATGACGTCGGGCTTGCCGTCCTTATTGATATCCGTCACGATAACGGCGTACCCGCCCTTGGCGTTCGCCTCGATCACGTGATCCTTGAACTGAACGGTTTGCTGGGCGGCGGCAAGGCCGGCAGCGGTGACAAGCAGCAGAAGGCTTCGGCGCATAATAGCTACATCATACGCCCGAAAATCGTGAAACGCTCGTCGCCGGAAAACAATATGTCCCGGCGCGCTGGTTGGCTGACAACGCCCCCGTCAGACTCGCTGATGATTTATGATTCTCTTGGACTGCCAACGGGAGAATCACGATGAACCTAAAGTTAGCGATCGCCATATTTGGAGCCTCGACGCTCGCGTTCTCGCAGACCGTCGCCGTGCGTGCCGGGCGCTTGTTCGATCCGGCATCCGGCCAGATGGTTGCGAACCAGGTGGTGATCATCCAGGGCGATCGCATCACCCAGGTCGGCGCATCCAACACAGCGATTCCCGCCGGCGCGAGAGTGATCGACCTGAGCCACGCAACAGTCCTTCCGGGCCTGATTGACGGTCACGTCCATCTGACCGACGCCACGGGCGGATTGCAGCACCAAGCGCTGGTCGCGTTTCATAGCGCCATGGAAAGCCTGAAAGCTGGCTACACCACCCAGGTGGCGCAAGGCTCGCATGGCGGCGGATATGCCGATGTCGAGTTGAAACGGGTCATCGATAGCGGCATGCTTCCGGGCCCGCGAATTCTGCCCGCTGGACCCATTCTGGGGATCACGTCCCCGGGCAACGGACCGTATCCTCTCGAATTCAAGCCGTTCGAGCAGGAGATTGTCGCCAACGGCGCCGGCGCGCTGCGCGCAGGTGTTCGTGAACTGGCCCATTACGGGGCCGACCACGTGAAGATCCACACCACCGGTCCGTTCTATTTCAAGCCCGACGGCGAGATGGTGAATCAAGGCCTTCCCAGCCTGGATGAACTGAAAGCCGTGGTCGACGAAGCCAACCGCCGCGGGATGTTCGTCGCCAGCCACACCTACGGCGGGGACGGCTTGAAGTGGGCCATCGAAGCCGGCGTCAGCGACATCCAGCATGCAGTCGCCGCCGACGATGCCGATATCAAGGCGCTTATCCAAAAGGATTTGCCCGTAACCTCGACCATTCTCGATCTTCGCCAGGACGAGCCCGGCGATTTGAAACAGTGGGCTCCTTACAGCCGCTTCCGGTTGATGGAAAAAACCTGGAAGAAGATGCTGGCGGCCGGCGTGAGGCTCGGCTACGGCAGCGGCGCGACGCCGGTCTCGAACGGCCAGGGGCGGATCTTTAATAAAGAATGCAACTGCTCGCACGGCGTGCAAAGCGAGATGTTCCCCATCTTCGTCAGTTGGGGTGCGACGCCGGTGTATACCTTGCGGATGGCCACGATGGTCAACGCCCGCATCATTCACATGCAGGACAAAATCGGTTCCCTCGAAAAAGGCAAATTCGCCGACCTGATCGCGGTCTCAGGCGATCCATTGCAGGACATCACCGAAATGCAGCGCGTGAAATTCGTTATGAAGGGCGGCGCTGTTATTCGCGACGACTTCGCGAATCGCCACAAAGCTTCCGGAGCTAACTGAAGCGTCCGGGGCTGGTTAAGGTTTGCGCCGGGCCCTGCCGATAGATTTACCTGCAGCGAGGGATTATGCGCAGGTTTTTCAAACTCAGGTTTTTTAAAATTATCGTGCGGTTCTTAGCCGTCGATCCGGTGTTCAGCGGGCACAGCCGATTTATCGCGTAGGAACCTCCGCGCGATTAACGCGGCCGCAGCTCGGAGATCATCAATCCGATCGAGTAGCTGCCCTCGTTCTCTTCGCACCGGCACACCTCGCCGAAGAGCACCATTCCCTGCCCTTCTATCTTCACCTCCGCGCCGCATGGGATCGGCTGCGCCGAGGTGATCCGTAGGCCGCTTCCGGACATGTCGATGACATTGCAGGAAAGATCGGGTTCGCCCAGAATCTTGAGGATCGTCAGTGTTACGGGAGCGTTCGCGGTCAGGCGCGATTCACGCCGTTGATTGGTGGATTCCATGGGATTAACTTGCCGAAATGAGCGCCTTCCAGGAAGCAGTCAGGTGCGGGATCACGCCGGCGGCAGTTAACGCAATCATCAGCCACACGATCGCGTAGTCAAGGAGCTTCTGCCGTCTGGTGTTTCCCACTGTGTCCGTGGCCTTCCAGAAATTCACGGTCATAGAGATATCATCGGCCCGGCGCCCCACTCGCGGCTAGAGTGAGAACACTAAGGCACTGCCCCGGTTCCTACCTAAGGGGTCGCCAAATTACCCCGCGACGCGGCTCTTGGAGGCGTATCCCCTTCGAGCACCTCCAGCTTGTGGCGGATGCCTTCGATGACAGCTTTCTTGTACGGCGAGTCTGGCATGGACTCGGCGACACTTAGCCGGTAAAGTTCCCAATCACGCTCGGTCATAGAGCCGAGAGCGGAATCGCTGCTTCTGCCGTCTGCTCGGGCGTCCAGTCCGGGCGTTCCGGCGGAAACTTCCGCCCTCCAGAGCATCGTAGGCTGAGTCAGGGGCAGCCTCAATCCCCTTGGAGTACCAGCGGTACCGATTACTTCCTACTTACCAGTAAGAAGGTATTGCGCCACGGCTACGGCGAGCCCGATGACGCCGGAGAGTAGCCAAAGCCTCCAGCGGGAGGCAGTCGGCGTTACCTGATCCAGGTCGCAACCGCACGCGTCGCAATACGGCGCGGTCGCTAAAGATACGGTTTTGCAAGCGGGACAGTTTCTGGTCACCTTGAGGCGATTGTGCCCCGGTGGCCGTTTCCCGACAACCTATCGCAGGTACCGTTCCCGTAGATCGAGCGGTCTCAGAGTACTATTCAGAGCGCGACCCGCGTCCAGTCGAATTGACCTCTTCCTCCATGAGTTTCCGGTTCAAGCGGCTCAACTCGGCTAAGGCATTGAGGGAATGGGAAAGAACAAGCCCCACGACGTAACCGGTCTCAGCGGCTTCGGCGTAACATACCTCCCCGAGGAACAGAGAGTCGCCCGCTTCTACCTGCACCGGCGCGCCCGTGGCAATCGGCAGCGGCACGCTGAGGCGCATTCCTTTACCCGAGGCATCGACGACGCGCGCCTTCATCATCCCGTCGGAATGCATCCCCAGGACCGTCAGGGTTACCGGGACGTCAACGCTGAGCCGCAATTCTTCCCGGCGCTCCAGGACCTCCTTGTCGGACGCCGGAACGGGGGCGAGAGGCAGAGGATTGTCGGTGAGGATGGACATACAAATCTTCCTTCCTCTAAGTGATCGGGGATTCAGGGGAGGGCCTGCATAGTCCCCAATCGCGGGAGGTCCTACCCCTAAACGGATATAACGTTATCTTTTCCAGCTATTTCTTCAGATTAGTTTCAAAGAGCTGGAAAATTCTTTTGTACTCGTCCGCCCAACTCGACGGCTGCAGGAATCCGTGATCCTCCACCGGGTACGGCGCAATCGACCAGTTGTCCTTGTGAAGCTCGATCAGCCGCTGCACTAAGCGGACTGAATCCTGGAAGAAGACGTTCGTATCCACCATGCCGTGGCAGATCAGCAGCGCTCCCCTGAGTCCCTCGGCAAAATAGATCGGCGAGGACTTGCGGTATGCCTCCTCGTCCTTCTGCGGGACGTTGAGGATATTTGCCGTATAGGGATGGTTGTAGTGCGCCCAGTCCGTCACCGGCCGCAGAGCGGCTCCGGCTGCGAAAACGTCGGGAGTGGTGAACATCGCCATCAACGTAATGAACCCGCCGTAGCTTCCGCCGTAAATTCCGATCCGCTTCGGATCGGCTCCCTGGGATACCAGCCATTTCGCTCCGTCGACGTTGTCTTCGAGATCTTTGCCTCCCATATGCCGGTAAATCGCCGTGCGCCAGTCCCGCCCATAACCGGCAGAGGCCCGGTAATCCATATCCAGCACCATATAGCCGTGCTCCATCAGAAAATGATGAAACAGATATTCGTGCGAATAGTTCGGCGACCAATACTTCATCACGTTCTGCGCATAACCCGCGCCGTGAACAAACACCACCGCAGGACCTCCGCTGCGGTAATTGGCCGGCTTATAGAAGTGCGCCGGAATCATTGCCCCATCACGCGCGGGCACCTGGATGATCGGTACATCGATCCACGGATACTCTGAAAAATCCTTGGCAGGCGATGACGTGAGCTTCTTCTCGCTGGCGCCCGCCTGATTGTCGGCGACGAACAATTCCGGAGGCTTGGTGGTGTACGAGTACACGTCCGCCATCCACTTCTCGTCCGGCGAAAGAGTCACGCGATGATTGCCGGCTTCCTTTGTAATTCTCGTCCGGGCGCCGCCGTCGACGCTCATCGAATAAAAGTGCCGTTCGCCCGGCCCGACTTCACTTGTCGTCAGAAAGAATTTCGAACCGTCTTTGGAGAGTTCGACCGCGGTCACCTCAAACTTGCCGCTCGTCAATTGCTTCGGTTCGCCGCCATCGACGGAAGCCTTGTACAAATGGGCGTAGCCGTCGCGCTCGCTCTCGAAATAAATCTCATTCCCGTTCTTCAACCACCCCAGTGTCTGCGCACCGAAGTTATTGATCCATGCATCATCGTGCTCCGTGAACACGACGCGCGTCTTTCCAGTCGATTTATCGAGCGCCAGAATCCAGCGGTCCTTGTTATCGGTCGCCCGCGCGATCATCACTGCATTGGTTCCCTGCTCGTTCCACACCGGCGCTTGAAACTGAACTTCGCGATCCTTCAGGCCGTCATCCACCCATTTCACTTCGCCCGTCACAGCGTCGACTACGGCAGCCCGGAGCTTGGCCTGCGCATCGCCCGCGTTATTGCGCCCTGGAATTTCTTCCGTGTACGCCGATTCGTTCACATAGCTCGGCACGTTGTCCGGTTTCGAACCCTCGCCCGCTTCGCTGATCATCGCGATCACGCAGGATTCATCCGGGCAAAGATCCAGGCGGCTGACGCTCTGCCTGGCCTGCAACTGAAACGGCTTCCGCGGGTGATCCTTCTTCTTCTTGGCTTCATTCTCTTCCCGAACCTTCGCCCGCTCCCGCACGATCTCCAGCAGCTCTTTTTCCTGCTTCTTCAGAAATTCCTGGCTGTCGGTTCCTTTCTGCTCCGTCGAGCCGCGCTCCGCCGTTTGCGCTCCGCCGCGTCCTCCCCGTCCGCCGCCGAAGCCGGCAACGGCAGGCGCCGCCGCCCCGCCCGGCGTTACGATCTCCGTCATCTGCTCAAGCATCCCGGTATCGAGCGCCATGACAAAAAGATTGCCGCCGCGCGTAAAAGCGACGCGTTTCTCGTCGTGCGTGAACCGGGGATTCGTTTCCGCTTCCGCCGTCTTCGTGAGCCGGCGTGCGGCGTTCATCGAGAAATCGTACAAATACACATCGCCATCGAACGTGTACAACGCTTTCTTGTGATCGCGCGTGGAACTGCCATTGGCAGGCGGCGCGGTCTTCGCCTCATCGTCGCTCAACTTCCGTAATCCCGATCCGTCGCGACCGATAACGTATGTATCCAGCGGATGGTCAATCGGATCGCTCGCCTGCTTCCACTGAAAATAAATCTTCGCGCTGTCGCCGGACCATCGAACGGCGGTCGGTTCATACCCATACAGCCCCGGTCCGCGCATGATGTTGTCGATGGTCAGCGCGAATTTCTTCTGCGCGGAAACCTCGGTCAACTGCCCTAAAACAAGCGTGCACACAAGAACCAGCGTCAGACTTCGTTTATCCCGCATAAATTGTGATTCTAAATCATCGCGAGCAGGCGCTTAAAACCTTCCTCCAATACATCGGATCTGGTAAGCAGACTAATCACCAGAAATGCTTCCGACTCGAAGTCGAAAAAGAATCCTGGCTGCACCAGCACGTCGTGCAGGCCGAGCGCCATCAGCGCCCATTCCTCCTCGCCGCGGATGCGCGGCACTTGCAGGATTCCGGACCATCCGCCCTCGGTATTGAGTAACTGAAATTCCGATCCTGCCCTGGCCGCAGTCATCCACGCTCGATTGATTTGCGTGCGTTGCCGAATCTGTTCGCGCGGCCCTTCCGAGAGCGCGAGCAGCGCCGGCAGCGCAACCTGTACCGGCGTGGCGACGGAGAGAAATGTATCCGCGATCAGTTCCAGGCGCTCCAGCGCAGCCTTGTGGCCTTCGCCGCCCGCCGCGATCCATCCGAGCTTCATCTGCGGAAGTCCGGCGATCTTCGACAATCCGCTCATCCAAAACGTCAGCGCGCGCGGCGGCGCAAGCTTCCCGGCGGAACGGAACCCGTAGTCCAGGAACACTTCGTCCATCAGGATCGCGATCCCGCGCTCCGACGCCAGAACCTGCAACCGCTCCGATTCCTCCGGCTTCAGGAACGATCCCGTGGGGTTATTCGGATTCACCACCACGATCGCCCGCGTCCGCGGCGTGATGGCGCGCTCCAGTTCGTCAAAGTCGATGTGCCATCCGCCGTCGTATCGCAAAGGATATTGCCGCACTCGAACCGATTCGAGGTCTGCCAGAAATTCGAACAACGGATAAGACGGACGCGGCGTCAGAATTTCATCGCCGGGATCGGCCAGCAGCTTGAACAAATAGCCGTACGCTTCGCTGGTGCTGGCCGTAAGCAGGATATTCGACGGCGCAACGTCTCGCCCTCGCTGCCAATAGTAGTTCGCGACTGCTTCCCGAGCCGATGCGTGCCCGCGCGGCGCCGGGTCATACCTTATCCCCTGCGGATCCGCGAGAGCGGCGAGCATCTCGCGCTCCGGGTAATCGAATCCCGCCTGGGTCGGATTGGATTCCGTCAGATCCAGAATGCGCGCGCCGGCGCGGCGCTTTTCCTCATGAAGCGTCGATAAAGGATTCCGCGGAAGATCCCACTGCAACCGGTGAGAAAACACGATCGCAATGGTAACAGCCGGGTTATCATAGGCGCTATGTCTGCTCCGTCTTCGCAACCGAGTCCCGAAGTCATTTTCAACGCAATGAACGCGTACCAGCGTTCCATGACCCTGAAAGGCGCCATCGATCTCGAATTATTCACGCACATCGCCGACGGCGCAACTACAGCCGCCGAACTTGCAAAGCGATCGAACGCATCCGAGCGCGGCATCCGGATTCTTTGCGACTATCTGACGATTCAAGGCTTTCTGACCAAGAGCGGCCAGAACTACGGTCTCTCGCCCGACGCTGCTGTATTCCTGAACAAGAAATCGCCGGCGTACATGGGATCGATGGCGGGCTTTCTGGTTCACGAGGTGAATCTCGCGAAGTATCGGGACATCGCCGCGGTAGTGCGCCATGGGGGCAGCCTTCCCAGCCCCGAAGGACACATGGACCCGGACAATCCCATCTGGGTCGAATTCGCGCGATCCATGGCTCCCATGGCCGCGATGGGCGGCCGGAACCTGGCGCCCCTGGTTACCAAACCGGGAACCCCCGTGAAAGTGCTCGACATCGCTGCCGGGCATGGCCTTTATGGAATTTCCGTCGCCCTGTTCAACCCGGCGGCTCAAATCGTTGGCGTCGATTGGAAGAACGTGCTCGCAGTAGCGCTCGAAAATGCGGCCAAGGCCGGCGTCAGCGATCGCTATCAGACCATCCCCGGCAGCGCCTTCGACGTGGATTTCGACTCAGGATACGATCTGGTGCTCTTGCCGAATTTCCTGCACCACTTCAGCGTCGCGACCAATACGGCATTGCTCAAGAAAATCCGCGCGGCTCTGAAACCGGGCGGCCAGGTCGCAACGCTCGAGTTCGTCCCCAATGACGACCGGATCACTCCGCCGATGCCCGCCGCGTTTAGCATGATCATGCTCGCCACGACGGATCATGGCGATGCGTTTACGTTCCGCGAACTGGATCAAATGTTCCGCGACGCCGGATTCAGTGAGAGCACGCTGCAAGACATGCCCCAATCCCCGCAGCGGTTAATTTTGTCCAAGGTATAAAGACGGGTCCGGGCCCGCTTGTTACCGCGCGCGGTTCTGTGCCAGCCGCACCGAACCGCGCACGGCAGTGACCGCGTACCGACGTTTACTTCTCAACCGCCATGACGCTGCCCTGCGTCCCCTCGTTCGACGTGCCGACGGTCACAATGATCGTGCGCTTCTTGCCCGCATCCTCCGCCGTGACCATTCCGCCCTGCTCGCCCGTCGTCATCAGCTTGACCTCGAAGCCGCCCGATTTGAGTTGATCCTGATAGTAGGCGATCACCTTGCTCGCCGTATCACTGGTCTTGAAAGTGAACGTGTTCGAACTGCCCTCTTTGGTCTGAGTCGCCATGGTGCCCTGCGGCGACGAACCGGGGTACACGGGGACCCACGCCGGCGCCGTATTTCCCGCGGCCGCGCCGAACTTCATGGTGCCCTCCGAGGATTGCACCGTTACCGATCCATTCTTGCCATCGCCGTTTGCGCTGAACTTCACTTCCTGGCCATCGTCGCCGACCACCACCAGAGACTTCTTTTCCGTGTCGAACTTGAACGTGACCACCTTGCCTGAAGTCTTGTCCCGCATCGTGATGGTTCCCGTGCGTTCGTTGGTCGACACGGTTTCCATATTCGGATTCACCGCCGCGGCCATTTTCGCCATTGCGAGACCCGGATTCCGCTTCATCAAATCCGGATCGAATCCGGCATTCTTCACGGCGCGCACCGCCAGGAACCCGATCACGCCGCAGGTGAGCATCCCGCCAAACATCAGCACCACGAGCCCTCCCAGAATCCATACCCATGGGCTGGTTTTCTTCACTGGCGCTACCGGAACCTGCGGAGGCAGGCCGGGATTCATTCCGCTGGACATGTTTTATTCCCCTTTCCCCAAATCATAACGGTACGTCGATGTTTCTGATTACGCATGTTTGCGATCACGCAAAGGTACTACTCAGAATCGGCATTCCCGCGCCTGTACAATAGGTCCTCATGACCCACAAATTTCAGACCTGGGACTCCATCCCGCTCGAGCACATGAGCGACGTGATCTCCCGCAAGCTGGTCACCGGCGAAAAAGCCATGGTCGCACAGGTGTTCCTGAAAAAAGATGCCGTGGTGCCCGAACACCACCATGAGAGCGAGCAGATCACCTACATCCTCGAAGGCGCGCTTAAATTCGAACTGGAGGGCAAGGAAGTGGTCGTTCGCAAGGGCGAGGTATTGCATATTCCCTCGAACGTGCCGCATCGCGCCGTCGCGCTGGAAGACACGCTCGACCTGGATATTTTTTCTCCGATCCGGACTGACTGGCTCACCAAGGACGATGCTTATCTTCGCCGCGGTGAACGCGAGAAAACCTAAATGGATCTCGGAATCAAAGACCGCGTCGCCCTGGTCGCCGCATCCAGCCAGGGCCTGGGGAAAGCCGTCGCCATGGGCCTGGCGCGGGAAGGCGTGAAACTCGCCCTTTGCGCTCGCAACGCCCAGGCGCTGATGGCCACCACCGAGGAGATCGCGACCGCCCACAACGTCGACATCCTGGCGAACACCGTCGACGTGACCAACGAGCAAAGCGTCCGCGACTTCGCCGCCAAGGTGACGGATCGCTTCGGGAAAATCGACATCTGCGTCACCAATGCCGGCGGCCCGCCTGCCAAGCCCTTCGACGCGACCACCACGGACGAATGGCGGCGCGCCGTGGATCTGAATCTGATGAGCACACTGTTCCTGGCCCGCGCGGTTCTACCCGGCATGCGC
>DATGGL010000063.1:0-4772 GCA_035308605.1 Bryobacteraceae bacterium
CGCCGCCCATGCTGCCGCTGCCCATAGACGCACCGCCGCGAAACCCGCCGCCGCCGCCGGCCGCATGACCACCGCCGCCTCCGGCATGGCCGCCTCCGCCGCGTTGCGCAAAAGAAAAAGTGGGAATGATTGCGAGAAGAACGATGAACTTCAGGAGTCGCATAAAACGAGCCCCTCCTGCTTGAAGCTTACTGCGAACCCGCGGTTCGCGCAAGTTTTTTCAAAACGAGCCAAATGCGATTCAGAACATCCGGTTCTCATCCGCCGACGGCCCATACACCGATGGTACTGGAACGTCATTCATCCGCAGATAAACTCCCAACTGCGCGCGGTGATGAATCATGTGATTCATCACCACCCCGCGAATCACCGCCGCGCGAGGCATCGTCATCACCGCCTTGCCTCCCACCAGCAGGGACCACGGCTTCGCGATCTCCTCGTCCGTCACGCCCTCGATCAGCGCCCTCGCCTCCGCGACGTTCTTTTCGAACTCGGCGAGCAATTCTTGGTTCGACGCCGCCAGAAATGGCTTCGGCGGCTCGCTTCCCGGAGGCATCACATCCAGTTCCTCCCGCCGGATCGTCTCCACCGCCCAATGCGGAAGCTGCGAAAGATGGCTCGCCAGCCGCATCATCGACATCGATTTCGGATGCGGCTTCCAGTCGTCCTTTCCTTCCGGCACGCGTTCCAGCGTCTTCCGCGTATGCGCCATTTCCTGGTCGAATTCCGGCAAAATCGCCTGACTGAAGGTCATGTGCCGCATTCTACAGGAATTAAACAGAGCCCGTGCGGTAAAATAACATCATCCGTGCAGCAAATTGGGCGCTACCAGATCCTCGGGGAATTGGGGCGCGGGGCAATGGGCATCGTGTACAAAGCCCAGGACCCGGCGATCGGCCGCACCATCGCGATTAAAAGCATCCGCTTACAGGACCTGACCGAGGAATCCGAGCGCGAGCGCCTCCGCGAGCGCCTCTTCCGCGAAGCCCAGTCCGCCGGCATTCTTTCCCACCCGGGCATCGTCACCATCTACGACATCGCCGAGGAAAACGGCATGGCGTACATCTTCATGGAATTCGTCAACGGCCCTCCGCTCGAAAAAATGCTGATGCGGGAACAGACGCCGGACAAGGAAACCATCCTCAGCATCTTCCGCCAGACCGCCGCAGCCCTCGATTACGCGCACAAAAAAGGCATCGTCCATCGCGACATCAAACCGGCGAACATCATGATCCATGAAGACGGCACCGCCAAGGTGACCGACTTCGGCGTCGCGAAAATCGTCTCCCAACAGATGACCGTCGCCGGCACCATGATGGGCACGCCCAGCTACATGTCGCCCGAGCAGGTTCAGGGAGCCGCCATCTCCGGCCGCGCCGATCAATTCTCCCTCGCCGTCATCGCCTACGAAGTCCTCACCGGCGAGAAGCCGTTCGTCGCCGAATATCTTCCCACGCTGCTCTACAAAATCGTCCGCGAAGACGCTCTGCCGCCCCAGCGCCTGAATCCGACTCTCGGTACCGGTGTCGAAGCCGTCATGCGCAAGGCTCTGGCGAAGAACCCCGACGCGCGCTACGATACCTGCGTCGATTTCGTCAACGCCCTCGGCACCGCCTGCCAGGCATCGAAAGGCTGGACGCCGCTGCCGCGCGGAGCCAGCCAGAACCTCGCGACCGTCGGCTCCCAGGAAGGCCTGGAAGCCACCATCGATGAAACGCGCGCGGCCGCCCTCTCGGAAACCATGGCGGACACGCCGCCGCCGATGGCGAAAACGCAAATTCCCATCGAGCCGATCGCCCGCCGCATGCCTCCGCGCGAGGCGAGCCACGTCCTGCGCAACGTAATGCTTTCCGCCGCCGCCCTGGCCGCTGTCGCCGTGGGAGCGTTCGTCGTGGTCCAGAAATATTCCGCCGCTCCCGCCCCTGCGCCAACCACGCCCGCCGACGCGTCCCAAGCGGCAACGCCTCCGCCCGCCGCATCCCCCGACCCGTCGCCCACGCCGACGCCGCCGCCGGAAACCGCAACCCCTCCGCCCGCGCCCGATCGCGCGGAAACCGCCAAAGCGGATACGGCGAAAGCAGACCCGGCTCCCGAAGCGCCGAAGCCAGAAGCAACCAAGCCAGAAGCAACCAAGCCCGAACCAGTACCCGAGCCCGTAAAGAAACCCGCGCCCAGGGAAACCGCGCGGACGATTCCCGCGCCCACCGAAGGCACGTTCCAGCTCACCACCTCGCCCTCCGGCGCCGAAGCCGTCTTCGATCTGAACCAGAAATGCACGACGCCGTGCACCATGACGTTGGCCGCCGGACGCCACACCTTCGTCGCGCATAAAGCCGGATACCGCGAACAGCGGCGGATCATCGACATTCCCCGCGACAGCGGCCTGATCGTGGATCTCATCCGCGCCACCGGCATGCTCAGCCTTACATCGCAGCCCGCCGGATGCTCCATCGTCGTCGACGGCCAGGAGCAAAGCCAGAAAACTCCCGCCACCCTGATGTTGAACGTCGGCCAACACCGCATCCAGGTGGTGCAGGGAACCCGCAAGGAAGAATTTACCGTCGATATTCACGACGGTGCGATCGCGAATCGCACCGTGGAGCTCACACCGCAATGAGACTGAATCGCAGAAGTTTCTTGGCCCTGTCCGCCGGAGGAATGCTGCTGGCCGAAGATCGCGCCAAGCGCGACATGATCGTCCGCTCCACCCGCCCCGAAGACCTGGAGATGCCGCTGTCCGGGTTCGGCGATTACATCACCCCCATCGAACACTTTTTCGTCCGCACCCACGTCTACGTGCCCACCGTGAATCTCGCCGATTGGAAGCTGACCATCGACGGCCAGGTCTCGACGCCGCTCACGCTTACGATGGACGATCTCCGCAAGCTGCCGGCGGTCGAAATGGTCGCCGTAGTCGAATGCGCCGGCAACGGCCGCGTCTTCTACGAACCTCCCGTCGCTGGCGCGCAATGGAGCTACGGAAGCGTCGGCAACGCCCGCTGGCGCGGCGTGCGCATGGCGGATGTCCTGAAGCAGGCCGGCATCAAGAGCAATGCCGTCGAAATCCTGTTCAATGGCGCTGACGAGCCGATCGGAAAAATGCAGGATTTCCGCCGCTCCATCACGCCGAAAAAAGCGCTCGACCCCAACACCCTGCTCGCTTATGAGATGAACGGCGAAACGCTGCCCGTGAAGCACGGTTTCCCGCTGCGCGTGATCGCCCCCGGCTGGGCCAGCGATTCGTGGGTGAAATGGCTGACGTCCATCACCGTTCTCGACAAGGAATTCGACGGCTTCTGGATGAAGAACGCCTACCGCCGCCCCGACCATCCAGTCGCGCCCGGCGCCGCGCTGACTCCCGACCAGATGGTCCCCGTCACCAGCCTCAAGGTGAAAAGCATCATCGCCTCGCCGCTCGATCGATCCACCGTCCCGCCCGGCAAGCCGATCGCGATTCGCGGAGTCGCCTGGGGCGGCGACGCCGGCCCCATCGCCTCGGTCGACGTAAGCCTCGACGGCGGACGCAACTGGCGCGCCGCGCAACTGGGCCGCGACAAATCCCAATTCGGCTGGCGTCAATGGGAGTTCGCCTGGACCCCGCAGCGCGAAGAATACTACAACATCATGGCCCGCGCCAAAGACACCGCCGGAAATGCGCAGCCCCTGGTCGAGGAGTGGAACCCCTCCGGCTACGGCTATAACGTCGTGCAAAGCGTCGGCGTGAACGTCACCTCGAATCCGCCCGCCCCGGCAGCCGCGGCCGCGCCCGTCAAACTCACCGATCAACCCGCCGGATTCCGCGGCGCATGCCTCGCCTGCCACGACGAAGACATGATCCGCCAGGAACGCCTGACCCGCGCTCAATGGGATCGCGAGCTGACCAAAATGACCGGCTTCGGCGCGCAGATCAAACCCGAAAGCCGCGAAGACTTCCTCACCTACCTTCTAACCAACTACGGCCCCCGCCCCCGCTGACTTTTGTTGTCCCGGCTTGCAGCCAGTGGGACAGGTCCCCGACCTGTCAGCAGCGCTCTAACTCCTAACCACCCGCCTGACCAGCGGAGCCGTCATCAGCGTAGTCACCAGCGCCATCATCACCATCATCGAAAAAATCGCCGGCGTCAGAATGTGCAGATCGAATCCTATCGACAGAATCACCAGTTCCACCAGCCCGCGCGCATTCATCAAAATCCCCAGAGCATTTGACTCCCGCGCGCCCATCCCCGCCGATCGCGCCGCCAGCATCGCGCCCAGCCACTTCCCCGCCACCGCAATCCCCAGAATCGCCAGCCCCTGCCATCCCCAGGCGAGCTGTATCTGCGTCCGCAATCCCGTATACGCGAAGAACACCGGCAGAAACAGGATCATCGTCAGCGGCTCCACCACGCGCCGCGTCTCTTCGACGAATTCCTGCGACTTCGGAATAATCGCGCCCGCGAAAAATGCCCCGAACAGCGCATGCACGCCGATCCAGTCCGTCGCCACGCTCGACGCAATCGCGAAAATCAGCGCCGCCGCCAGATTGCGCGACTTCCAGAACATGCGGATCGCCAGCATCGCCGCCACGTAAATCGCCAGCAGATTGATGGTGCGCAGCGCGGAGGAAAACGCCAGGATCGCCGCCAGCAAAAGCCACGCAATCACGTCCCCGAACGCCGCGCACGCGATCGCCACCGCTCCCAGCCGCGTCTCCCGCAGACCGGTCTCATCCAGAATCCGCGCCAGCACCGGAAACGCCGTCACGCTCATGCACACCGCCAGAAACAGCGCCA
>DATGGL010000064.1:0-4903 GCA_035308605.1 Bryobacteraceae bacterium
TCGAGTGAAGATTCAATTTTTCCATCACCCGCCCGCGATGTGCTTCCACCGTGTATACGCTCAAGTTCAACGTGGTCGCGATTTCTTTGTTGGTTTTGCCTTCCGCGATCATTTGCAGAACTTCGCGTTCGCGTGTGGTCAGCAGATCCAGTGGATCGGTAACGTGTTTGCGGTAGTCGGTAAGAACCGCGTCGGAGATGGCCGGGCTCAAATAGCCTTCGCCTTTTGCGACCGCGCGCACGGCGGCGATCAGGTCGGCGTCGGCGGAATCTTTCAATAAATAGCCGCGGGCGCCCGCGCGGAGGATTTCGCGGACGTAGACGGCGTCCTTGTGCATGCTCAGGGCAAGCACTCGGGTGCGCGGGGCAGCGGCGGTGATGCGGCGCGTGGCCTCTATGCCGTTCAGTTCCGGCATGGTCACGTCCATGATCACCACGTCCGGCTGGAGCTTTTCGGCTTGCTCGACGGCCTCGCGTCCGTTGGCGGCTTCGCCGGCGATCTCCATGTCGGATTGCTCCGACAGGATCAGTTTGAAACCTTGACGAACCAGAACATGGTCGTCGGCGAGAAGAATGCGGATCACGTTTTCTCCTGCGGCATTTGTTCTTGCAGCGCCAGCTTTACCAGCGGCGCGCGCACTTCGATGGTAACGCCCGCGCCGGGTTGGGATTTGAATTCCAGTTCGCCGCCGGCGCTGCGGGCCCGGGCGCGCATGCCGTTCAGCCCCATTCCTCCAATGCTCACCGTTCCCGCGCGAGGCCGCTCCATCCCTTTGCCGTTGTCGTGAATCGTCAGGCGGACATTGTCGCCGTCGGCGCGCAGGTGGATCTCCACTTTCGACGCCCCTGAATGGCGGGCGATGTTGGTCAGCGCCTCTTGCACGATGCGGAACAGATGCGTTTCCGTCTCATCAGGCAGGCGGCCGTCGAATTCCGAGCGATAGTCGACCTGAATGCCGGTGCGTTCGCGGAACCGGTCGGTCAGCCAGCGAATACCCGCGTCCAGACCAAAATCGTCGAGCATGGTCGGGCGCAGGAGTTGCGACAGCTCGCGGACGCTGTGAATGGAATCTTCCACCAGCTTCATGCAATCGTCGATGCGGACGCGATCCGACGGGTTCTGCGCCAATGCGATCAAATTGGACTTGATGGCGGTCAGCGATCCGCCGAGCTCGTCGTGCAGTTCATGAGAAAAGCGGCGCGCGGTGGACTCCTGGGTTTCCAGCAGGCGGAAAGAAACGCGGCTCAACTCGCCGGTCTGCGACTCCATCTGGCGGAACACGCGGGCCGCCAGGCGCACGGTGATCACGGCGCAGGCCAGCGCAACCACCAGGCAGATTCCGAACAGAATTGCCGATTCCTGTTCCAGGACTTTGAACTGCCGGTCCATGCCCTCGCGCGTTTCGACGGCGTGCGCGTAGCTCAGATCGACCAGGCGCGCGACTACCGAGGTGACCTCTTCGTGGCGGAAGAAAAGATCGCGCGAGGAGTACTCGGGTACGGTGCTTAGTGTGAGCAGGCGGCGGGCTTCCTGCGAGAAACCGAATGCGGCGCGCTGCAGACTGTTCCAGGCGGCTGCATCCGCCCCGGTGCTCGCCTCGGCGACCATCTTGCGAATCTCGTCGTCGGTCTGATCGAGATCGGCGAGCACGCGCGCGCGATCGACCGTGGCCGGAGTGCGCGAAAGCCGGTAGAAGGCGGTGTTGAGCACTTCCTGCTCGCGTTCGACTTCGTCGAGCAGGCGCGCGATCACCAGTTGATCGGTCACCAGGCCGGCGGCGCTCGCGGCAATCGAGCGGGCGTTGTTCACGCCGATCACGGCGGCCGCGCCGAGCAGAATGATCACCGTGGCGAACCCGATGACCAATACTTTGAGCAGCGTGCGCATGTTTCCCATTCAAGGCTAACTTTTCTTCATTAAGATTTGCTGGGCACGCATCACTGAAGTTCGTGGTTCGCGCTACCGTGCGCGGGTGATCGCGGGATTTTGGGAGCGGGCGCATGATGGGTTCGTGGGTGATGGAAAAAAGCACCCCGCACAAGGAGAAACGAAAATGAGACGCGTAATTTTGACTTCCATGCTGTCGGCGGTTGCTTTGCTGGCGCAGTCCACCAGTGCACCGGCCCCCAGCGCCCAGGCTCCGAAGACGGATACCAAGGCTCCGGCGGCGACCTCAACAGGTAAGTCGACGGGTAAGGTTCACAAGCATTCGAAGACGACCGGCAAGACTACCACCGCGGCTTCGAAGAAGGCTGTTGCGCCGGCGGCTGCTCCGGCGAAGTAGTCACTGATGGGAGTGGGGCGGGCTTTGCGCAACAGGCAGGCCGGGGGCCTGCCCTACTCTGTCATGTCCTACGCTATCCGACGCGGGCGACGTCTTCTACGTGGACCGGCGGATTGTAGAACAGGAACCGGCCGCAGTTTTCGCAGGTCATCAATTGTTCGCCCTTTTTCAAGTCCTGCATGTGTTGGGGGCGCACGACGATCTGGCACGCGGTGCAGCGTCCGCCGACGGCTTCCGCGATCACGGTGGTATTGTTCCACTTCTTGCGGATCCGCCCATATTGGGTGACGATCGCCGGTGGGAGCTTGGCGGCGGCTTGCACACGCTCCGCGCGCAGCAGGTCGAGTTGCGATTGATCGGCTGCCGTACGCTCGCGAGCCTGCTTTTTCTCGCCTTCGACGCTCTGCTTTTCCTCTTTTAGCGCGGCCTCCGCTTTCTTGACATTAATGTCGAGCGGCTCGGATTCCGACATCAACTCCAGAATGCGATCCTCGGCCTTGCGAATTTCCTTTTCGGCGAACTCGATTTCATGCTGAAATGCCCGATATTGCTCGTTAGTCTTGGCTCCCAGCATCTGATCCCGCAGCTTCGAGATCTTCTGCTCGTTCACCTGAATGTCGCCTTCGAACTTTTTGCGATCTTTCTGATTGGCTACCAGGGCGGCCCGGTCGGCCTCCAGCTTGCGGACGTGGGATTCGAGCGTCTTTTCAATAGCGGCGATATGCTTCGGAAGCGCGGCCACTTCCTTTTCGAGCGCCGTAATTTTTTGGTCGAGCGACTGAAGCTGAATCACCAGATGGGTATCTGGATGCATGGATAACTCGATTTTAGCACGCGAACCACGGGTCTTCGCCGGCGTACCGTCTTCGCTACAGTGATAGTCATGCACAACTTGGAAAAACTTCCGCCGGTGCCGCTGACGCTGGAAGGCGCGAGCATCCTGCACCAGATGCTGCGGATCCGCTGGGCCGCCTGGCGGGCTCTGCCGGCGGGTGAGCGCGCGGAGATTCTGGGAGCGGCAGCGATCGCCCTGAAAGAGATGGAAACGGCCGGCAGCGCGCTGTTTTCGATGCTGGGACACAAGGGCGATCTGATGCTGGTGCATTTCAGGAAGGGATTCGAGGAATTGGGCGACGCCGAGCGGTTCTTACCGCGGCTGAGGTTGTGGGATTTTCTGGAACAGACGGCGTCGTACCTGTCGGTGGTGGAGCTGGGATTATATGACTCGACCATGAAAGTGTATGGATCGCTCGAGGAGCGCAAGATCGCGCCACATTCGGCGGAATGGAATGCGGAGATCGAAGAGACGCTCGCGCGCCAGCGGACGGCGATGCAGCCGCGGTTGTTTCCGGAGGTGCCGGCGCACAAGTTCATCTGCTTCTATCCGATGGACCGGCGGCGCGGGGAGGCGAAGAACTGGTATCAGTTGCCTATGGCGGAGCGCCAGCGTCAGATGCAGGAGCATGGTGAAGTCGGGCGGCGTTATGCGGGGACGGTGCGGCAGATCATCTCGGGCTCGATCGGGTTTGACGATTGGGAGTGGGGCGTGGACCTGTTCGCCGAAGACCCGCTGGTGTTCAAGCGGCTGATTTACGAGATGCGATTTGATGAGGTCAGCGCGGTGTATGCGTTGTTCGGGACGTTCTACGTGGGTGAACGCGTTCCGGCAGCGGAAATCGGGAAGCTGTTAGCGGTCTGAACCGCGCGCGACAGCAAGCGGGTCCTGAAGTGCCTGTCAAATACTACCTCAGCAGATCGCGGGCTTTCGCCGCATCCGCCGCGCCGCCCGCCGCATCCCCGGAGGCTTTCCGGGCGAGACCGCGATTCTGATATGCGTTCGGATACTTCGGATTCAAGCGGATCGCCTCGTCGAAATCAGCGATTGCGTGAGCATAGTCGCGTAACAGATAACTGGCGAATCCGCGGGCATTAAAAGCCGTCGCCAGATCCGGCTGCTGGCGGATGGCTTCGGTCAGTTCTTCAATCGACTCGCGATACTTGCCCTGGTACAGCAGATCGTGCCCGCGTTGATAAAGCGCGGCAGCGGACTTCATGTTGACAGCTGGCCTGACCCGTTCTAGCGTGGCTGGCTCAGGCATGACTTGCTTTGGCGTGACTGGCTCGGGCTTGACTGGCTCTGGCTCGACCACCGCCGTCTTAACGGGCGCGGATCTCGCCACCGGCAGTTCAACCACCGAGTGTGGCGGCTCCGGAATCTGCTCAGGCTCGAGCGCGGCGGCCGGGATGGTCGCCGGTTCGGTGGCAGGTTGGTTTTCCGCGATGGCTTTCTCGGCCTTGGCCAGCACTTCCTTAGCTTCGGCGTAGTCGCTTTTCAGATGAACGGCCTGTTCCAGATCCGGAATGGCTTTGAAGTAATCGCCCAGAAGAAAGTAAGCGCTGCCGCGGGCGCACCAGGCTTCGGCGAGATCCGGCCTCAGGCGAATCGCTTCGCTGCGGTCCGCCAGACCTTTATCGTGCATTCCGAGCTCGTGATACGACCCGCCGCGAGCCAGGTACGCTTCGGCGGAGTCCGGTTTCAGCCGCACGGCTTCATTCCGGTCGGCCAGCGCCTTCTGATGATCGCCCATGGCCGCGTAGATTGCAGATCGCGCCACGTAT
>DATGGL010000065.1:0-6936 GCA_035308605.1 Bryobacteraceae bacterium
CAGGCTGCGGTCCGTGAACACCACGATCACGATCGGTAATTCCAGCTCGCGAATCAGCACGAGATCGTGAACCATCATCAGCATTCCACCGTCACCGACCACTGCCATTACGGGCTTCTCCGGAGACGCCAGTTGCGCCGCGACTGCGGCCGGAATGCCGAACCCCATCCCCGAGAGTCCGTTCGACATAAAGAACGTTCCCGGTTCATAGGAACGCCAGAACTGCCCCATCGCGAGCTTGTGCGATCCAACATCGCAGGTGACGATCCCGTCGCGTGGAAACGCCACGCGGAGTTCTTCTATCGTGCGTAACGGCGACAACCCGTGAGCGGTCGATTCGGTCGGATGCCGGCGGATCGCCGCGCGCCGGCTTTCGGCGAGTTCCTCAGGCCAGGGCTTGGCTTCAACTTTGAGTTCACTCAATAACCGAACGATGTTTCCGATCGCCTCCATCGGCCGGTACTCACCCTCGGCCATCGAGGCGGAGTCGATCGAAACGATTTCTGTTTTCGCGAACCAGGTCTTATCGCACTCCACCGGATCGAATCCGATCGCCAGCACCAGGTCGGCGATACGGATGGTATCGACGATATCGCGATCGATCGCCATGCCGGAGGCGATGCCCGCAAACAAAGGATGATCTTCGGGAACGATGCCTTTCGCTTTCGGTGTTACCAGGAACGGACATCTTAGCGCGTCGACGAGCGCTCGAATCGCCGGCGCCATCGCCGGCGTCGCGCCCAGTCCGATGAGCGCCAGCGGTTGCTGCGACGCCTCAATGCGGGCTGCGACTTTTGTGACCGATGCGTCGTTACCTTTCTCGACGTCGCGCGCCGGCGAATTCGAAAGACAGGGCTGGGTGGCGACGTCGCTCGCGAGCGAAAGATGGACGGGTCCCGGTCTGGGCGCCGCCGCGAGGTCCATCGCATGCCCAACCTGACTCGCCGCATTCTCCCCGATCGAAATGGACGCCTTCGTGATCGGCGCGAACAGCGCGTGCAGATCCAGCCGCTGATGCGTCATGGTTTCGATGGCGCTCTTCGGGATCTGCGCCGTCACCGCCAGCATCGGCGCACGATCCAGAAACGCATTCGCAACGCCTGTCGCCAGATTGGTCGCGCCCGGGCCTAATGTGGATGCGCACACTCCAGGGACGCCGGTGATCTCGCCGGTGACCTGCGCCATCCAGGCCGCGCTGGCCTCATGCCCGGTGAGATGAAACCGGATTCCCGCACGGCGGCAAGCGTCGATGAACGCCACGATCTCGCCCCCCGGCAGCCCGAAAATGTACGGCACACCGCGATCCGCGAGGGTTCTGGCGATCACCTCGGCGTGCGTCTGTGAAACGGGAGCCACGCTAACGCGCCGGGTGAAATGCGTCGTTCCAGCGGACTTCGGTCGGCTGTTCGGCGCTCTCGATTTGCAGATTCACTACAATCGGGTCCTGCCCGCTGCGGACCACCACGGCCTCCACGGGAGTCTCCGAACTCGCATTCAATTCCTGGTGCGGCACATAGGGCGGGACGTAGATAAAGTCCCCGGGATCGGCCTCGGCGAAGTATTCCAGATTTTCGCCCCACCGAAATCGAGCGCGGCCGCGCACGATATACAGCACGGTCTCGAGATCGCCATGATGATGCGCTCCGGTCTTGGCGTCAGGGGCGACCACGACGGTCCCAGCCCATAGTTTGCTCGCGCCGGCGCGGGCGTGCGTAATCGCGGCCGCCCGGGTCATCCCCGGCGTCTGCGGAGTGTTCAAATCCAGCTCGCCCGCGCGCACTACGCGGATGCCGTTTGCCTTCCAGTCCATTTGTGACACTATATCAGCGCTCCGGCGAAGCCGCCGCGGTCGAGCCTTCGACGGGGAGTCCTTTCTCCGCCCAATCCTTCGCGAAACTATTGGGAATCTCGACGACCTTGATCTTGGTGTATCCGAGGCTATGCAGCAAATTGTACGCCGGCTTCATGTTGGGGCAATGATCCCACGGGCAGCAGCCGCAATATAAAACGATCTGCCGGTCCTTGGGTACGTCCGCGACGGCTTTCTTCAATTCGGCGAGCCCTTCGTCCTTGTTCCCTGGTCCGGCGTACACCGATCCTGGAACATGCTTGCTCTTGTACAGCACTGCAAAGCCGACTTGAAAGACAGCCGGAGACGTCGGCTTGTTCTGGATCTGCTTGGCGAGATCCTCCGGATGGATCACCTCAGCCGACGGCCACGGAGGATTGATCGCCGCGCCGTTAGGCTGCTGCGCAATCATGGCTGCCGCGGCGAGAATTGTCGCAATGGGCAATCGCTTGATCATTTAGCTAGTGTACTCCCGCGTGGACCCATTTTAGCCGTGGATGGACGCCGATAAACGCGGACAAAAAATCTCTTCAATCTGCGGCCCATATCGGCCCATATCGGCATGGTTTGGTAGTATTGGCGAGACGAAAAAGGAGGATCTAGTGATCGCAAGACTCTGGCATGGGTACACCAAGCCCGAACACGCCGATGCCTACGAAGCCATGTTGAAGCCGGAATTGTTGCCAGGTGTCAGCAAAATCGAGGGTTATCGCGGCAGTTACCTGCTGCGGCGCGAACTCGGGGCCGAGATCGAGTTCATTACGATCATGCTCTGGGATTCGATCGAGTCCATTTGCGCCGTCGCCGGGCCGGATTACGAAACCGCCGTGATTCCGGAGGAGCGGCGTAAATATTTGAGCCATTACGACGCGAAATCCGGCCACTTCGAGATCGCCGCGACTCACGGCGTCGGGAATTTCACTTGATGCCAAGAGACCCGTTTCTGGAAGCCGCCATCGCGCAGGCCCGCAAGAGTCTTTCCGAAGGCGGAATCCCGATCGGCTCCGTGCTGGTCTGCGACGGTAAGATCATCGGCGCGGGCCACAACTGCCGCGTCCAGACCGGCAGCCCCATCGATCATGGAGAAATGAACTGCCTGCGCAATGCCGGCCGGCTTTCGAGCGACATTTACAGGCGGTCGACCATTTATTCCACGTTGTCCCCCTGCCCCATGTGCAGCGGCGCGATCATTTTGTACAAAATACCCCGGGTAATTGTGGGCGAAAATCGGACTTTTCTGGGTGCCGAGGATTATATGCGCAGCCACGGAGTTCAAGTAGACGTCTTGCAGGACCCGGAAAGCATCGGCTTAATGAGCGACTTCATAAACGCGCAACCTGAACTGTGGCATGAAGATATCGGCGTTTAGGCTGGTTGCTGCCTGGGCGTTCCGATGCTACCATTACCGGTGATGCAAACCGAACAGATAGTGGCTCTCCTGGTCGCGGAACGCGATCGATTGAATCGCGCGATCGAGGCCCTGCAGGGCCCGGCAGTCCGCCGTGGCCGCCCGGCGAAGTCCGCTTCCGCAGCCGCCGTTCCCGTCGCAGCCGCTCCAAGGCGTAAACGCAGAGGTATGAACCCCGCCCAGCGCAACGCCCAATCTGCCCGTATGAAGGCATTCTGGGCGGCTCGCAAGAAGCAAAAAGCCAAAGGGTAAATTCCGCTGGCCGAAAAGCACCACCCGGTGGATTTCGGCCAAGGTAGAACGATCTTAAATCAGTCTTATCAGTGGCTTAGGAGTGGTATAGGACGTGCTTCATCATGGTGTGTTTCGCATTATCGAAAGGACACTATGAGACGCGTTGCAATACATTTTCCCCGGACGGCGACCCGGACCGCTCTTCTGGTGCTGATGGCCTCTTGCGCTTTCGCGCAGCCGCCGGCGCAGAATGGGGGATGGCGGAAGCTAGGAGATCAGAATTCGGCACCGCCGGCTGCGGATCAAGCCGCTCCGCCCGCCGCTGACCAATCTGCTCCGCCGCCTGTTTATCAGGACGCTCCGCCGGCCGACCAAAATACTCCTCAAAATTTTCCGCCCCAACAGATGGGAACCATACCATCCCAGTTGACGATCAAGCCCGGAACCTACATCACGGTTCGCATCAATCAGCCGCTATCCTCTGATCACAACCAGGCCGGTGACGCGTTCTCGGCGACGCTGGTTCGGCCAGTGATCGTGGACGGCGTAGTGGTCGCCCAGAGTGGGCAAACGCTCGGGGGCAAAGTATCGGAAGCCAAGAAAGCTGGACGGGTGGAAGGGACGTCGCGTCTGGGAGTTCAGCTTACCGATCTGCCGGTTGTCGACGGCCAGCAGGTGCCGATTCAAACTCAATTAATCAGCCGTAACGGTCCCACATCGACCGGACGCGATGCCGGCGCGATTGCCGGGACAACGGCGTTAGGCGCGGCTGTTGGCGCGGCGGCGGGTTGGGGCACTGGGGCCGCTATTGGCGCCGGAGCCGGCGCAGTGGTCGGAACCATCGGCGTGTTGCTGACGCGCGGGCATCCGACATACATTGGTCCCGAATCCCTATTGACCTTCCGCATCGAGCAACCGGTTGCCATTTCAACCGAACGGGCGCCCCAAGCGTTCCGGTTCGTGGATGAGCGGGACTATCACGCGCAACCTGCGCTGCAGACTCGGCCCTATGGTCCTGGAGCAGCCTACGCAGCCGGTCCGCCGCCGGCGTATTATGCCCCGGGTTATCCCTATTACTATCCGTACTATCCCTATTATTGGGGGCCGTCAGTCGGATTCTATTTTGGACGTGGCTTCTATGGTCCGCGCTACGGGTACGGATTCCGTGGAGGCTTCCGCCGCTAAGTCGTTCAGACAAAATTTGAATTGTTGCGAGGGCCGGAAAATTCCCGGCCCTTTGTGTATCGGTTCGACTATTCTAGTCCTTGATGCAGCCGACGAGGCCAAGCGCCTGGCAGGCGTTCTGGCAGAACGTCATTCGCTTTCAAATCGACAAGATCAATCCGTGGATGGCGCTGCGGAACACGGTAGGGGTGACCGTGCCTCTGGTTGTCGGAGCCGCATCCGGATCGCTTTCCGCGGGGCTGATCGTGGCCACGGGGGCACTCAACGTCGCCTTTCGCGATAGCGAGGCGCCGTATTCAGACCGGGCGCGTCATATGCTTCTGGCAAGTTTTGCGGCCGGGCTCTCCGTGTTTGCCGGCTCCATTAGCGCTCGAAATCCGGTGATCGCCGTGGTCCTGGCCGGAACCTGGGCGTTTGTCGCCGGCCTTTTGATCGCGGTGAGCACGCCGGCCGGCGAACTTGGCTCCATGAGCCTCGTCATGATGGTGGTATACAGCGCCGTGCCGCTCTCGCCGAAAAACGCAGCGCTTGCTGGTTTGGCTGCGTTCGGTGGAGCCCTGCTCCAGACACTGCTCTCGATTTCCGCATGGCCGCTGCATCGCTACGCTCCCGAACGCCGCGCATTGAGCGATCTATATTTTGAATTGTCCAGGAGCGCGAGAGCCCCGGCGGCGGACGGGACCTTACCTCCGGCGGCGACGGCGCAAAGCATTCAGGCGCAAATTTCGCTGGCTGCGCTCGACCGCGACCGGTCTCCGGAAAGCGACCGGTATCGGTTCCTGCTGAGTCAGGCGGAACGAACACGCTTGAGCCTTCTGGCGCTCAGGCGGGTTCGCACGCGTCTGGAGCGCGATCATGAGGCGCACGCGGAAGCATCCATCCTGACGGACGCGCTCGAAATCACGGCCACATTACTGAACGCGCTCGGCAAGGCACTCGAGGCGGGTGACCAGATTCCCGAGAATTCGGACGGCATGGCCAAGCTTATGGGCCTGGCCGAGCGGCTCCGCGATTCAAAACCGGATGCGCCGGCGCTCGAAGCCACGCTCCGGGACGCACGGTTTCAGCTCGACGCTCTCAGCGGGCAGCTTCGCTCCGCTGCCGATGTGGCGGACGCGATGCCCGAAACCGAAAAAACGCCGGATCGTCCGGAACATGGAAACCAGTCCCGGCGCGCGCCGCTTGCAATCACCTGGATCGCTCGCTTCCGCGAAGCTCTGGCCACGGTGCGCGCCAACTTCAATCTGGAATCGGCCGCCTGCCGCCACGCGATCCGCCTTTCCATCTGTATTGTCGTTGGCGACACGATCGGGCGCAGTTTCGGCCTGGAGCGGCGTTATTGGCTTCCGATGACCATCGCCATCGTGCTGCGGCCGGATTTCTCGGCTACTTTCAGCCGCGGCATCCTGCGTCTTATCGGAACGTTCGTCGCCGTTCTTCTCGCCACCGGCTTATTTCATCTTTGGCCCGCCGCGACGTTCGCCCATATCGCCGTGATTTCCGTGCTCATGTTTATCCTGCGCTGTTTCGGTGGGGCGAATTATGGAGTTTTCGCCACGGTGGTGACGGCCATTGTCGTCTTCCTGATCTCGCTTTCCGGAGTCGCGCCCGGACCGGTGATGGCGGCGCGCACCTTCAACACTGCCGTTGGCGGAGGCTTGGCGCTGCTGGCTTATTGGGTTTGGCCGACCTGGGAGCGGCATCAAGTCTCGGAAGCGATGGCGCGCATGCTCGACGCATTCCGGGCTCACTTCCGCGCAATCCGCGATTATTACACCGGGGCCGGGACGCCGAACCTGGACCACACCCGAGCGAACGCAAGGGTCGCGCGGTTCAACTTCGAGGCGTCCGTGGAACGCGCCGTCGCCGAGCCGGGGGTTCGCACCGAAGAGATGACCCTTCTGAGCGCCATGCTCGCGAGCTCGCATCGCCTGACACGAGCGCTGCTGGCGCTGGAGGCGGGGATCGCCAACACGACTGCCGTTCCGCCACGCAAAGAGTTCCTGAGGTTCGCCAACGATGTTGAACTGACGCTGTACTATCTCGGTTCGGTGCTGCGAGGTTCGCGAGTCGAAATGAATACAATACCGGATCTGCGCGAAGATCATCACGCCCTGGTGCATTCCAGCGCCCCCGGCAAAGGACTGGCCTCAGGGGAAGCTTTGGCCGACCGTTACGCGCTGGTGAATGTGGAAACGGACCGGATTACGAATAGCTTGAACACTCTGGCGGGCGAGGTGTTCGCCTGGGCCCTGAAACG
>DATGGL010000066.1:0-2714 GCA_035308605.1 Bryobacteraceae bacterium
CACATGTCCGGGGTCCTGTCTTCTAGAGACCTAGCTCACTCAATCCGGGATGATCATCCGGCCGGCGCCCGATCGGCCAATGGAACAGGCGCTCCGACTCGGTAACTGCCAGGTCATTGATGCTTGCATGCCGGTGGTTCATCAATCCGGTCTGGTCGAACTCCCAGTTCTCGTTGCCGTAGGATCGCCGCCATTGCCCTGCGGCGTCGCGCGATTCGTAAGCAAAGCGCACGGCGATTCTATTTTCGTGAAAGGCCCACAGTTCCTTGATCAGGCGATACTCCAGCTCGCTGGCCCATTTGCGGGTCAGGAACGCGACAATCTCTTCCCGCCCGGTCAGGAACTCCGAGCGGTTGCGCCAGCGGCTATCGATGGAGTATCCGAGCGCCACCTGGCTTGGGTTCCGGGAATTCCAATTGTCTTCGGCCTTGCGGACTTTGAGAATAGCCGTCTCCCGGGTAAAGGGAGGCGCCAGGGTGACTTGCATCGTATCCGTCATCAGTTTGCTCCAGTATCTAGAATCGACTCGAAATCAAATCTGCGCTGTCCCACCATCTACGAATAACTCGACCCCGTTCACGAAGCTCGAGTCGCTCGAAGCCAGAAACAGCGCAACCGTCGCAATCTCTTCCGGCCGGCCCATTTTCCCCCGCGGAATCTGCGATTCAAACATCTCTTTTGCCGCCGAACCCAACGGATCCAGCGCGGGAGTGTCGATCGGCCCCGGACTCAGGATGTTCACGCGGATATTCCGGTCTTTCAAATCCACCAGCCATGTCCTCGCGAACGATCGAACCGCTGCCTTGCTGGCGCTGTAGACGCTGAAGTTCGGAAAACCTTTGATGCTGGTAATCGATCCGTTAAGCAGGATCGAGCCCCCGTCGGTCAGGAGGGGAAGCGCCTTCTGCACGGTGAAGAGCGTGCCGCGCACGTTCACGTCGAAAGTCTTGTCGAAGTGTTGTTCGGTAATCTCGCCGATTTTAGCGAACTCGCCGAATCCCGCACTCGCGAACACCACGTCGACTTTTCCCTTCTCCCGTTTGACGGTCGCGTACAGCTCGTCGAGATCGGCGAGGTTTGCCGCATCGCCCTGAACGCCGGTCACGTTGCGGCCGATCGTCCTTATCGCCTCATCCAGCTTGTCCTTGCGCCGGCCAGTGATGAAGACATATGCGCCTTCCTCGACAAACAGCCTGGCGGTCGCAAGCGCCATCCCGGAGGTGGCCGCTGTAACCACGGCGACTTTGCCTTCCAACTTTCCCATTTCACACACCTTTCTTTAAATAACGACGGTGCTCACTCAGGACCGCGCTGGCGAACCTGGCACGTGTATGTCGAAATAACGACATCGGACACCGATCGATGATCGCCCTAATAAGGAATCCAGTAATCAGCAGCTACTGCCTTGCACGAAGGAGGCCAAGCGGTCTCAGGCGCGTCACACCTTTGTCCTGATAAGAGCTAGAAATCGGCGCTCACTGATCAGGGCGACAGGATGGCCAAGCCCCCGTTCGTATTCGACATCCAGCAGTTTCTGGCCCTTCTTATCGGCCTTCCAGTTGGGGAGACTGATCACCGACCACCACCACGTCGGTGCGATGGTTGACGCGGTCTTCGGCTATGCCACCGGCACGCCGCACCAGGCGCTTGGCCGCGGCTCGCGGCACGCCCAGGGTGCCCGTGAAGACCACGCGCTTCCCTTTGAGGGTCTTCACGCGGCCACCGAATGCCGCTTGCGATTCTTGGCGTTGCAAACCCGCCAGCATTTCACGCGAATCGGCGAAGCGTTTCCGGCGGTCCCCGATCGAGCGCTGGATCACGGACTTGGCTTCCGGACTACAGGCCAAGCTCTTAACGCGCTTCGTAGTCACTGGGGGCTCCGCGGAACCGCACAGCAAAACGACAAACAGGCATCCGATCTGGTAAATGTCGTCGGCGGGTCGCCACGAACTGGTCCGGCCTTTGCGGATAGCCGCTGGAGCAAACCGGCGAGTGAAGGCGTCCGCGGGCACATCCTTCTCGCCAACGCTGTGCAGGGCGATGCCGAAATCCCCCAATTTCAGAACGCGATCGCCGGTGACGAACACATTCCGCGGCGTGATGTCGCGATGAACCGCGCTGGTGCTATGGAGCAGCGTAACCGCGCGCAGCAGCCGGATGATCTCGCGCCGCGCCTTGGCCTCGGGCCATGGCTCCGGATGGCGCTCCATGTAGTGAAAGAGATCGCCGCCTTCCACCAGTTCCGTAATCAGACAGTAGAGCGGCCTGCGGGTGCCGCCCCGGGGCATCCACGCGAAGGATTCGTGGACCCGGACGATCCCGGTTTCATTCTTGAGCAGATCGCCGAAGTAAGCTTCACGGTGCCATGCTTTAGGTTCGCTGGCCACTTTAAGCACGCACTTCGTCGGTAGCCGATCGCCGCCACCCACGTGGGTCACCCGGTAGACCGCGCCAAAGCCGCCGCAGCCCAGCGGCTCGCCGACGCGATACTGCCGCCCGCTGATGGCATTGCGCACCAGCAGGCCAGTGCGTAGCCACAGGGCCGGATCGCGTGGCGGCCGAACTACGGGAATTACTTGGGTGGAGAGCGTCCGTGTGCTCTTCAGATCATCTTTGGCGGAAAGTCGATCCGACGGCGCGACACCGCGCTGCGCAGTGGTGTGGTGTTTCACGGCCACGAATGCTTTTACCTCTTGACACCGCCGGGTTTCCCC
>DATGGL010000067.1:0-18646 GCA_035308605.1 Bryobacteraceae bacterium
ATCAGTCCCCAAATCGCCTCCAGGGCCTTAGAAAACTCAAACCGCTCGTAGGCATCGAGAGCTTGTGCCGTAGCCGCCGTAGCGGCCTCCGCAATATGCGAATCCCCGGGGCCCTCCGGCACCGTGCCCGCCCGATATTGATGAATCATCGACAGCGTCCGGCTGGCGAGATTCCCAAATCCGTTCGCCAGATCCGAGTTGTATCTGCCCACCAGCGCGTCGTAACTGAAACTGCCATCCTGCCCGAACACCACTTCGCGCAGCAGGAAATAGCGCAGCGCATCCGTGCCCAGCACTTTATGAATCGGCGTGGCCCGGACAATATTTCCGCGCGACTTGCTCATCTTGTCGTTCTCGAACAGGAGCCATCCATGCGCGAAAATCTTTTTCGGCAGCGGCAACTCCCCCGCCATTAAGAACGCCGGCCAGTACACCGCATGAAACCTGACGATCTCTTTCCCGATCAGGTGCAGATCCGCCGGCCACATCCCTTCGCCATACACGGCCGACATGTAGGTCGTCAACGCGTCGAACCAGACATAAAAAACGTGCTTCGGCTCATCCGGCACCGGGATGCCCCACTTGATCGTGGTCCGGCTGATGGACAGATCCGTCAGACCCTGCTTGACGAACGCGATCACTTCGTTCCGCCGCGTCTCCGGCTGGATGAAATCCGGCTGCTTTTCGTACAACTCCAGCAATTGATCCTGGAAGCACGACAGGCGGAAAAAGTAATTCTCTTCGGTCACGGTCTCGGTGGGCCGCCCGCACTCCGGGCAGGGATCGCCGGGCTTGGCCTCATTCACGTACAGGTTGTCGAAGATGCAGTACTGGCCTGAATAATTCCCTTTGTAAACATGCCCCCGGTCGCGGCAGCGGATGAACAGGTCCTGCACACACGCCGCATGGCGATCGCTGGTGGTCCTCTCAAACCGGTCGATTCCCAGATTCAGAATCCGCCACTGCTGCCGGAACTCCTCCGCGATCACGTCGGTATATTCCTGCGCCGTCTTCCCCTGCGCCTCCGCCGCTCGCTCGACGTTGACGCCGTGCTCGTCCGTGCCGGTTGTCAGGATCACGTCGAAACCCTGCATCTTCTTCAACCGTTTGATTGTGTCCGCGGCAATGGTCGTATACGCGTGCCCGATGTGGGGCGCGGCGTTGGTGTAGTAGATCGGCGTGGTCAGATAATATTTCATTTTCGATTTTTCAAGTATGCTTCATTGGCGGCCGCAATCACCTGCGGCAGCGGGGTTCCCGTCCGCGCGGCAATCGCCCGGCAATCCTCGTACTCCGGCGCAAAGGCTCCATGTCCGGAAACCTTCATGCGCACCTTCCCGAACGCCGTCTCAACATCGACCATCCGGCGTTCTTCCACGCGCCGCTCCGCTGCCTGAATCCGCAGCCCCAGCGTCGACGTTTCAGCGAAAACAATCTGCGCGAGCTTTTCCTGATCCTCCGGCCTCGCGATCACCCGCAGCAGCGATCCCGGCCGGTTCTTCTTCATCTGCAACGGCGACAGCGACGCATCCAGCGCCCCTGCTTCCATCAGCCGTTCCAGCGCATACCCCAGCACCTGCGGACTGGAATCGTCGATATTCGCCTCAATCACGCTCACCAGCGTCGCTTCCGGCGCATGCCCCGATTCACCGATCAGCGCCCGCAGCACGTTCGCATGATCTTTGAAGTCGCGGTCGCCGGCGCCGTAACCCATGGAGTCGATCGTCATCGGCGGCAGCGCCCCGAATCCTGACGCGAGCGTCGCCACCAGCGCCGCGCCCGTGGGCGTCGTCAACTCCATCTCCGGCCCGCGCGCGTAAATCGGTTTCCCCATCAACAGCGCCGCGGTGGCCGGAGCCGGAACCGGCAGAATCCCATGCTCCGTCTTCACGGTCCCGCTGCCGACATTGATCGCCGAAACCCGGACTTCTTCCACTCCCAACAAATCCAGCGCAACACAAGCCCCGACGATATCCGCGATCGAATCTACTGCTCCCACTTCATGAAAATGGACTTTTTCAATCGCGACCCCGTGCACCCCGGCCTCGGCCTCCCCCAATCGTTGAAATACCGCTGACGCATCCCGTTTGGCGCGTTCCCCAATCGAAGCCTCCGCAATCAATTTGAGAATATGCGAGAGATGCCGATGAACCTTACCTGCGCCGTCCGTCTCCACGCGGAACTTGGAAGCTGCAACGCCACCGCGCACAGTTTTTTCAACCGAAAAGCGCGCGCCCGTCCCTAGCCCGACCAGCGCCTCAATCACTCCGTCGCCGGGCGCACCCGCATCGATCAGCGCCCCCACAGTCATATCGCCGCTGATCCCGGAAAATGCATCCAGATAACAAATCTTCATAAGTAGGGCAGGACCCCGACCTGCCTTGCCGCGATGAAAAAACAAAAGCCGCGGATAGACGCCGATGGACGCAGATCAAAGTCCGATGACTTGTTTGCGTTCATCCGCGTGCATCCGCGGCCAGAAAGTTTTCGCGCTCCATTCTTTGATGGTAACGCGGGGATGGTAACGCGAGGACGGTAATTGTTGACGCTCTACGCAGCCTGCGCCGGGGCCGGAATCATTGCGATTGCCTCGCCGTATTCGCGCGACATCGATTCCGCCAGATCCACGCCCCTCAGTGTGATCGAATGCCGACCGTTATCCGACCGGGCCACGAACTGCCCCTCTTTGAGGTACCAGAGGCTGAACTCCAGATGCTCCTTCGGCACGCCGAGCAGGTCCTCGAAATCCCTGAGTCCCATGCTCGGCTGATCGGGCTGAGCCATGCGTTTCCGGTAAAGGAGGGAGAGAATCCCTTGCCGCTTGCGCCTCTCAGCTTCTGCACCCTGGGTAGAGTTGGTCTGATCGAAAATCTTCCATGTCAATCTTCGCGTTTCGCGATGCAGCACATCGTAGGCCGCCCGGCGTTCCGGATCGCTCAACACGCCATACGCCTCTGAAAGCGAATGAAACACCTCGGTCGATCCGGTCTCAAGATGATCCGGATGATACCGCTGCGCCAGAATCCGGTAGACGCGATGAATCGTTTCCGGATCGGCGTTGGGGCTGATCTGAAGAATCTCGTAGAAGTCGACGAAGGTCGCTTGCTGCATATTCAAATTTATAGATCGTCCCCGCGAAGCGTCCTATAGCAAGCCAGTGCCTTTTTCGCTGAATCGCGAGTTTTTTGCGCACCGGGACCAAAGTCCCAGGGTTCTAAAACGTTGGGCGACCCGCTTACTGTCGTGCGCGGTTCAGTGTGGAGGAAGCCCGACACAAGCGACAGCGAGCCGGGTCCTCGCCGGTCCTAGTGGCTCAGTCCGAGCTTTGCCAAATCCGCCCGTAGCGCCGCTTCTCCCCGGGCCCCAACCTCATACGACGCGATCTTCCCTTCGCGATCGATAAGCACTACGGTTGGAAACGCGTTCACAGACAGCTCCGAGACCATTGAATCGCCCGCCAGGGCAACGGGGTATGCCAGCGGCGTACTTTTCAAAAACGCAGCGACTGCCGAATCTTCTTCCCCCACATTCAGCCCGACCACCGCCAGCCCCTGGTCCCGAAATTCAGCGCTCAATTTCTGCAGCACTGGAAGTTCGCGGCGGCAGGGCGCGCTCCACGTAGCCCAAAAATCCAGCAGTACGACCTTACCGCGCAAGGCTTCCAGATCAATGGGCGACCCATCCAGCGCCTTGCCATGAAATGCCGGCGCCGCCTTACCGATCACTTCAGGCTTCGCAATGCCCGGCAGCGTCCAGTCTTCCGTCTCCTTCGCACCCTCCGGCGGCTTGTAGACGAACATCGAGTCCGGCAGATCGGCATTCAACCGCAGCGCCGTAGTCTGCGTCGACTGCGTCATTTTGACGAATTCATCCACGCCGGGCAAATTCAGTTTCGCGCTGAATTTGGTTTGCAGATTCAGCCCGTGCTTTTTGCTGATCCAGGTGATCTGCGCGGCCTCTTCGATAGCCAGCTCCTGCTCCGGAAGATTGATGGAATTGTAGGTGGTCTCGATGACCCAGCACGGGTAGCCCTGGCCGCTGACGCTTAGCTCTTCCTCGCGCATCAGCCGCACGGATTTGATCGATTTGCTGACATCGGGAAGGTTCTTGGGCAACAGGCCCGAGTTGCCAACCACGGCTTCCGGCGAACCCGATGCCTCACGCTTGACGTATTTCTTGAGCGGCGTCATGTAGAACCACGTGTGATCTCCATCGCTGACGATGGTGATGGAGCCGGCCTGGCTTCTCGACTCGATCCGCATCCGATCGGGCCGCCGCACCGCGACTTTGGACGGCATTTCCATCTTGTTACGGATAGGACCACCCTGCATGTCGATGGAAACAACCGATTCCAGCTCGTAGCTCTTGAATTGCTTGATGGCGTCCGCCGACTGACGAATCAGTTCGCGCGGGTCTGGCTGAGCGCCCAGCAGCGCGGGAATCAGGCACAGCCACAGCCGCATGCCTTTATCCTACCGGCTGCGCCGCGATTTGCGCCAGAATCTCCGGAATTTCGAAGACGGCTCGATTTTCGATTTTGGACACCGCAGCCCGGTATCGATCGAGCGACGCGACCATCTTTTCGACAGCCGCGCGAATGTGGCGGAAGTTAGGGAGGACCTCGCCAACACCCTGGTCCGCGACCCATTGCGCGTTGTAACGTTCCTGTGGCAGCGTCCAGGCGTTCGATTCGACAATCACAGGCAGCTTCATGGCGACGGCCTCGCTGATGCTGCCGGGGCCCGGCTTGCCGATGAAAAAATCGGCCAGCCGCATGAAATACGGGATTTCCGTGGTGAATCCTTCAATATGGTGAGGGGGGCGATTCCGGTCTCGGAGCCGCTTCGCCAGCGATTCGTTCTTGCCGCAGATCAGAATGAGCTGCGTCTCCGGGAGCTGCGCCGCGATATCGAGCATGGTGTTCGATCCCTGGCCGCCGAAGAGTACCAATCCCGTGGGCCGCGCAGGATCAAGCCCCAGCCGCTTCCGTTCGGCCGCACGGTCGACATTCAGCGGTTCGTAGAAACGCGGTCGCAGGATCATACCCGAGGTCGCGAACACGCGATTGCCGGGATACCCCATCGATCGCGCCTGTTCGACCGCTTTGGGCGTGCCGCAGACTAGAAATTGATCCTGCGGTTCCATCCAGAAGTGCGGAGGATAATCCGCGAAATCGGTCAAGATCGTGACGTAGGGAGTTTCCCGCGACGCGCCCCGAAGCCCCGCGAACATGGCCCGATTGAAGTTCGGCACCAGCGAAACGACCATATCGGGTTTTGTTTCCGTCCAGTATCGCGTGAGCAGCCGGACGGTGGACCCGTGATACAGACGAATGACGGCTTGCATGAACCGCAATCCCGGGCCCGCGCCGAGCGTCCAGCCTTTGGCGAGCATCAGATTGTAAATATCTTCCAGACGAATTCCCGTAGTCTTACGAAAAATATCCAGGCTATGTAGTACTTCCTGTAAGTTGACTAAGGTGATCTCCCAAGGCCGATTCTGCTGCTCGATCACCGTTTTCAACGCGGTAGCCGCCGAGCGATGGCCTCCGCCGGCGTCGAAGTAGACGAACTGGAACCGTTTCACAAAATTAGTCACAAATGTTTTATGGGGACGTCACGCGGGCGTCACACCGCGGGTTTAAAAGTGTAGCATGGCGGCCCTAGTAGCCAACGCGCACGGTGCAGCGGAAAGCACGCCGCGTGCGATTCGCTGGGTCAGGATGGTGGAAGCGGGCGACCACCGGCTGATGCGCCAGGTCAATCGCTGGCGCGCGCCGCGCTGGCTCCGGCTATGGATGATCGCCGCAACCCGAGGAGGCGACGGATGGCTTTGGTACGCCATGGGACTGGTAGTAACGCTGGTGGGGGGATCCGAGCGATTCCAGGCGCTGGGAGCGGCGACCGTCGCCGTGGGGCTTGGCATCGCCCTTTTCCTGAGGCTGAAGCGCGCGTTCGGCCGGAAACGCCCCTGCGCGCTGGAGCCGCATTGCTGGGCGACGCTCCTGCCACCCGACCAGTTCTCCTTCCCGTCGGGCCACACGATCACGGCGTTCGCGGTAACGGTGTCGCTGGGGATGTACTACCCAATGATGCTGCCCGGCCTATTCTTTTGCGCCGCCAGCGTGGCATTGTCTAGGATTTTGTTAGGGATGCACTTCCTGAGCGACGTAATCGCCGGCGCCGTGCTGGGCGGCGCTCTTGGCTACACGTCCGCGATCGTCTTCCGGATGCTGTAGCCGCTTCCGGCTAACTCCTCAACTCCGCCGCGATCTCATGCGCCGCCTTCCGCGCCTGTTCCACGGCCCCGATCGGGAAACTGATCGCCCCCACCTTGGGATGCCCACCGCCCCCGTACCGCTCGCAAATCGTTGCAAGATTGAACTTTACTGGCCGAAGCGCCCATGGGTTCGAGCCCACCGAAACCTTCGTCCGGAAACTACTCTTACTTACGGAGACGGTGTAGGTGGATTGCGGAAACAGATAGTAGGGAATGAATTTGTTATACCCTTCTAACCCGTCCTCTATCAAATCGAAATAAACCACGCCATCCTGGCACTGGGATTGACGCTGAATCACGTCAATCGAACGGAGATGGCGGTCATGCAACGGCCGGTAAATCGCATCGATTTCCGGATCCCCGGCGATCGCCTCCAAGGATTCGCGGCGCATCATCCGAATGATTTTCTGCACAACTTCGGATCCCGGGGCGCCTTCGATCACCAGGGTCAGCCGGGTGGCCGGCGCGCGCAGTTCCACGGCTTCGTGGGCGTCCTTGTACTGCGCCCCGTCGATCACATCCGCCCATTGGACCAGCTCTTCGAGATCCGGCGCGTGGAACCCAAACCGGTCCCGGGCGACCGTGCAGATATACATCGTGCACGACCGGAAACTGGGGTCATACATCTTCCGCCCGCTTTTGTCCTGACGGAAGTGCTCGGCATCTTCTGGCGTCAGGAACGCGCTCTGGTGATGATCGAACCACCAGGTCAGCCGCGGATCCGTCGAGTACTTGAAATCGACAATGGCGTTGACGTCGCCGTCGAAATATTCCGGCTCGAATAACTGGTCGGCTTTATGGGCCAGACCGGTGTAGGCGAACTCGGCGCCCGGGTAAAACTTAGCTTCGACAAAGCGGGTGAAGAAGGCTGCCGAGGCCGCTCCGTCAAAGCAATGATCGTGATAGAGGATTCTCGCCAGCATTTTCAGAAATTAACGTACAGGAAAACCTGTTAGTGTCGCGCAAACGGGGGGCATACCGCAAGTGGGGCAGGCTTGCAGCCTGCGCGCCGATTTGCAATCGACGCAATCCATTGTCGGAAACGGGTGTCGGAAACGGGTGTCGGAAACGGGTGCCGGAAACGGGCGGAGTACAACTCCGCCGCGGGCTGCGAGCCCGCCCCACGCAGATCCACCGCAATTTAGCGCGCTGCGGGCTCAGGAAGCGTTCCCGGAGACGCGTGCTATCCTGATCGATAGAGAGGTAGGCTTCGGCCGTTTGCCTATGAATCGTCGTTTTCAATTCGCCGTGGTCGCTTCGTCGACCTGCCTGGTTGTCCTGCTCCTGTTCGGCGCCGTTCGCGGGCGCAGCGCTTCCGCCGACAGTCCTTATAATCACCTGGGCGTTTACAGCGAAGTTCTTTCGCGGATCAAAGCCGATTACGTGGAAGAGCCGGATATGAAGGCCGTGACCGTGGGCGCGATCAACGGAATGCTGGAGTCGATCGATCCCTACGCCAGCTATCTGAACGCCGATCAGTACAAGCAATATTTGAAATCCAAGGAAACCGCACCGAAGGCCGACGTCGGGCTGACGCTGTCGCGCCGGTTTGGATATTTGAGTGTGGTCGACGCGCTTCCCGGTTCGCCCGCCGCAAAAGGCAAACTGACCACGGGCGACGTGATCGAATCGATCAACAACGTCTCGACGCGCGACATGCCGCTGGCGTTTTCCGAGATGTTGATGCAAGGTGACAGCGGCTCGACGCTTGAGCTGAGTGTCCTTCGCGTGCGCAAGACCGACGCCCAGAAGGTGACGTTGACGCGTGCTCCGCTGGTCTATCCGCCCGTGAGCGGAAAGCTGGTCACCGATCAGGGGCCGGAACCGATCGGCGTCATCCAGACCTACACGCTCTCGAAAGGTCGCGTGAAAGATATCGCCGCGAAGATCGCGGAGCTCCAGAAGCAAGGCGCAAAGCGCCTGATTCTCGATCTTCGCCACTGCTCGACGGGAGATGCCGAAGAAGGCGTCGCGCTGGCGAATCTGTTCATGGACAAGGGCCTGATCACCTACACCCAAGGCCAGAAGTCGACTCGCGAAGACCAGCAGGCCACCGCGGCGAAAGCGGTTACCACCATGAAACTCGCGGTCATCGTGAATCGCGGCACGGCCGGCCCGGCCGAAATCGCATCAGCAGCCTTGCTCGATTCCAAACGCGCCGATGTGATCGGTGAACGCACCTACGGCAACGCGGCCGTCCGCCGCGCGATCAAGATGGACGACGGCGGCGCGTTGATTCTATCGGTCGCGAAGTATTATTCCCCAGCCGGAAAAGCGATTCAGGATACCGGCGTTACGCCGAACGTCGTCGAAACGCAGGCCGACGCAGATCCGAGCGCGCAGGACCTGGACGACGATAGCCAGGCTGACGTGACCGTCGGCGATAAGCCCAGCGTGGACACCATGATGAGGCGCGCAATCCTGACCATCAAACAGTAATGCCGATTTACGAGTACAAATGCTCGACTTGCGGTAAGACGTTTGAGAAAATCCAGAAGTTTTCCGACGCGCCGATCGAAGTGCATGAGGACTGCGGCGGCCGCGTCGAAAAGCTGATCTCCAGGTCGGCCTTACAGTTCAAAGGCAGCGGATGGTACATCACCGACTACGCCAAGGGCAGCGGTTCCGCCAGCGAAGCTAAAAGCGAGTCTAAGTCCGAAGCGAAGGCCGACTCTTCGTCCGATTCGAAGTCGAACGGCAAGGGCGAGACTAAGAGCGAGACAAAATCCGAGACCAAATCTGAGACGAAGTCGACGGCGTCTGAATCCAAGCCCGCTGCGCCCGCGGCCAAAAGCGATTAGCTTAAAACGCGAGCAGCCGGTCCGCCTCCGCCGCAATGGTCTCTGACTGCGGCAGAATTTCAGCTTCCAGATTCGGATGATACCCGACCCAGGTATCCAGCGCCGCCACTCGCCCGATGGGCGCATCCAACGAGGTGAACAGGTCGTTCGAGATCCGCGCCGCGAGTTCCGCTCCGAAGCCGAACGAAAGCGTGTCTTCGTGCGCGATCATCACGCGATTGGTCTTCTCCACACTGGTTCGGATCGCTTCCCAATCGTAAGGAGCCAGACTGCGCAGATCGATGACCTCGACGCTGGTTCCGGCGCGACGCTGCTCCACCTGCATCGCCGCCTGCAGCGACTTCTGCACGAGAGCGCCATACGTCAGAATCGTCAGATTCGCGCCCGGCTTAACGATCTTGGCCTTGCCGAACGGAATTGTATAGGCAGGACCCGGATGCTGCGACCGGTTATATGGCTCCCGATACAGCCGCTTGTGTTCCAGGAACAGCACGGGATCGTCGCAGCGGATCGCCGTTCGCAGCAGCCCGCAGGCGTCTAACGCGTTCGACGGAAGCACCACCCGCAGCCCGGGGATATGGGTGAAGATCGATTCGCCGCACTGGCTGTGATAAATCGCGCCGCCATTCAAATATCCGCCGATGGGCACGCGAATCACCATGGGCGCGGCAAAGGCGTCGTTCGAGCGCCAGCGAAGTGTGGCCAGTTCATCGCGGATCTGCATCATCGCGGGCCAGATGTAATCGAAAAACTGGATTTCCGGAACCGGCTTCATCCCGCGCGTCGCCATGCCGATCGCCCGCCCTACGATGCACGCTTCCGCGATGGGAGTGTTGAAACAGCGGCTCGGCCCGAATACGATTTGCAAACCCTGCGTGGCTTTGAAGACGCCGCCCTTGCCCTTTACTTCGGAAAGACTGGCTTCGCGGCTGGCGTCGGCGACGTCTTCCCCGAAAACCACCACCTGCGCGTTACGCCGCATCTCCTCGTGCAGCGTGAGATTGATCTCGTCGACCATTGTGCGCGGCTGCCCTGAGAATTGGGGCTCGGTTTCAAACTCCGCGGAAGTAGGATCGACACGTTCGGAGTAAAGATGCCGCAACGCGGACCCTGCGGGCGGCGGCGCGGCCTTCAGCACCCGCTCCGTAGCCTCATTTACCTCGACATCCACTTCGTGCGTCAGCAGCTCGATCCCGTGCCGATCGAGGATCCCTTCTGAAATCAGCCATTCCGGAAACTTCGCCACTGGGTCGCGCCGGGCTTCCTCTTCCCGCTCGGCTTTCGTCTTGTATAGCTTCTCGTCGTCGGAAAGCGAGTGCGAATAGGGCCTGATACAAGTCGCGTGGACCAGCGCCGGCTCGCGATGCGTCCGCACATGATTCGCCGCTTCCGCCAGGGTTGCGTACGATGCGACGAAATCCGTGCCATCGCAGCGATACAGCTTCAGACCCGGAAACCCGGAAACCAGCCGCGAGATATCGCCGCCGGCGGTTTGCCTTTCCACCGGAACCGAGATCGCGTAGCCATTGTCTTCCACCAGGTACAAGACCGGCAGATGGTCCAGGCACGCGACGTTCAGCGATTCCCAGAACTCGCCTTCGCTGGTAGCTCCGTCGCCGCTGGTTACCAGCGTGACCGAACCGGAATCCGGATCCAGCCGGCGGCCCGCATCGGCGCATCCGATCGATTGCGTGAACTGCGTTCCCGTCGGCGAAGACCGGCTGACGATATTCAACTCCTTCGAACCCCAGTGCGACGGCATCTGCCGCCCTCCGGATGCCGGGTCCGCGCCGGCTCCCACCGAGGCCAGGAGCATCTCTTCCGTGGTAACCCCCAGCGCCAGCGCGCAGGCGCGGTCCCGGTAGTACAGGTAAAACCAGTCGTGCGCCGCGCGTAGCGCGAGGCCTGCCGCCGCGCTGATCGCCTCGTGTCCGGCCCCGCTGATCTGGAAAAAGATCTTGTTCTGGCGTTTCAGCAGGATCTCGCGATCGTCAATCCGACGCGATAAGTACATGAGCCGAAACGCCCGAATCAAATCCTCGCGTCCCAGCCCCGTCGGCACTGCGCGCTGGACCTGAGAAGTGCTCGTAAGCATATCAGCCAATTCAATTCTACAAGGTCTGTCCATGGACCGTTCCCCGACAAGGTTTCCCGCCGGAGTTTCCGTTAAACTTGAAGCGAATCCTATGCATCTCGTTCCCACGCATGATGAAGTCGTCGAGTTGCTCCGTCGCACCGGCGGGCTGCGAGAAGGACATTTCGAGTACACCAACGGCCTGCACGCCAATGAGTATCTGCAAGTCGCCCTGACCATGCGGTACTACGAGGCGGCCAAGATCCTGAGCGTCGGGCTAAGCCGGAAACTGCGCGCCAACGCGGAAATCCGGGCCATGATTCCCGAGCTCTCCATCGTCGCCCCGGCCACCGGTGGACTTCCCGTCGCCTACGGCGTCTGCGAAGCTCTGCGCGCGCATCAGGTGTATTGGGCGGAACGCGAAAACGTCAACGAACCTCAGCGCTTCCGCCAATATCTCGAATTGAAAAAAGGCGAAAAAGTCCTGCTGGTGGACGATATTCTGCGCACGGGCAAGAAAGTGGCCGAGCTGAAGAATCTGGTCGAGTCGCGGGGCGGGGAAGTGGTCGGCCTCGCCGTAGTGATCTTTCAACCGAACCCCACCACGCCAAGCTTCGACCCGCTTCCGTTCTATTACCTCGCCAAACTGGACGCGACGTACTACAAAGACGCAGCGTCCTGCGATCTATGTAAACAGGGCGCCGCGGTCGACAAAGTTTGGATCTAGAGCGCCCGTAAGCCTCTCGGGACCGTCGATGCATTAGATAGCGTTTCATCGGACGGTTACTCCTCCCAGCGCCATGTATCTTCGGCGTGATGTGGAACGACGATCTGATCACTCTCGGCTATCTCGAACCGGGCGCATCCGAAGGCGGGGCACTGACGCGGTTCCAGCGTCATGCCAAACGAAAATATCGCAAGACCGCCGCGGGCCAAAGCTTACTGGAAAGTCCCATCTACACGGGTCCTGAGGACGGCATCGCCCACCAGGCCACACTCGACGAAATTCTTCGCTGGGTGCAAAAGGGATACCGGCTTCCGCTAGGATTTTTCGCCATCAGCAGAATCGAAACGTGGGGCGCTCTGCGCGAAGATATGGCCGGCGCCTGGACCGCCATGATCGCGAAAATCCAGCAACTCGGCGGGACCATCGACGGCCCATACGGCGACACCAAACGCCCACTGATGAAAACGATTTCAGTCGGGGCCAGCAAGTACAGCTTCCATATCCCCGGCCGCGCCGTGGATTTGAACCAAGGGCTCGGAAATTCACGCTATTTTGTGGTCCCCGAGCCGAACGGCGCTCAAATGTGGTGGCGGATTTACTGCAAAACGGCCGATCAAACCGGCGCACAGGGCTCGCGGCTCGATGCCGGCGTCAAGTATCACAATTTTTACACCCGGCAAGACGCACCCATTCCCGATGGTTTCTACATGGACCTGACGGCCGAGCTTTCGCGAGGCGGCCTATTCGAAAGAATCCGCGCGCAACAGGGCTGGCAGCAGGAGACCCGCCAGAGCGAATGGTGGCATTTTCAATGGGCGCCGAACAAGCAAAAAACGTTTCAGGACGAGTGTGAACTTGCGGGAATCAGCGAACAGCAATTGCGCGCGGCCGGATATCAGGACGCAGACCTGGACCACGCGCCAGGCTGATGATCGGCCTTAGTGGACGGAAACCAGCACATCACCACCCGGAGCCGATCCCAACAGGAACCGCGTGACCGAGTGCAACACTGCGTGCGTCACGCGATGCCAGCGGCCTTCCTTCGCATTCTCCGAAGGAACCACCAGGACCATGTGCCCATGCGACGAAACGATATGCGGCGTCGCGCTGCCCGTCGAAATCACGACATGCGATACCGGCGGAGGAGGTGGAGGAGCCGCGGACGGAGGAGCGGGCTTCGTCGTATCGGCGCAGCATCCGCCGCCGGAACTGCTGCCGCCGCCGGTCGAGCCACCGACGCTGCCTCGCGGCATCCGCGTTTCCCAGGTGGTGATCGCATCCATCGCCATCCGGAACACCTGCCGGAAAATGATTCCCTTATCGATCACGTTCGAGGCAATCGGCTCGTTGCGATAAACATGCAGAGACTCGCCCGCGCCCAAGGTGCGTGCCGCGCCTCTCGGCAGCAGCGCGTGCTGGACTTCAACCAATCCTTCTTCGACTTCGACCAGCGTGGTTTCGTCGTCGTCCTCAACGGAGATATCGAATGTGGTTCCGCGCACCGAAATCACCGCAGTCGGCGTAAGCACGCGATTCGGATTCGGGCCGTACATGTGCTCGATGTGCACTTTCACGCGCCCGACCAGAACGTCGAGAAGATCTTTCCAGTTCGGGGCGTTCTTGCGAAAAACGACGCGCGAATTGGGATAGACGACGAAGGTGGATCCGTCGGAAACCTGGAACGTGGCCTGGCCGTCCGCTCCGGTCATGATCAACTGCTTGACTTGAATTTGATCGCCCACTTCCAGGGCCCAGGGCGTCGAATCCTTGAGCACCGAAACTTGTCCGGTAAGCGTCAAGACCTTAGCTGCATAATTCCCGGAGTCGATCGGAGGCATTTGCGCCAGACACACTACGCCCGTAGCTGCCAACAGCAGCAGCAGACGCGTGCCCGTCACTATGCGGTTTTTCACCGTCATTGTGCCCCCGGTGGGCAGACTAATCCGCTTGAGCTCCAGTACGAACCCAGCGCAACACAAACCAACACGGACAGTCTAACACTAAAATTGCAAAGCAAGTCTCTGCCCGGCACGAATATTACTACTCTAGGGCTAGGATAATCAACAGTTTCGGAGACTTTCGGTCGATGATTCAGTATAAAATGGTTGGGTTCTGTGTTTAGATTCGCCACATACCGGATCGCGATCGCCACAGTACTTGCCACATCGGCAGTCCACGGGCAAACCGACACGTGGACGTGGCGAAGAATCGGCAACTCGGCCATCAACCGGACCCTGGCAGATCTAGCCTCGGGACCCGTCGACCGCGTCTGGTATTCGGCGACCGGCTCTCTGCTGGTCCACACCGTTTCCGGCCGGATCTTTGAAACCACGGATTCCGAGACCTGGAAGCCAGCCCCGGGTCCGGCGCCGGCCGATACCCAGCGCGTCCGGTCTGCCAATCTTCCTGAAAACAATGCTCGAACGCGCTCCCGCCCCGGTTCTGAAATTGTGTACGCGGTGGGCAAATTCGCCTACCGTTCGGAAACCTCCGGCGCAACCTGGGATAACCTGACGTCTTTCCGTGGAACGTCGATTCTCGGCGAGAGCCTCAACGACGTCGCCGTTTCCCCGGCCGCCGACGACCAGGTGGTGGTTGCTGGTTCCGACGGTGTTTTCCGTTCCATGGATGGCGGGAAAACGTGGAGCGGGCTCAATCAGTCTCTCCCGAATCTTCCGGTCCTGCGGCTTCTGAACCTGCCCTCGGGCGATCAGGGCGTGCAACTCGCGCTCACCGATGGCACAGCGATCACATGGGACCCCGGTGAGAAGCGTGCTTGGCACGCGGTCGACAATCCGGAAGTCGCCAACGAATTTCAGGCCAGAAAAATCCTGTCGGCTCGCCTGGGAGTTCCGGTCACGGCGGTCGCCAGCTCGGGGACTTACGTTTATCTGGGCACCGCCGACGGCCACGTCAGCGTTTCGTCGGACGGTGGCGCGACCTGGCAAAATCAGGCCTTCACGGATGGCGGACCGGTGGAACGTTTTTGGATCGATCCAGCCGACGCCCGGGTTGCGGTAGCGGCGCTGGGCGCGCGGACCAGCAAAGCGGTCCCGAACTTTCCATCGATCCACGTTGTCCGCACGCAGAACGCGGGCCAGTGGGACGATCTCACCAGCAAGCTTCCGGACGTGGCGGTTCACGGAATCACGGCCGATGACGCCTCTGGCGCCATCTACGCCGCGACCGACGCCGGCGTGTTCGTGGCCTACGCCGATCTACATGTTCTGGGCACTCCTCCGCAGTGGATCCCGGTCGCCGGGCTTATGCAAGCGCCGGTGATGGACGTAAAACTCGATGCGCAGTCCAATCAGCTCTGGGCCGCCGTTGAAGGCTACGGCGTCTATTCAACGCTCGCGCCGCACCGTCTTCGCGATCCTCGGGTGGTCAGCACCGCCGATCTGGTCGCCCGCGCGACGGCTCCTGGCTCGCTGGTCAGTGTGTTAGGCTCCCGCATCGACGCCGCTCGTGCCGGCGACGTGACGGTCCCCGTGCTCGCGTCGAGCGACACCGAATCTCAACTCCAGATTCCTTTTGAACTGCACGGTGCGTCGGTCTCGCTGGCCGTCGATGCCGCGAACGGCCGGGTTACGCTCCCGTCCGTCCCGCTGGCCGATGTAGCGCCGGCGATTTTCGTCGACCGCGACGGCACGCCGGTTCTGCTCGACGCCGACAGCGGCGTAATGCTGGACGCGATGAACCCCGCTCACTCGCGCGGGCGCATTCAAATCCTTGCCACCGGCCTGGGCCGCGTCACACCGGACTGGCCAACGGGCTTAGCCGCCCCGCCAGACAACCCTCCCAAGGTTGCAGCTCCTGTTAGCGTATATCTGGACCGCCAACCCGTCGAAGTCACCCGAGCCGTCCTGGCTCCCTACATCGGCTTTTATCTGATCGAGTTGGACGTCCCTAAGATCGTCAACTACGGCCCCGCCGAACTGTACTTAGAAGTAAACGGCCAACCCAGCAACCGCGTCCGCGTCTACATTCAGCCGTAAGGTACGCTGTAGACATGGCTGACGAAGCAGCGAACGGGCACGGCCAGTCCCGACTCGACCGGTTAGAGGGACTCGTCGAAGTCATCATGAACGGTCACATCGAATTCACTACCGAGCACAAGCGCCTGCTCACGGCGCAGGTCGTGCTAACGGATCGCCTCGATCTCCTTACTAAACAAGTCGCCGAACTCGGCGAAGCTCAGAAACACACGGATGAAAGAATAAACACTCTCATCACGGTTGTCGACGATATCGTCCGAAGGCGTCCGCCTCAGACGCAGTAGCTCCGCTGTTTTGATCCGTGCCAGCGAAACGAGCCCACGGAAATCGGCCTGTACTAAAATCCGGGTTATATTTGTGAATGATGCGCCCCCTGGTAGCCCTACTCGCCGTTTTCAATCTACAAGCTCAAGACAAGCCGATCGACAAGCTCGCTCCCTACTACCCCACGCCCGAGATCGTTGTCGAAAAAATGCTTCAATTTGGAGGGCTCAAACCGCGCGAGAAAATGTTCGACTTGGGATCCGGCGACGGTCGCATCGTGATTATGGCCGCCCAGAAATTCAAAGCGGACGCCACCGGCGTTGAGTTCGACGACGCGCTCTTTAAGCAGAGCATGGCCAAGATCCAGTCTCTGGGACTTGCGGCCAGCGCGCGTATTATTCACGGCGATCTGCTAAAGCAGGACTACGCTTCCGCCGATCTCTTAACGGTCTACCTGCTTCCCATGTCCAACGACAAAGTCACGCCCATCCTCGAAAAGCAGCTTAAGAAAGGCACCCGCATCGTGGCGCACGACTTCGAGTTCTCCAATTGGAAGCCCGAAAAAATCCAGGACATCGACGACGACGGCGAAGGCCGCAGCCATCGTCTTTACCTGTACCGGCGTTAGCCTATGGTGCCGTTCCGTGGGCGGCTCGCGCTCCGCATCGCCCGCATCGTGATGGCCCTGGCCTGTCTCGCCTGGTATGGCCGGGTAGCCGATGAACGCTTTACCTCGATCCTCGCGGTGCTGGCCGCGTACCTTGCCTACTCCATCGGCGCCATGTTCGAGCTCCGTTTCGACTCGCCCTTACGCGCCGGCATCGCTCTGATCGCGGACACTACGTTCTTCGCGTTCTGGAGCTGGGTGGTGGTCTCCGGATGGGTCGGATGGCCAGCGGCCGGCTGGATTTCGGCTTCCTTGTGCGGCTATCTGCTGGCCTCCGCCGTGATCCTTCACGATGTCACGCGGGCCGCGCTCGTTTCCCTGGTCACAGCTCTGATCACCGCCCTTTTTGCCCCGCACGGGGATTATTCACTGGTCTGGGTTTCGATTGCCTCCGGCGGCGTCACCATCGCGATCTCTTTCCACAAACGCTATCTCGATCGGCGCCTCTCGCAAACTCTTCGCCACAATGTCATCATCCGTTCGCAGGCGCAAGGAGCTCGCGAAGCTGAACGCCAGCGCATCGCGGCGGACTTCCACGACGGTCCGTTGCAAAGCTTCATCAGCTTTCAAATGCGCCTGGAAATCGTAAAAAAGCTGCTGGCCCGCGACGTGGAAATGGCCGCCGACGAACTGCGCCAGCTCCAGGAACTTTGCAAGGCCCAGGTGGGCGAACTACGCAGCTTTGTCCGCAGCATGCGCCCGGCGGATGAAGGCGTCAGTCTGCCGGCGTCTCTAAGTCGCATGGTCGATCAATTTCAACGGGATACGGGGATAAATTCAAGTTTTTCCAGCAGCGAAATTCACGACCCCGCCGAGACCGAAGTTTCTCTTGAACTTCTACAGATCGTCCGTGAGACTCTGAACAACATCCAGAAACACTCCGGGGCGACGCGGATGGCGCTTTCGGTCGGCATGCGCGACCGCCGCATTGAGATCAGCGCCGAAGACAACGGCACCGGTTTCCCTTTTAGCGGCTCCTTCACCCTTGAAGAACTCGAACTGCTGCGGCTGGGCCCCATCAGCATTAAACGCCGCGTGAAATTACTGAACGGCGAGCTGCAACTGAACTCCCGCCCCGGAGAAGGCGCCAGCCTCCAAATCCGGATTCCGGTGTAGAATGGCCGCCGATTCATGCCGTTGGACGCGGATACGAAAATGGTTTATCTGCGTGAACCTGTGTTTCTCGGCGGCCCTGACAAGCTGTGGCCGCTATGCCGACTTTACCCTTCCGCCACCCGAACAATCCGGCCCCAAACCTCCCTTCACCTGGCAACCGAATCCCGGCCCGGTAATCCTGCGCGGCGACATCAGTGATGTCCTAAATCCATCTGTTATAGCTTTCCACGGACAATATCTAAACTTATACTCGATTTATGACGGACGCACGTGGCGAACCGCTCTGGCCACATCCCCCGACGGCGTTGCCTGGGAGACGCGTGGAACCGTCCTCTCACCGGAAGGCTGGGAAGGCCGCTTCGCGGCCAACGGATCAGCCCTCGTCCACAACGACGAGATCCTTTACTGGTATGAAGCCGGCGATCCGTTCCAAATCGCCCTGGCCAGTTCCAAAGACGGTACGCACTGGACCAAGCACCCGACCCCGGTCCTTACGCCCGGTCCGCGCGGCTCGTTCGACGAACGCGCCGTTGCTGATCCGGTTGTGATCGCTGCCTCTGGCAGCGGCTTTTATATGTTCTACACCGGCATGGATCGGGCGCGCCGCCAGCGCTTGGGCATCGCCCGCTCCGTCGATGGCATCGTTTGGGAGAAACTTCGCAGCAATCCGATACTGGAAGTTGGACCACCCAACTCGTTTGATGAAAATGGCCTTGGAGA
>DATGGL010000068.1:0-27564 GCA_035308605.1 Bryobacteraceae bacterium
TGAGTCATTGGCCCGCGCGGTTATGGGATTTCAAGCATCATTATCACTACATCGGCGGGCAAGGCGCGTTCGGGATCGGCTACGGCGCGCCCGCCGCGGTAGGCGCAGCGCTCGCCAATCGCAAGCACGGCCGGCTCAGCATCAACATCCAATGCGACGGTGATCTGAATTACGCTCCGGGCGTTCTGTGGACCGCCGCGCATCATAAGATTCCGCTGCTCACGGTGATGCACAACAACCGCGCCTATCATCAGGAACGCATGTATGTGCAGGACATGGCGGCGCGCGCGGAGCGCGGAATCGATCGGGCCAACATCGGCACGGCGATCTCGGAACCCAATATCGACTACGCAACCATGGCCAAAGCGTACGGAGTCTACGGCAGTGGACCCATCGAAAATCCCAACGATCTGGGCCCGGCTCTTAAGCGCGCGATTGAAGTGGTCAAGCGAGGCGAACCGGCCCTCGTCGATGTGGTGACGCAACCCCGGTGAGAACTCAATGAAGACCCTGCTTCTGTTCATTGCCGCCGGGTTGAGCCTTTCCGCGCAAGACCCGAATGGCAAGCGCCTCTTCGAAAAGGACGGTTGCTATGAATGCCACGGCTTTGCCGCTCAAGGCGGCCGGGATGGACCGCGGCTCGCGGCGACGTCGCTGAGCTTGCAGGCGTTCACGCGTTACGTGCGTCGTCCCTTCGGAGGCATGCCGGCATTCACGGCCAAGGTTCTATCGGACCAGGAATTGACCGACATCTACACGTACTTGAAATCATTCCCGGCAGCCAAACCAGCGAAAGACATCCCGCTCCTGCGCCAAATTCAGTAGAGTCTTCCTATGGACCTAAAAGATAAGGTGGCACTGATCACCGGTGGAACGGCTGGTATCGGACGCGCCACCGCCCACACGCTGCACGCCGCCGGAGCACGAGTCGCGATCACCGGCAGAGATGAAAAGCGTCTCGCGGATACGGCTCGCGGGTTGGGCGTGCATCCGATTCACGCGGACGTCGCGAAAGAAAAAGACGTTGAGCGAACCTACAAGGACGTCCTCGGAAAGTTCGGCGATCTCGACATTCTTGTGAACAACGCCGGGATCGGTTTTTTCAAACCCCTGGCCGACTTCGATCTTGCGAGTTTCGAAGCCGTATTCGCCACCAATGTCACCGGCCCAATGTTGATGGCTCGCGAAGCCGCGAAGCATTTTATCGCGAAGAAGCGCGGCAACATCGTCAACATCGCGTCGACCGCGGCGTTGCGTGGCGCTCCCAACGGGACTGCTTACTATGCCAGCAAGTTCGCGCTTCGCGGCATGACCGAATGCTGGCGCGCCGAGCTCCGGAAATACAATATTCGAGTGATCCTGGTGAACCCCAGCGAAGTCCTCACCAGCTTCGCCGCCACGGCGGGCATTCCTCAGAAGGAAAATCCCACCAAGCTGCGATCCGAAGACATCGCCTACGCCATAAAAGGTGTCCTTGAAATGGACGACCGCGGCTTCACGCCAGAGCTATCGATCTTCGCAACGAACCCGATCGACTAATTAACCGACTTCTTCGTTGGCCCGCCGCAGCAGAGCGCGCATGTACGTAATGCTGTAAGTGTCCGCAATGCGGTGGTCCGGATCGTTGACGATCGACGGGTAGTGGTCCGGAATCAGTGACGCCGTGCATTTCGCGCGGCGGAACGCTTTCATCACCTGATACATGTCCAGGTAACCGTCGTCCTGGAACGTCTCGTGAAAGCGCGGCAGCGGAGAACTGACATTGCGGAAATGCACGCAGAAAATCTTGTTCTTCGGGCCAAAGTCATCGATAATCCCGAAGACATCTTTACCCATCTTCGCCCCGCCTTCAGACCAGGTCCCCACGCAGAACGTATAACCGAAGTACTTGCTGTTCCCCGCTACATCGTCGGCCCGCTTGTATCCGTTGTAGTCGACGAAAATCTTCGCCACGCCGTTCATCATCGCCGAGGCGGCAGTCGGCGGATCGTCGGGGTGCAGCGCCAGCCGCACATCGGCCTTTTCGGCCACTGGAAGCACCGCCTTGATGAAGTAGGTGTAGTTCGCCCACATATCGTCGGCCGTATACACGCGATCGAACATCGGCTTTTCGACGCTCTTATGAAAATCCTCCACGTCATACTCCCGGACGCCATAGCCTCTCGGCGACGTGATCTGTTTCGGGGTGTATGTATTGCCCGGGTGAAAATCGATTTTCGTGCAATAAATTCCCAGGCGTCCCAGATCTCGAATGAACGTCTGAAACTTCTCGATATCCTCGTCGCGCCCCGGCTTGCCTAGCTGGATTTTTTGTGACCGATAGTGGTCGACAATGCCGCAGTGAATCGCGATCCCCTGACGCGCCAAGCGTTCCTGGGTGCTCTTCACCATCTCGAAATTCGTCTCAATTGGGAACTGCACATGGACCCATCGGACGCCGATCTGTTTTAGGAACAGAAAATGATCGTCCGAGGCCCGCGCGTTGACCATGGTTGCGATCTTGGTATTGTTCGAATCGTATTCATCGATTCGCGTCGCCGCGTTTGCTACAAACGGCGTCGTGGAGAGAGTCTGCGCCGCAGCAGCCGATAACGGAAGCTTAAGAAACTCATGACGGCGGGGTGTCAATTTCATGAATCCCTCCTGACGGACCGTTAAAGTTTCCATCAGTGTACACCCGCCGCGCGAGCCTGGATTTACAACACGAGATCCCACGTCTGGGCGACCAGATCGTGCCCGAAGCTGTGGTGCGGCTCTTCGTGAGTCAGCTTGAATCCAGCTTTCAGGTAAACGCCTCGCGCCGCGTGCAGGCAGCTTTGGGTCCACAACGTGACCTGCTTATAGCCGCACTCGCGCGCGAACCCCAGGCATGCTTGGACAAGCCCCTTCCCGACGCCCAGCCCGCGCGCCGACGGCTCGACCAGCAACAACCGCAGCTTCGCAACCTCATCCGATTTCCGTACCAGAAAGATGGAGCCGAGGATGGCGCCGTCTTTCTCCGCAATCCAGCAATGTTCCCGCTTGGGATCGAAGTTACGGATGAAATGCGCGCAAATCTCGGCGACCAGGGCCTCGAAAGTTTCGTCCCATCCGTATTCCTGCGCATACAGCGCGCCGTGACGATGAATCACCCAGCCCATGTCCCCCGGCCGGTGCGGGCGAAGCGTGTATTGCATGACGTACCATTATCGGGTCAATACTTGACTCAGTCAACTATATCCTCTCGATCCCCTCGCCGGCCAGCCGCATCTAAGATGGTAGTGATGAAACTTTCGATCGAGGGAATGCATTGCGACGCGTGTGTGCGACGGGTGCGAAAAGCGATCGAAAAGGTCGACGGAGCGCGCATCGAGAACGTCGGCATAGGTTCCGCCGCGGTTGCGATTGCTGAAAATCGGGAAAGCGCTGTGCTGGACGCGGTCCGCCAGGCCGGATACGAAGCGCGCAAAGCCGAGCCGCGCAAAGAATGACCGAAACGATTCACATCAACGTCGGCGGGATGACTTGCGCCGCATGCCAGTCACATGTGCAGCGGGCGCTAGAGCGGTCTCCCGGCGTTAAGACGGCCGCGGTGAATCTGATGACCGGTGAAGCGACCGTAGCCTTCGATCCAGCGGCGATTCAACCCTCGGCGCTGGTAGACGCGATCGTCGATACCGGTTACGAAGCACAGCTCCCGGCGCCGGGCGTTACTGCCTTCGAAGAGCAGGAAGAGCGCGAGCGTGCTCAAGTAGCTGAAGCGCGTGAACTCGGCGTCAAGGCGATCGTCAGTCTGGCGCTGGGCGGCATCACGATGGCGCTCTCCATGCGCGCCATGGACGATTCCATCGTTCGCTACATCCTGCTGGCCATCGCGATTTTCGTGATGACATGGGCCGGCGGCCGCATTTTCTCCGGCGCATGGAGCGCGGCGCGGCACGGTTCGGCGGACATGAATGCGCTGGTAGCGCTCGGAACCGGCGCGGCGTTTTTCTATTCTCTGGCCGTCACGCTGGCGCCGGGCTTTTTCAAGGCGCGCGGGATCATGCCGGATGTTTACTACGAGGCCGCCGTTCTGATTCTCGCGTTTGTGATCTCAGGCCGGGCGCTGGAGGCTCGGGCGAAGCGGCAGACCACCAGCGCGCTGCGAAAGCTGATCGGTTTGCAGGCCTCGACGGCGCGCGTTTTCCGTGACGGCATTGAAGCGGACCTTTCTATCGCCGATGTCCGGCGCGGCGACCTGGTGGTGGTGCGTCCCGGTGAAAAGCTACCCGTCGACGGCGAGATTGTGGAAGGTTCCAGCTACGTGGACGAATCCATGCTCACGGGCGAGCCCGTTGCGGTGCGGAAGTCCGCCGGCGACCCGGTTATCGGCGGAACGCTGAACACCACCGGCAGTTTCCGTTATCGCGCGACCGCTCTTGGCGACGCCAGTATGCTCGCGCGCATCGTTTCCATGATGCGCCAGGCGCAGGCGTCGCGCGCGCCGATCGAAAAGCTCGCGGATCGCATCAGCGCTGTTTTCGTGCGGTCCGTAATCGTGCTGGCAATTCTGACACTCGGCGGCTGGATGCTCGCGGGGGCAGGGGTGACGAAAGCGGCGGTCACCGCCGTCGCCGTGCTGATCATTGCGTGTCCCTGCGCAATGGGCCTGGCGGTTCCGACGGCCGTAATGGTCGCGACGGGACGCGGCGCGGAAATGGGCTTGCTGATTAAAGGCGGCGAGACGCTCGAGAAATTGCAGCGCGTGAACACCGTCGTATTGGACAAGACCGGCACCGTGACGGAAGGGCGCCCGCGCGTGGTGTCCTCGCACATCGACGACGCCGCACTGCGCCTGGCGGCCGCTGTGGAACGGCGTTCAGAACATCCGCTGGGCCGCGCCGTGGTCGAATTCGCGGAAAGCAGATCGCTCACGCTGCCGGAGGTGACCGATTTTCAGGCCGTGGCAGGACGTGGCGTCGAAGCGCAAGCAGAAGGCCACACGGTAATCGTAGGCAGCCAGGCCCTTGTAGACGTGGCCGGCGGCCCCGGCGGAATTCTCGTTTCCGTCGACGGAAAGCTGGCGGGCAGTATACAAGTCGCCGATGCGATCCGAACCGGAGCGAAGGAAGCCATCGAAAATTTACAGAAGATGGGCCTCGATGTGGTCCTTCTCACCGGCGATCGCAGGGAAACCGCCGAAGCGGTCGCACGGGAAGCGGGAATCAATCGCGCCGTCGCCGGAGTTCTTCCGGATGGAAAGGTCGCCGAGATCCGCCGTTTGCAAGGCGAAGGCCGCGTGGTCGCGATGGCCGGCGACGGCATCAACGATGCGCCGGCCCTGGCCCAGGCAGACGCAGGATTCGCAATGGGCTCGGGCACCGACATCGCGATCGAAGCCGGCGATGTAACCCTGCTGCATTCGGATTTGAAGGGCGTCGTGCAAGCCATCGCTTTGTCGCGCGCCGCGTGGCGCGTCATGCGGCAGAATCTGTTTTGGGCGCTGGCCTACAACGTCGTCGCGATTCCGGCCGCCGCGCTGGGCTTTTTGAATCCAGTAATCGCGAGCGCGGCGATGGCCGCCAGCTCCGTCAGCGTAGTCTTCAACAGCCTGAGACTGAAGCGAATTAAGCTCTAGGAGGCTGTTAAAGAGCAGCTTCGAGACCCGCGCCTCGCAGCTCAGGGCCGGCGTTAGCACTGAGCCGCGTACGCCAGTGAGCGGGTCCTGACGTTTTTCGACAAGCGCCTAGGCCCGAGCCGCCGCGGCACGTTGCGCTTCGACCGAGCCCTCTTTATACACGTAGGCACCCACGACGGCGGCGACCAGCATTTCGACCAGCTCCACCGCGACGGCTGAGATCGCCAAGTCGATTTTATATAAATGGAAAAACACGGGGATCGCGTTGCCAAGCGCCGGCGTGAGAAACCACGCCACCAACCCCGCGCACATCGCCGTCCGCGGACCCTCTCCGAATCGCGGCCGGATCGCGGCATAGAGCCACACGGTCACGATACCCAGAGCGAAGCCCCACACATTGAGCGCAATGATCTGCTTCATCGACGGCGCCGGCGCCTTGCCCAGGCTGGTCATCACCTCAGCCCACTGGTTCTGAAAAATGACGCCGTTCGCGACGCCTTCGAAGATGTTAATGACAACTCCGGCGAGTAATCCGCCAAGAATCACCCGATTGAGATTGATCTTTCCCATAACCCTCCAACTCGCAACGATGATATTGCGAGGCGTGGAACAGCGCAAGGGGCTTGGGCTTGAGCTGTGGCTGTCGCTCAGGCTTTAGCGCGGCTAGCGTTCACTTCCTCGCGGAAACGGCGCATGCCGCGCAACCAGCGATCATAGTCCGTCGCCTTGCGCTTGAAGTAATCGCCGACTTCGGGATGCGGAAGAATCAGAAAGCGTTCGTCGCCCAGCCCCTCGATCACGGAGTCAGCCACCTGCTCGACGGAAATTGAATTCGCGACCAGGAAGTTATCGGGGTCCTGCATCAGCATCTTGGTGCGAACACCCTGCGGACAAAGCGCCGAAACTTTGATCCCGCGGTCGCCATACGTGATCGCGATCCATTCCGCCAGCGCCAGTGACGCGTGCTTCGTAACCGCGTACATCACGGATTCGAGCGAGGTAACCAATCCCGCAGCCGATACGGTTTGCAGCAGATACCCTTCGCCGCGCTCCACCATCTTCGGCAGAACCGCGCGCGCCGCATAAACGTGAGCCAGCATGTGGATGTCGCGCATCCGCATCCAGACATGATCCGGCGCATCGATGTCGCCTTCGACGAACACGCCGGCATTCGAGCAGAACAGGTCGATCTGCCCGAAACGCGCGATGGTTTCATTCACCAGCGCGCGGATGTTGGCCTCCTGTCCCACGTCGACGCGCATCGCGACCGCGCCGATGTCGCCCGCAACTCTCTGCGCGCCCTCGCCGTCAATGTCCGCGATCACGACACCGCGCGCGCCCTCGGCCTTGAAGCGCCGCGCCAGCCCTTCGCCGATGCCGCTTGCGCCGCCGGTAACCACCACCACTTTGTCGTGTACCTTCATCCTCGGCTATCATACCAGCGACGTGGTGAAGAATTTGGCGGCAACCTACGATGTCGCGGTGGTCGGCGCGGGCGTTTTCGGCGCCTGGACCGCGTATCATCTGGTTCGCGCCGGACTGACCGTCCTCTTGGTCGACCAGCACGGCCCCGGCAATTCGAGATCGAGTTCCGGCGGCGAAACACGCGTGATCAGGGCGTCTTATGGCGCGGATCTGATATACACACGCAGCACGATCCGCTCGCTGGAGTTATGGAAACAATTCTTCGCAGAGTCCGGCCAGCCGCTTTTTCACCGGACCGGCGTGCTGGTGACGGCGCCATCTGCAGATTCGTATCTTCTGGCCACACGAGAAACGCTCGCCAAGGCAAAGTACGATTTCGAGTGGCTGAACCGCGCCGCAATGCGAAAACGCTTCCCCCAAATTGTCTTCGATGAAGACGCCGCCGGGATTTACGAGCCATCGAGCGGTGTCTTGAGCGCCCGGCGCGGTGTACCGGCGGTCGTCGACGCTGCCGTGCAGGCGGGCGTCCGTTACGAAACCCGGCGGATCGAGGCCCGCGAGCTCTTGCCGGCAAAGAACGTCGTGTATTCCTGCGGTCCCTGGTTACCGTCTCTATTTCCCGAACTCTTGCGTGGACGCATTCGCCCGACCCGTCAGCCTGTCTTCTTCCTCGGAACACCGCCGGGCGATCAAACCCCGATGCCGGTGTGGATCGCCTTTCGCGAAGGCGCGTACTCGATCCCGCCCCTCGATGGACGCGGATTCAAACTCGCCATCGACGATCATGGACCGGCCTTCGATCCTGAAACAGGCAATCGGACCATCTCAGCCGCCGACATTCGCCATGCGCGCATGATCCTGCGCAAGCGATTTCCGCTGCTTCGGAACGCGCCGCTGCTCGAATCCCGCGTCTGCCAGTACGAAAACACCTCAAATGGCGATTTCCTGATCGACCGTCACCCCAACCGCGAGAACGTCTGGCTGGTAGGCGGCGGCTCCGGCCACGGCTTCAAACACGGCCCCTTCGTCGGCGAGTACGTCGCGAAGCAAATCCTCGGAACCGGCGTCACCGAACCGCGCTTTTCGCTCGCATCCAAGAAGACCACGAAACACCGATCCGTGTACTAATCTTCAGTCGCGTGGAAACCCACCAGCCCGCTCACTGGCGTGCGCGGCTCCGTGTCGGCGATCAGCAATGCGGCACTGGCAACCTGGATGCTAACTGGGCCCGCTCATCAGCTCCTCCGCCCCGTTTCGGCGACCAACAACGCAGCGCTCGCACCGAACCGCGCGCGCCAGCAAGCGGGTCCCGCGTGCCTCACATCACCGGAGCAAGAAATCTTACGAGCGCATAAACCACTGGCACGCTAAAGAGAGCAGAATCGATCCGGTCGAGCCACCCGCCATGCCCCGGAAGGGAGGTGCCGCTGTCTTTCACACCAGCGCCGCGCTTCATCGCCGATTCGCACAGGTCGCCAGCCTGACCCGCGATGTTTCCCGCCGCGGCGGCCACCAGCGCGAATCCCATGGCGGTCGAAGGCAGCAGGTAGTGCGCGTAGATAGTGCCCGCAAGTACGCCCGCGATCACCGACGCGACCGCTCCTTCCCAGGTTTTCGATGGGCTCACACGCGCGGCCAGTTTATGCTTCCCGAAGGCCTTGCCTACATACATCGCCGCCGTATCGCCCGCCCAGCTTAGGAGCACCGCGAACATCAGCCAGTGCCGGTTGATCGCGTGCAATTCACTCGCGCACCGCCACGCGCCGAAGATGTATATCGCGCCCAGGGCGAAAGCGGCCGCCCCGGCCATCGCGTCCTTCAGGTCCGAGACTCGCAGCGCGAGCAGCAGCCCGCCGAGCACAACCAGGACCACGACGATCTGCGGCTCCGGCGCCAGCATCACCGCCAAGCCAGCGACCACCCCGGGCCAGCCGGGCCGCGGGATGCCATTCTCCCCCGCAATGTGATCATATTCGCGAAACGCCAGAATTCCAACCAGCGCCAACAGCGCCAGCAGAGCCCACCCGGGACCAAACAGGACCACCCAGACCGTTGCGGGAATCAGGACCAGCGCCGTCGCCAGACGCTTCATCGCGAGGGCAGGCTGACCATGACGGGAACTTCGACCTGCGAACCGGATGACTCGCCGAGCCCGCCAAAACGCCGGTCGCGCTTCTGATAATCGAGAATCGCCCGCAACAGCTCAGCGCGGGTGAAGTCGGGCCATAACGTCTCGGTGACGTACAGTTCCGCGTACGCGATCTGCCACAGCAGAAAGTTGCTGACGCGCATCTCGCCCGACGTGCGGATCAACAGATCCGGATCGGGCATTCCGGCCGTATAAAGCCGGGCCGAAATCGCTGCTTCGTCGATGTCGACCTTGCCCCGGCGCGCCTCTTCCACCAGCATCTTCACGGCATCCACCAGTTCCGCGCGGCCCCCGTAGTTGATGGCGAGATTCAATTGCAGCCCCGTGTTTTGCGAGGTCGATCGGATCACCGAATCGAGCTCCGCGCGAACGAAATCCGGCAGCGCGTCCAGCCGGCCGATGGCCGTAAAGCGGATCCGATGGCGATGCATTTCCGGTAATTCCGCTCGCAGATAGATGCGGAGCAGGCGCCAAAGAGTATCTACTTCGGATCGCGGACGCTTCCAGTTCTCTACCGAAAACGCGTACAAGGTAAGCGCCCGCAGGCCCAGCCGCGCACAAGTCTCGACGGTCACGCGCACCGCTTGAACCCCAGCCTTGTGCCCGGCTACGCGCGGCAGTTTGCGGCGCCGGGCCCATCTTCCATTGCCGTCCATAATGATCGCGACATGTTTCGGAAGGCGGCTCGGATCGATGGACTGGGCCAGAACGTAATCCGGCCCGTGAGGCGCAAGCTCATCGAGAAGGGCATCCATGGCCAACCTGACTATGTTAGCAGGATGGAGACGAAAATCCGGCATTCTGCGCTATACTTGCGGAATTGGGGTTTCGGGTTGGGTTTACGCCTCCTAATTCTCGCTGTTGGAAGTGTCCTTGCCCTCGCGCAGGAGCCTCAGACACCGGCGCCCGTTGAGCCAACCGCTGCAACTCCGGTAACACCAGTTAGTTCCAGCGATGCCATCATTCTCGATCCGCCGCCCGCGGACTGGCACGGACGACTCGCGCAATATGGAAAAAGCTTAGTCGGACCGCAGTTGGTCTTCGACGTTCTGCCCGTGGCTCTCTGGGACCATGTGCGCAAGTTTCCGAAAGAGTGGGGCAGCGACGGCCAAGGATTCGCCGACCGGCTGGGTTCGGAATACGCCCAGTTTTTCCTCAGCCAGTCCATTCAGTTAGCGTTTTCCGCGGTCCACAAAGAAGATACGCGTTACTCTCGCGTGGGCCAGGGGGGCTTCTTCAAACGAACCGGCCACGCCGTCAGAGGAGCGGTGATCGTCTCGAACACACACGGCGGCGAGACGCTGGCCGTCGGATCCATTGCCGGCGCATTCGGATCCTGGGCCATCGCGACCCAATGGTGGGAGCCGCGGTCCGAGCAATCCTTCGGGCACGTCATGCTGTGGGGCGGAGTTCCCCTGCTGACCAAAGCCGGAACCAATGTGCTCCGTGAATTTTGGCCCGACGCAAAGCGCAAGTTCTTCACGCGCCAACCCAAAAGTACTCCACCTCCCACGACGCACTTTAATCCGTAAAGTACTTGACACATAGCTAGCCCCGCCAGTATACTTCTGCCATGGCCTCGGTCCAACCGATCCGCAAACGGCACGCTGAACCGATCCCCATGCACGCCCATGCGATGGACAACCTCCGCTACATCCGTGAAACGATGGAGCGCGCGGGTTCGTTCACGGCGGTGCCTGGTTGGGGCGGCGTGGCGATGGGCGTGACGGCTCTGATCACTAGCCTGATCACCGTCCGTGAAACCGCGATGTCCACCTGGATCGTGACGTGGATGCTGGAAGGCGTTCTTGCCGTCACGATCGGCATTCTGGCGATGTGGCGCAAGGCGAGCAAGGCCGGCTTGCCGATGTGGTCGGCGCCCGCGCGCAAGTTTCTATTCAGTTTCATTCCACCTCTCGCCGTCGGTGCAGCCCTGACCGTCGTGCTTTGGAGAGCCGGCGCCGCGACGGCGATTCCGGGCGTCTGGTTGATGCTCTATGGCACCGGCGTGGTCACCGGAGGCGCGTTTTCCGTGCCCGTGGTTCCCGTGATGGGAGCGTGCTTCCTGATCGAAGGCGCCCTGGCCATGTTCACCCCTGCCGCGTGGAGCGTGCCGTTGAACGATGTCTGGCTGGCGCTCGGCTTCGGGTGCCTGCATATTATTTTTGGAGCGATCATCGCGAGGAGGTACGGTGGCTAAGACCAGCGCCGCGCGCGCGATCGAGATCGACAAAATCAGTTCGAAAACGGGTCCTGCAATTCCGGATCTGGATCGCCTGATCCATCCCCGCATTCGCCTGGGAATCATCAGCGCGCTTGCGGCGGCGGATTCGCCGCTCACTTTCAACGAGTTAAAGGATCTATTGCAGACCACCGATGGAAACCTGAGCGTGCACGCCCGGAAGCTCGAGGAAGCCAAGTACATCGGTTGCACCAAAACTTTCGAGGGCCGCATGCCAAAGACCGAGTACTCGCTTACGCCCGCCGGCCGGAAGGCGTTCGACAAGTACCTGGATCACATGGAAGCGATCCTGCAAGCAGCCAAACGTTGAAACGCGTCCGTTAATTGTTTTTGAATTCGCTTCGGAGGAAGCTTTGCAATGAGAAGTACTTTCGACACGATGGATAATCCAGCAGGGGATGGATTGCACGTCGCCATCATCATGGACGGAAATGGCCGCTGGGCCAACTCACGCGGTCTTCCGCGCATCGCCGGGCACCGCGCCGGGGCGGATTCCGTCCGGCGTACCGTGGAGGCTGCGCCGTCGCTCGGAATTTCCGTCCTGACGCTGTACGCTTTCTCGGCCGACAATTGGCGCCGTCCCGCGCGCGAGGTTTCCGGATTAATGAAACTGTTCGCGCGTTACCTGGTGCAGGAACGCGACCGTTGCATCGCCAATGGAGTTCGTCTGCAAGCCATCGGACGCCGCGACCGGTTGCCCGCTTCCGTGGTGGAGCTTCTCGAAGAAACCGAACAGAAAACCGCCGGCGGCCGAAAACTGCATCTGCGTCTGGCGATCGACTATTCCTCGCGCCGGGCCATTCTCGACGCCGCGCGATCGCTCAAGATGGTGACCGAAGAGAGCCTCTCGCGCCTCATCGGCCCCGACGTCGATCTGCTGATCCGCACCAGCGGCGAACAGCGCCTGAGCGATTTTCTCCTGTGGGAATGCGCCTACGCCGAGATGATTTTCACGCAGCGCATGTGGCCGGAGTTTTCCGTCGAAGACTTAAATCGCGCTATCGAAGAATTCCGCCGGCGCGATCGCCGCTTCGGTGCAGTTGGCCCGATGAACGAAGCTCGCACCGCCTGAGCTTCGCCGGTCGACGGGGGCAACTATAATCGGAGGTTTGCCTCCGTCGATCACCATCACCGCAGCCGTCGAAGCGCTCGCCGGCGCGCTTCTGGTGGGATTGCTCATCGGAGCGCAGCGCGAAGCTGCCGGCGGCGAGCATCATCCCGGCCTGCGTGACTTTCTGACCGTCGCGCTTGTGGGAGGCATCTGCGGTCTGTTGGCCAAGCCCTGGCTGGACGCCGCCGGCCTGGTTTCCATCGCGGCCCTGTTCGCGGTTTTCCACTACGAGGACCGGGAGCACCGTAGCGGAATCACCACCGAATTAGCCGCTCTTGCCACATTTCTGCTCGCGCTGCTCGCCGCTTCGCCGGAAATACCCTTTGGGCGCCCACTGGCCGCCGGTACTGCCATCGTGATGGCGATCTTCCTTGAGGCGCGCGCTCGTTTGCATACGCTGCTTCGCGAAACGATTACAGAGCAGGAGTTCAACGCCACCCTCGGCTTTGTCGCCGTCGTTCTGGTGATCTATCCGCTGTTGCCGGCCGGAGCATTCGGGCCATACTCGTTTTTCTCTCCCCGCCAGGTCTGGATGTTCGTAATCCTAATCTCCTCGATCTCCTACGTGGGCTATTTCCTCGAAAAGTTTCTCGGCGAGGAGCGAGGCCTGATCTACGCAAGCATTCTCGGCGGCCTGGCGTCCACCACCGCCGCAACTCTCCATTTTGCCGCCGAGGCCAAGGAGCGTCCGGACGAAACCCTGGGTTTGTGGCGCGCGTTCGTGATTGCCAACACCGTGCAGTTCCCCCGCACCGCTCTGATCGCCGCCCTGGTCAGCCCCGATCTGGCGCGTGCACTGGCCTGGCCGTTGGCCGCAATGATGCTCTCCGGCGTCATCTTGCAGGAAGTCCTGCGGCGCTGGCCCCACAAATTCCTGACAACGGTCACGATCCAGCCCGGCAATCCATTCCGCTTACTTCCAGCGCTGAAATTCGGCGCGTTCTTCACTGCCGTCGTCTTCATCACGAAGGTAGCCACGGCCCGCCTCGGTCCAGGCGCGTTTCTAGGCACGAGTTTACTCGGCGGCCTGGTGGATGTCGCAACAGTAATCGCCCCCGCGGTCGACCTGATGGGCTCAAATCGTATCTCACTGAGCGTGGCGGACATCGCGGTTTTGCTGGCGCTGGCTTCGAACGCGATCCTGAAAATCCTGTCCGCCGCCGTCACGGGAACCCGAGCTTTCACACTCCGCGTCACCGCGACATTCGCGTTCTGGGCCGCAATCGCCGCCGCAACCTGGTGGATCGCCGCGAAAATTTGACGATCCAGAGACCCTACGCTACCATAAGTGTGCGGGGTGGAGCAGTCTGGTAGCTCGTTGGGCTCATAACCCAAAGGTCGTAGGTTCAAATCCTACCCCCGCAACCAACCGCAACTGGCCGATCCCCCCAACTGGCAACGATCCGCGCCGTACCCCTGACTCGCCAAACCAAGTCGATACGCTAGAGGCGGCTCGTCGTGCCACGCACCGTCATTTTTTGTGTAATCACACAGTTACACATATATTGTGGTTATGAAGAATATCACCCTCAGCGTAGACGAAAATGTCCTGGCGATTGTTCGCCGCCACGCCGCCGAGCGCAACTCCAGTGTTAACGCTCTGGTCCGCGAGTACTTGACGAATCTCGCCGCGCACGAGGATCGGGCCAAGCGCGCTCGAGCGCGGTTGGGTCAATTGAGCGCGCAGTCTGCGGGGCGCCTCGGCAAGAGAGCGTGTACCCGAGAGGAGTTGCATGAACGTTAAGGCGTTCTTCGACACGAATGTCCTCGTCTACGCGGCAGTGGGAACGGGCAAGGATGAACCCGAGAGGAAGCGCGCTGTTGAGCTTATCGAATCGACGGACTTCGGAACTTCGGCGCAAGTCCCGCAGGAGTTCTTCGTAACCGTGGTGAGAAAGGCGTCCCGCCCACTTTCCGCCGCGCAAGCCCTGGAGTGGATTGAGCAGTGGACGGCCTTTCCGTGTCAGGCCGTTGACCATCAGTTAGTGCGGATCGCAATCGAGAAATCCGAGCGATTCGCAATCTCCTACGGGGACGCGGCCATCCTCGCGGCAGCCGAGGCGCCGGGAGCGGACACGGTCTACGCCGAAGATTTGAGCCACGAACAACGTTATGGCCGCGTGCGCGTCCTAAACCCGTTTCTTGATCGAGTACAGCCCCACCAGCGGTCCGGATGAAGTTAGCTTCGAGACCGGTCTACTGCCGTTCCTTGGCGGCTCCCAACTGCGAAAGGCGCCAAACGCGAGAGCGTACTGAATGACGCGCAAAAGATATATCCCTGTTCTTCCCTCCTCTGAGCCAAAGTCTCCTAGCCTTCGTTCGGCTCCATAGGTATCCGGAGAAGAAGTTTCCACCGATTGCTTTCCCATAGGAAGTAATGAGTGTAGTTCCGTTCCTTCGGAGGATTGGGGTTGGCCTTGACGATCATGAGTGCGCTGTTCTGCCGAAACGCCACATCGGCAACGCCTGGAAGGTAGCCCTCTTGATAAAGTGAGGGTAAGACGAGATCTTCCGACAACGGCGGATTGTAGACCTTGCCAGTAAGAGCATCTACGACACACATCATGCCGCAAGGTGAGCTACACCCCCAGGTCACGACGATATAGTGCCCCGCGAAGTTCGATCCCGGTTGTTCCCTCCCGCCACGCAGCACTCCCTCCCCGTTGGCTACGCCTCGCCGAATCCGAGTGCGGAATAGCCTCTGGTTCCGTGTGAGCAGAATCGGAGCGGCGGGAGTTCCTTTGAAAACTTGCGTAACCGGGTAATCTTCGAAACGAGGTAGTTCTGCTTTTTCCTGCCCTGCCGACTCAATGGCAATCAGCGCTACAATGCCGAGGCAATTTCGGAGAGCACTCGTAACCACAACAGCGATTCTAACGTGTGTCCATCATGGTTACCGCCCGGTGGGTACCCGCGATGTCGGTTGGGGATCATCGAGTCGCACATTTTCGTCGTGACGTTCATTCCTTAGCCTCGCCCGCGTGCACGGAGTTTTCCGTCTTGCCCGCAAATCGTTGAAGCCGCACGGATCATCGGCTTCCAAGTCGCATGCGGCGCCTTGGAACAACGATTGCCATCTTCTGAGAACAGAGACCGGCCGAGGGTCGATCTAAACAGGAGATTGAAAAACAATGAAAAAGATTTTTACGCATCGAATTTCGAGGATCGTGGCCGCAACTTTGCTGGTTTCGCTTGGCGTCTTCGGGCAGGAACACAAATGGGCTGGACGAACGCTGGATAACCTCGAACAAACCATCCACGAAAGACTCGCCGATCTTCCACATCACGGCGTATTCGATACGATCCGGTTCGAAGTACAGGAGAATACCGTCACTCTCTCCGGGCAGGTGGTGAAGGAGAGCGTGAAACTGAGCGCGGAGCGGGCGGTCAAGGATCTGAACGGCGTCGAGAGTGTAGTCAACAACGTCGAAGTGCTGCCCTCATCCCAGCGGGACGACGCGCTTCGCATGAATGTGTATCGCGCGATCTATCACAAGCAGCCCCTCGAGAAATACGGCACTCGGACAGCGCCTTCCATACACATCATCGTGAAAGACGGCTGGGTCACGCTCGAAGGCGTGGTGGATTCGGAAGCCGACCGGGCCACAGCTCGGCTTCGCGCGCTGAAAGTGACCTCACACGTATCGGACAATCTGCGGGTCGTCCCCGAAGAGAGCTAGCCGGGCGCTTTCTCAATTTCCCGCCTGCTGCATCAGGCAATTATTGACTTTCACAACCCGGACAAATGTCCGGCTATCCATGGAGGATTGTATGAACACGAATCGATTTCCGCGCAGAGCGCTCGTCACGGCCGCTGGCATGCTCGTGAGCGCCATGTTTCTGGCCGCAAAAGCCCCGGAATCCGGCGTCCCCGCCCAACTGACGGTGACCCTGGACACACTGGGCGAAGGTAAGCGCATGCCTGTAGTGAATCGCGAAGATGTGATGGTCAAGCAGGGCAAGGATCGACTGAAGGTGCTGGACTGGACTCCGGCACGCGGAGACCGGGCCGGGCTGGATCTATTCATCCTCATCGATGACGCAAGTCAAACGAGCCTGGGATCGCAGCTCGCAGACTTGCGCGACTTCATTAAAGCCCAGCCCGCGACTACGTCAGTCGGGGTAGGCTACATGCGCAATGCCACGGTTCAAATCGCTCAGGATTTCACCACCGATCACGCTGAGGCGGCCAAGGCGTTGCGGTTACCGGTCGGTTCGACGGGAGCCTACGGCAGTCCGTATCTCTCCGTCATCGATCTGATGAACCGGTGGCCGGACAGCTCGAACCGGCGCGAAGTGATCATGGTGACGGACGGTATCGATCGCGCCCGTCGCGGGCTGTTTTCGCGTGGCCTGAGTACCATCAGCCCTGACGTGGATTCCGCCAGCGCGGTAGCCCAGCGCACCGGGACTATCATTTATTCCATCTATCATCCCGGAGTCGGGCGTCTGCACCACAATTTCTGGGCGGCGAACAACGGCCAGAACGGCATCGCCAAACTGTCGGGCGAGACCGGCGGCGAGTCCTTCTTCCTGGGCCTGCAGACGCCGGTGAGCTTCAAGCCGTATCTGGATCAGATACAGAACGCCCTCGAAAATCAGTATCTGCTGAAGCTCGAGGTTCAGCCCGGCAAAAAGGCGGGATTGCAGTCCGTCACCCTGACCACGGAGGTTCCGGGCGTGGAATTTGCGGCGGCTGACAGTGTCTGGGTCCCGGGCGTCAAGTAGTGTTCACCGCTGTGTGGATCCTGGCCGGACACGTGGCGCCGGCTCTTTCGACAAGCCTTATGGGCGCGTCGCCAGGGCCGGCGCCACGTCCGCGTCAAGGAAACCGTCAGCGAACCGGAGGCTGGCGGGGGCGCTGTTTTGGGGCGATCGCACGAATGGTCATGCGGCGTTTGGCTTTTGGATCGATCGGCGGGTCCGCGGATTCGAGTGCGGCATCCATCACCGCGCGAACTTCGGGCTTGTCGAGCTCAGCGGCCTCCTTAATGAGAATCGACCGGACTTGCTTCCCGCTGCCTTTTAGAATCTTCTTCGGATCGGGCAGCGTCGCGCCATAGAGAAAGAAAAGATTGATCCACCGCGGATACAGCGCAATCGAAAAGACCGCCTCGGACGCCCTCTCACTCGGCCCGAATCCGACCACCAGAGCGTTGTAGTTGTCGTAGACCAGTTCCACGGCTCCGGGCAGCCGCGCGCGCATCTTTTTGAGCACCGCCTTGGCCAGGGACACGATCTCCGGCGAATACCTGGCCAGAAACCCGGCGAACTGTTCTTCCGCGGCGTTCTTGATGGCTACTTCACCTCAACCAGAATCATGTCGAATTTACTCTTCCCGAGATTGGTGGCCGCGTGCTTCGAAGGACCGCTCCACAGCACATCGCCGGCTTTCTGATGCATGGTCTCGGAGGTCCCTTCGCCCGACTTCACCCGTACTTCGAGATCCGCAGTCAGCACGGCGACGCGGCCGGTGCCGGTATGCTCGTGCATGGCTTCCTGCCCGCCCGGTTCCCGCCAGCTCCGGAATACGCGAACCTGATCGTTTTCGAACATCAGGACATTGTGCTTCGGATCGATTGCAACCGGGTCAAGCTCGGGCGATCGTTTCGCGGGCATTTTGGGGCCCGGTTTCTTCAACTCGATTTCAACAATCCGGACCGGTGCATTTCCGGCATTCTCACTGGTATGTTTCCCGCCCGCGGGACTCCACTCGGCCTCTCCGGCCTTCCAATGCTGTTTCTGGACCCGCCCGTCCGTTTGTGTAACAACCAGGTCGCTCGCGTCCATGTACACCATCACGCGATTAAAAGCATGATCGTGGAGCGCGGTCTTCTGATGCGGCTCTTCAACGGCGGCCAGCACCCGCACGGCGTCGTTATCGATCCTGACCTGGGTCTCTGCCGCGAACAGGCAACTACAGGTGAGCAGCAGCGCTTTCATGAATACACAGCATACATCAGCGCGTTCTGCCCGAACTGTGAGAGCATCAAACACTACGGAATCGTAAGGTACAAGATGAAGTTACGATTTGGCCTGATTCTCGCCGCGGCTGGGTGCATGCATGCGCAATCGGGCATTTCCATCGAGCACGTCACGCTAATTGACGGCACCGGCCGGCCCGCGATTCCCGATTCTTGCGTGTTGGTGAATAGCGGCAGGATCAGCAAAGTCTCTTCCTGCTCGGCCCCGCCCTTGGCGGCGCGTCATATCGATGGCAAGGGAAAATTTCTGATCCCCGGCATGATGGACATCCACGTTCATCTGCGCGGCGGCCTTTCGGACGAACGCGCCGGGATTCGCGCTCTGCATAGTTATCTCTATAGCGGCGTCACCACGATTCTCGACTGCGGCAACAACTCAGACTACATTTTCAAGCTGCGCGATATGGAACGTTCCGGCAAGATCGTCTCGCCGCGCCTGCTGGCTGTGGGCGGGATCGTTACTTACCCGGGCGGTCACGGCGGCGGCCCCAATGCGACGCTGGTGGACAATTGGCCCGGGTCGCTCGCGAAGGTGGATGCCGCGATCGCCCGCCATCCCGACATGCTCAAAGTTACCTACGACGAGCACGGTTGGGGCACGCGACCGATGATCTCGCTCCTGCCCGTTTCGCTGATGGCGCATGTCATCCAGTACTACAACGATCACGGAATTCGTTCGACCGTACATATCTCGAACGAAATTCGCGCCCGTGAGGCGATCTTCGCCGGAGCGGACACACTGGCCCATCCCGTTATCCAGGCGCCCGCGAGCGACGACTTTATCCGCCTGATGCACGCCAAGCAAATTCCGGAGGCTACCACGCTGACTATCGGCGACAATTACAGCCGCCTAGCCGAGCACCCCGATTTCCTCGACCAGCCGCTGTATCGGGAGACCGTCGAGCCCGAAGAGATCGCGCGTCTGAAGACTACCGAAAGTGCCGCGCAAAAAGAAAATCGCTGGGCATGGTGGATGAAAGTGATGACGCCCGTCGCCCAGGACAACGTAAAGCGTATCGATGAAGCCGGAGGCATCATGGCTCTGGGCACCGACCAATCCAGCGGTCCCGCCGCGCAGCGCGAACTGGAGCTGATTGTGGGCGGCGGAGTCCCTCCGATAAACGCCCTTCGCATTGCGACGCTGAACGCGGCGCGTTTTCTGGGGCGCGAGCGCGACCTCGGCTCGATCGAAGAAGGAAAAATCGCGGATCTTGTTTTGCTTGACGCGGACCCGATCGAAAATATCAACAATGCGAAGCGGGTCAATCTCGTAATCAAAAACGGAGAGATCATCGACCGCGGCAAGCTCGACCTGCCCGTAAATCGCAAACGAAATGTTAACTGACCAACAAATCCAGGACGTACGATCGCACTTTCCGATCCTGCGCGAAAAGACCTATCTCTATAGTTGTTCCCAAGGCGCGCTTTCCGATGCCGTAGAAGGCGGCATGCGGACGTATGCCGACAGTTGGCGGACCTCGGCGGCTCCGTGGGAAGAATGGATCCAGGTTTACGAAGCTCTTCGCGCCGACTTTGCCCGCTTCATCAACGCGAGCCCGGACGAGGTCGCCATCATCACCAGCGCCTCGGCCGGAATCAATCCCATCGCGAGCGCGCTTTCGTTCGAGGATCGAAACCAGGTCGTGATGAGCGAGTACGAATTTCCAACCATGGGCCACATCTGGCTCGCCCAGCGTCCGCGAGGCGCTGAAATCCAATTTCTTGATGGCGTGAACGATGCAGTGCCCACCGAGTGTTACGCGGCCGCCGTCGACGAGCGGACGAAAATCGTCCCGCTGACACAGCTCTCCTTCATCAACGGCTTCCGTTCCGACGTCGCTGCGATCACCCGTATCGCGCACGCCCAGGGCGCGCTGGTGTTTCTCGATAGTTTCCAGGATTGCGGGACCCGCCCGATTGACGTGAAGGCTCTGGACGTCGATTTCTTTGTCACGGGTACGTTGAAATATCTGCTGGGCCCTCCTGGCGTCGGTTTTCTATACGTACGCCGCGAACTGATCGAATCGCTGTCGCCGCCCATCACCAGTTGGATGGCGCAGCGCGACGTTTTTGCGTTCAACACCAAGTGTCTGGATCCCGCGCCGCATGCGCGGCGCTTCGAAGGCGGCTCGCCCTCCATGCCCAGCATCTACATGGCCCGCCCGGCTCTCGAACTTCTCCAAAGCTTCGGGATGGAAAACGTCGCGTCCCACATCGAGCGCCTGGCGCGCGCCTTCATGCGAGGCGTGCGCGATTTGAAGATCAACACGAAGACCCCCTCTTCGACCGTCGGTCCGTTGGTGGTGTTGCGCTCGAAGGACGCGCCCGCGGCGCTTGCGAAACTGATGGCGCGAGGCGTGCTGCCCTCCGTCCGACACGACGGCATCCGTTTCGGATTTCACGTCTACAACACCATGGACGACGTCCGCGCCACCCTGAACGCGCTGGAAGACAATCTGGATCTGATGGTGCGCGCGTGAGGTTGCTGACGGGCGGCTGCCGCGTGTTTTCTTCCGAAGACGGGCAAATTTCAAGCGTGGCGAATTGGACCGCGCGATCCGTGATCTCGCGCGGCGCCGGCGCGGACAAGATCAGGCAGACGTTTCACGATTATTCGCCCGGTGTGTCGCCGGCGATCGTGAATCCGGTAGCCGAGGAAGCCCTCTACGTCATCGCAGGCGAAGGCATCTGCCACGTGAACGGATCCGCGTACCCGATTCGCCCCGGCTGCGCCGTTTTCGTTCCACCGGGTGCGGCGATGAACATCGAGAACCCCGGCCCGGAAACGATCCGTATCGTCAGCGCCTGCTGCCCGGAGGATCCGAACCGCCATATCGTCGACGCTCCGTCCAGCCTCGCGCGCGACCGGAGGAATCTGATGGTGCACGAGGACGATCGCGACCCGATTCGTGCGGGCAAGGATCGCGTTTTCCGCTATCTGGTCTACACCGACCTCGGCTGCCGCCAGATCACGCAGTTCGCCGGGTGGATTCCACCCAGCAAAGCGCCGTTCCACTATCACACCTACGAAGAGGGAATCTTTATCCTGGAAGGCCGCGGGATTGTGCATACCGAAACCGAGTCCTGCGAATTCGGGCCGGGCAATAGCATCTATTTCCCTATTGGCGTGCGCCACTGCGTCGAGAATCCGGGAGACGCCACGATCAAACTCCTGGGCGCTTTCTATCCCTCGGGAAGCCCGGGCGCCGCGTATGAAGATGAACGGCGTGAAGACAGCTGACACCCGGATCGAGCAATCCGAGCAGCTATCCCGTCAGCTCACCTCCGCGCAGCTCAGCATGATCGCGATTGGCGGAGCCATCGGCACCGGCCTGTTTCTGGGTAGCTCTTTCGCGGTCCGCATTGCCGGGCCAGGCGTCATCGTCAGCTACCTGATCGGCGCGGTCATCGCGATTCTCTTCATGGGCGCGCTCTCCGAGATGGCGGTGGCGCACCCGACGGCTGGATCGTTCGGCGTGTACGCGGAGCTGTACGTTCACCCGTGGGCTGGATTCGCCGTGCGCTACACGTATTGGGCGGCGCAATGCATCGCCATCGGGAGCGAGGCTGTCGCGATCGCGATTTATTGTCAGTGGTGGTTTCCGGGGACGCCCCGGTGGCTATGGGTGCTCGGATTCTCGCTGGCCCTGATATACGTGAACGCCCGCAGCGTCGGCAGCTTTGGAAGTTTTGAGTATTGGTTCGCGATGATCAAGGTGGTCGCAATCCTGCTCTTCATCGTCCTCGGACTGGCCTTAGTGACTGGGTTGAGTCCGAGGCCGGCTATCGGCTGGTCGAACTTCACCTCGCACGGCGGATTTCTTCCAACGGGATTCAAGGGCGTCTGGATGGCGATGGTATTCGTGATCCTCAGCTACATCGGAACGGAAGTGGTTGCGGTCACCGCCGGCGAGGCTCGCAATCCCGAAGTCGCAATCCCACGCGCGATGCGGTCCATGGTCGGGCGGCTGATTCTGTTTTATCTGGGTGCGATCAGCCTGTTGATCGCGATTGTGCCGTGGAACCAGATCCAGCCGGGCTCGGACGTCAACGCGAGTCCGTTTGTTCGCGTATTCAGTCTGATCGGCATCCCCGCCGCCGCGCATATCGTGAATTTCGTGGTGATCACCGCTGCCGCATCCAGCATGAACTGCAATCTGTACCTGTGCAGCCGGATGTTGTTTTCGCTGTCGCGCGGCGGTTATGCTCCGGCATCATTGGGGCGAGTCTCGGCTCGGGGAACGCCGGTAACGGCGCTGCTGGTCTCCGCTGTGGGGCTGGGGCTCGCGACGTTGACTGCGTTTTTCTTTCCCGACAGCGCCTTCGTCTACCTCTTCGGAATATCGCTGTTCGGCGGACTGTTTGTCTGGCTGGTGATTTTCGTCACGCACTTGTTCTTCCGCGCGAAGTGGGAGGCGGAAGGACGGCCGCGGCCCGCGGCGCGGATGATCGGGTATCCTTACACGTCACTACTGGGCGCGACGGCGATGGTAGCGATCCTGGCGACGACTTGGTGGGTGGAGGGGATGCGGATCACTCTGATCGCGGGCGTCCCCTGGTTGGGAGTTTTGACGGCAGCCTATTTAGTGGTGATTCGCCGAAGATGAGTCCAGGGGCCGCGGCTCTCCAAAAGCCGACCGCCTCGTTCACCGCCGACATCGACCCGCGACCAGAGGAAGCGGGTTCCGACACGTCGTTACTGACGAAATGCCTGGGCGCCCTTTGCGGCGCTGCGGGCCTGCTCACCCTTCGAATCGGCATTCGCCTGAACGCCAGCGTTCGAGATCGCGTCTTCGGTCTGCTTCAGTGACATGGTCACCGAGCCCTTGGAAACGCGCCGAACGATCGGGTCCACGACGAACCGGACCGCGGCTGGAATATCGCGGCTGAGGGCCATGCCCTCCACTTCCACAAACACTCCGTTATCCACTTCCTGAAAGCGCGTGATCGCGTGCAGACGCCAGATGTAGCCTGAGCCCTCGTTCAACGGCAGACGGTGCTCGCCTGCCTGCCCGTACTCTTCGATTTCCTGCACTCGGGTCGTCGAGGACGTGCTGTACCATCGGCGCCCATCCAGCTTCACGTAGGACGACTGATATTCGCTATCCAGAGCCCGCTTCATCAGGAAAGACTTGTTCATCATCACCATTGAGAACTGATCTTCCATGTCGGTGCGCTGCTTGGCCTTCGATTCGATCACCGTGGGCGCGTAGTATTCCTTGTAGCGCGGGTAATCGCGGACCGTTGAGAGGACATTTTCCAGCTTGACGTTCGGAAGGAACGCCGCGCCAATCCAGTGATGGATCAGGCCTCCCTGGACGCGCATCGGCATGTGCGGCGCCATTGGGGCCGCAACGATCTTACCTTCCTTGACCTGCCGCCCGCGCTCCGGCGACTCGTCGATCCATAAAAACTTGCCGCCCTCACGAATCCGTTCCTGCATTCGCGCGTTCGATTCTTCGATGTACTGATCCCACGCCTTCAGCGTCTCCGGCTTCAACTCCGCCCCTTGAGCGGAGAGCGCCAGCACTACGGTTGCAAAACCCGGCCAGATCTTCACTGCGTGCCTCTTTCAGAATTAGTTTCGTTATCCACCGACAGCGGCCGTTCCGTGATCGTCAATTCGGCCCGCCCTACGATTCGCGTGTCAATTTCAACGCGAGTGGTGCGGCTGGACGGCGTCCCGTCGGAAAGGACCAGGTCCCGCGTGATCGCGATTCGCCTTATAAAAACCGACGGCTTCTTTACGACGAAGCCTGTCTGGCGAACCGCGATCCCAGTTTCCGCGTCGATCCATAGTTGCCCCTGAAGCAACCCATCGCGCTTCTGCTTTGGACTAATGTCGAAGATGTAAACCAGCGGCGTACTCCCGGCTTCGCTGGTGGTCTTGAGGGACCCGATGTAGCGGAAATTATAGTTTGCCGGGGTCACGGCGATCGAAGAAGCCGGCAATGCTTCGGTCTGCAACTGGGCCGAGAGATACCTCGCAATCACCTGCTGCTTTACGGTCGAATCGCCTTCGATTCGAACCACCTCATACTCGCCTGGCGCCGGCGCGCCCGTGTGGCGGATCGCCACCAGGTGTCCGTGCTTGTCCATCCCGGGCAGCGATGCCTCGATCTCCACCGCGATCTCGCCAGTAACGCTGAACGGAGCATTCTGCTCGATCGATGCTACATAACGCCCAAAAGCCAAGCTTGCGTCCTGCGTGGGAAACACCGCTGCCATCACGGGCGCGGGAGCCAACAACAGCAGAAACCCGATCAGGGAAGCGACGGTCCTCAACGACATCCATGGCCGGTAGGCTTCATGTGCTTCCTCGACCGGAGCGTCGGCTTCGCGCCCCGCGATCGATCCCACCAACGCCCGGGCGGCAGCCGATTTTGCGACGAAATGAGCGCCATCGCGATGCCACGCCTGCATCAGTTCAAGCCCTTCCGGCTCGATGCCGGTCACGAAACTCAAGTCGACCACCAGCGTCTTGCCATCGGCCACGGATGACGCGGTCCGCCAATCCTGTTCCAGGCCCCGCGCGCCCGCAGCCGTAAGCGGTCCGGAGAGTTCGAACCGAAAAGTGTGCGGCCCATCGTGCATGTAGTAGCGGAAAACGCTTTGGGTGCCCGATTTCTTCATGGAAGTATCGCCCGCAAGAAGTGCAGTTCCTGTGCCACCCGAAGCAATCCTAGATCTCATTGACAACACTGGGTTTAACGTCAACCCACGGAAAAGTGCCGGGAATTGCCCGGCTCTGGTGCCCATCATATGTCGCTCTACCGGCACTACGTTCGTCATCTGACACTTGGATGTTTGCCAACGTTGTGCACTGCCCATGTAGCTAAAGATGCAGTGGCTGAAAGTTGGATGCGTGAGAATTATGCGATCGCGCCCGCCGGCGACTGATACCCGGCGACTGACACCCGCCGGCGACTGAAAAATGATGCGCATCGGTGCTGATGCAACTCGTTCAGCGCCGCTTTTCCACAATTAGTTGCCATGATTCTCCTGACCGGGGAAACTTTCGCCCCGTTTTGTCGTATGGAACTTTATGCGATTGCGGCATCTTCTGCGACGGCTCCTTCAATCTCCAATGTTTACCGGACTTACGGTCGTCACTCTCGCGCTCGGAATTGGCGCGAACACGGCGATTTTCAGCGTCATTGAAGGCGTCCTGCTGAAGCCGCTGCCTTATCCGAATTCCCAGGATCTGATCTCGGTAAACCATTCCGCGCCGGGCGTGAACTTGACCGATGCCGGTGCGGCGCCGTTCCTGTATTTCACCTATCGCGAGGAAGGCCGTACTTTTCAGGACATCGGCGCGTGGCAGAACGACACCGACAGCGTCACGGGACTGGCCGAGCCGGAAGAAGTTCGAACAGTGCACGTGACCGACGGTCTGCTGCCGCTTCTGGGCGCGCAACCGATTCTGGGACGCAGCTTTTCGGCCAAGGACGATTCTCCCGGAACTCCCGAGACCGTTATCCTGACTTATCCTTATTGGCAATCCCGATTTGGCGGCGACCGGTCCGTGATCGGCCGCCGGATCGTCATCAATGGAGTTGCGACAGAAGTCATTGGCGTCCTGCCGGAGCGTTTCCGGTTTCTGACGGCGAACCCATCCCTTATTCTCCCTTTGCGGTTTGACCGCAGCAAGACATTCCTCGGCAACTTCAGCTATCAGGCGATCGCCAGGCTCAAACCCGGCGTCACCATGCAGCAGGCGCGCACAGACGTCGCGCGCATGATTCCCCTGGCCCTGGAAAGATTCCCTCCATTCCCGGGCTTTACGTCCAAAATGTTCGTGGAGGCACGGCTCGGAGAAAACCTGCGTCCGCTGAAGCAGGAACTGGTCGGCGATATCGGCAGCGTGCTCTGGGTCTTGATGGGCACCATCGGGATCGTATTGCTGATCGCCTGCGCGAATGTCGCCAATCTGCTCCTGGTGCGCGCCGACGGCCGCCAGCAGGAACTCGCCATCCGCGCGGCGCTGGGCGCAGGCTGGGGTCAGATCGCGCGAGAACTTTTGATGGAAAGTCTAGCGCTTGGCGTGTTAGGGGGAGCCTTTGGATTGCTCGTGGCTTCCGGCGCGCTGCGATTGCTCGTTTTCCTGGCGCCCGCGCACCTTCCGCGGCTCAACGAAATATCCATCGACGCGCCAGTCCTTTTATTTACGCTGGCGGTCTCGCTGTTTGCGGGCTTATTGTTCGGCTCCATTCCAGTGATCAAGTACGCGGGACCGCATCTCTCGCTCGCGCTGCGCGCCGGCGGCCGAAGTCTGAGCCAGAGCCGGGAACGCCACCGGGCGCGCAGCGTCCTCGTGGTCGTGCAGATCGCGCTGGCGCTGGTGCTGCTGATCAGCTCAGGCCTCATGATCCGGACGTTTCAGGCTTTGCGCGACGTACAACCCGGTTTCACCAAGCCACAGGAGATCCAGACCGTCCGAATCACAATTCCGGAAACACAGGTCCGGGACCCGTTGCAGGTAGTTCACATGGAGCAGAACATCCTGGACAAGATGGCCGCTATTCCGGGCGTCGCATCCGCTGGTCTGACATCCATCATTCCCATGGAGGGCATGGGCTGGCATGATGCCATCTTCGCGAGGGACCACGTCTATAGTGAATCGCAAATTCCCCCGCTGCGAACCTTCAAATTCGTTTCTCCGGGCTTATTGAAGACCATGGGCAATACCCTGGTCGCCGGGCGCGACTTTTCCTGGACCGACGTTTACGAAAAGCGCTCGATCGCGATGGTTTCGGAAAACCTGGCGCGAGAGCTCTGGAAGGATCCCGCCTCCGCCATCGGCAAGCAGATCCGTGAAAACCTGAAGGCGCCCTGGCGCGAAGTGGTCGGCGTGGTCGGCGATGAGCGTGAGGATGGGGTCGACAAGAAAGCGCCGGCGATCGCCTATTGGCCGCCCGTAATGGATAACTTTTCCGGCGATAAGACTTCCGTCCGTCGCACCATGGCTTACATTGTTCGCAGCAGCCGGACTGGCTCGGATAGCTTCCTTAAAGAGATCCAGCAGGCGGTCTGGTCAGTGAATCCGAATCTTCC